>JBGCDP010000259.1:0-42079 GCA_045105475.1 Anaerolineae bacterium
GTAGCTATTCCCATTAGCTGTATAAATTAGTCCGGCTCCAACAGGGGCCAACATATTCGCCACACGCATCATCGTCACTTGAACAGCACTGATCCGGCCGTAGCTGTCACCTCCATACAGGTCAGCCAGCATCGCTGTGCGGACTAAAGTTGAAGCCCCATAAGCCGCCCCAAACAGCACAACAAAGGTCCATACGCTCGTTAAGGTTGGGTTGAGCATGAGCAGCATAATCGCCCCACCTTGCAACAGAAAGATTCCCACGACAATTGACTTTAAACTGATCCGTTCCCCGGCTGGTGCAAACGCCAAGCGGCCGACGACCTGCATCGCTCCGATGACACCACCCACCCAAGCTGCAAATTCTGGCGAGTATCCACCGTCAATCAAAAATGGAATGAAGTGGACGCGAATTGCAATGGCTGAAAGCGCTGACAGGCCAAATGCCAAAGCAAACCACCAGAAAGTCGTCTCTTGCATAGCCTCTTGCAATGTTTTTCCGCTCGTTGTTCCAGCCTTTTTAAGAGATAGGTCGATCTCGGCCGCTGGCTCACCGTCAGGGGCAAGCCCCATGCTCTCTGGGCTTTTTCGCAAAAACAACCCGTGCAGTGGGATCGTTATTACGCCGAGAATGATGGCTAAAACAAGCCAAGCTTGCTGTCGGCCGAAGTTGCGAATAAGCGTGTCTGTTAGTGGGAGAAAGATGGTACTGGCAAACCCGGCCGCAAAAGTGATGATCGCTAACGCACGCGGCCGAAAGCGAGTAAACCATCTGGCCACAACGACAAAAGAAGGCTCATAAAGGACGGCCGACGCGGTGAGCCCCAATCCTGCCCATACAATGTAAAACATCGTTAGCGATTCGACTTGGCTAAGTGCAAAGATAAGCGCCGTCGCGATGATCGACCCGGTTGTCATGAGCACCCGGCTGCCGTAGCGGTCTAATACCCAACCTACCGGATAAGATCCAACTGCTGTCATCAACAAGGATAAAGAGAAAGCCCCAGTAATTTGTGCACGGGTCCAGCCTAGCTCCGCTTCGGTTGTGGTAATAAAAACTGAGAAGGCATAGAAGATGATCCCCCATGAAACCGTTTCTGTTATCGCTAGAGCGATAGTGATCCACCAGCCGTAATAAATTTTTGAAGGTTTCATTTGTGACACATCCAACGCTATTTTGAAAAAGCTATCGATTATAGCCGACTTACTCGTTTGGCTAAATGATGAAACGTCGTAGAATCGATTTAAAATTGCCAAAAACGGAAATCTAATAAACGATCATGAAATACAATCGACTTGGAAATAGTGGGATGAAAGTGTCCCAAATTTGTTTAGGAATGATGACTTATGGCTCTCTGGATTGGCGGCCGTGGGTAATTGGTGAAGATGAGTGTCATGCTCATGTTAAGCGTGCGCTCGAATTGGGAATCAACTTTTTCGACACCGCTAACATGTATTCAACCGGCATCAGTGAAGAGATGACCGGCCGTGCTTTGAAAAAATATGCCCAACGGCATGATGTTGTCCTCGCCACAAAGGTCAATGCTCAAATGGGGGAGGGTATTAATAACGGTGGGCTGTCTCGCAAACATATTTTTGATCAAGTGGATGCTTCACTTAAACGGCTCCAGACCGATTACATCGATCTTTATCAGATTCATCGGTGGAACTATGAAACACCTATCGAAGAGACATTAGAGGCTTTAAATGATGTCGTACGAGCTGGAAAAGTACGCTACATCGGAGCATCGAGTATGTTTGCTTGGCAATTTATGAAAGCTTTAAGCATTTCAGACGCACGCGGCTGGGCAAGATTTATCTCGATGCAGAATCACTATAATTTAGTTTATCGGGAAGAGGAGCGTGAAATGCTTCCTTTGTGCGAAGATCAGGGGGTTGGGGTCATTCCATGGAGCCCGTTGGCACGTGGTGTGGTCACCGGTACACGAACCCGAAATGAGAACAAGTCGCATCGATCTCAAAACGATAAGTTTGGAGACTTTTTATATGGGCAAGATAGTGACTTTAATGTGGGGGAAGCCTGTATGAAAGTCGCGGCCGAACGTGGTGATACACCCGCACAAGTAGCCTTGGCGTGGTTGCTGAGTAAACCGGCCGTTAGCGCACCTATTATTGGAACAACCAAAATTGAACATTTAGAGGATGCTGTAGGCGCCGTTGATATTGAACTGTCGGCCGAAGAGATTGCGATGCTCGAGGCACCGTATGAAGTTCATCCTGTGCTTGGCCATTCTTAATGCTGATTCAGCTAATCTTTTCCGCACCAACTATTTAAACTAGTCGTGGGAAGGTGTGGGCGATTCTTTTGCCTTCACCTGTTTGATTAAGCTTTGAAGCTGGCTACCTAGCGCTTGGACATTGGGCTCTAAAAATAGCTGGTCGTGATCACCCGGAGCTGTTAGCATTTCTAAATTTGGAATCAAGTCGGCCCAGCCTCGATCAGCACCCACGTGCTGGTAAACGATCCAGGTTTCACTCGCCGTAAATTGCACCACCCGGCCATCATAGGGCAGGGTGTCATATTTGCGTAATGCTGTCAAAAAATGATGCACGATGTATGGTTCGCGAAACTCTAAAGGTACGACTTGCCTAGGGTGATTGGCGACCCAATGCAAAGCATCGGCCGTCTTTTTCGCTTCACTTTTCTTTGCTTCTTTCGCCTTTAAACGTTCGCGCACATAGCCTGGTCCCCACTGGACCATTTGTCGCCAGTGTTCACCAATCGGTATCCGTTGAGACTCGATTTTAGGATGGAAGCTGTCCATGAAAATGACAAGCGGAACCTGCTCTCCGGCCGATTTGAGTTTTTGTGCAATCTCATATGCCACAACTCCACCACCTGAATAGCCACCTAACAAAAATGGGCCGCTGGGCACAACAGTACGGATCGCTTTAAGATAAACGGTTGCCATTTCTTCAATAGAGGTTAGAGCTGGCAATGTGCCATCAACCCCTTGCGCTTGCAGTCCATAAAACGGCTGATCTGACCCTATATGGTGCGATAACTTTTGAAAGTTAAGCACATTTCCCCCTGCACCATGAATACAGAAGAATGGCATCTTGCCCGCTTTCCCTGCATTAATTTGTACGAGAGGGGTCCATTTTTGTTTTGGATGTGGTTGCAGCTCTTGAGCTGTTGGCGCCGTCAAGATTGAGCTGTCTTCGATTCCTAATTCAGCCATGAGCCGATCTGCACACTGTCGAATCGTTGGGGTCTCGAAGAGGGATGCCAGTGATAAATCAACATCGTACAGCTTTCGAATACGAGTAAAGAGCCGCACCGCAATGAGTGAGTGACCACCAAGTTCAAAGAAATCATCTTCGACTCCGATTGGTCGAACTCCGATTAAATCTTGCCACAATGTTACTAGCGCAGATTCAATTTCATTGCGTGGTTCTGTGTAGTCGCTGCCCAAATGGTTCGGCCGCTCAATGTTTATTTCCTCTGTGCTTGTCACTGTGCTATTTGAGTCGATGGCTCGTTCTAACGCCTTGAGGCGAATGGATGAAACAAAGAGTTGAGCTGGCACTTCATGGGATAAAACTGTTTTGAAAACTTCAAGCCCTTCATCTGGTTTGATACCTGCTTGGATCATTTTTTGCAGCCAAGTCTCATTTTGAGCCAGTTGCTTGGTGCTCCCATTATTTGCCTGTAATGCAAGCATTTCAGTATGCGTCATGCGCTTCATCGAGAACCCTTCAATCTCAACCAAAACCTCACCAGTATCAGATGTGAGGGTCACATCAAATACCGGCATTGAGCGGTTAGTTTGGGAACTCAAGCGAATGTGGCTAAAAATTCGAGTCGGGATAGGCGCATATGATTTTAGGCTGTGATAAGCAAAGGGAACGTACAAGCCTGTATCTTGGGCATAGTCATCTAGCAAGGGAAGCCCGTGAGTGGTTGCCAAGTCAAGCAGGGCTGGATGCAGGCGAAGATTATCAGCATCGGCCGCAAATTGAGGTGGTAACGACAGGTAAGCCAGCGATTCGTTATCACCCAACCATACATCGCGGAGATTTTTCCAGCGGTGGCCGAAATCAAGATACTTTTCTTGGCGGGTACCTTGGGTTAGTTGGTCATATTCAATATGCTCTTTTTGGCAGCGTGCCCAAATCAGTTCCATATCAAGGTGTGAGACAGCTGGTTTTTCATTGATTATCGAAATGATGCCACGGGCATGTTCTGTCACATGTCGGTCTTGCCGACCCGAGACCTTCAATACAGACTCTTTGCCAAATTCATGTGGTTCTAGCGTAATTGCGATCCGCTGTGTCGCATCATCTTGCACCGTTAAAGGTGATAAGAAGAAGAAATCACGAATATGAACCGTCTTTTTGTGCGTTTTATTCTGTTTTGTAGTGGCTTGAATTGCGGCCGCTGCCATCTCTAAATAGCCTGTGCCAGGAATTAAAGCAGCTCCTTGCCGAATCCGATGTTGATCGAGCATCCACAATTCATCAGTACGATAGTCGGCCGTGAATTCAGTTCGCTCCGCTGAATCAGTTGTCATTTTCCCTAAAAGCAGATGCCCCGTTTCTTCACCAAAAATCGCACCTAAATCACCACGGGATGTGGCGGCCGCCATGCCAACTTCCTGCCAAACACCCCAGTTTAGTGCCACTATCGCACCATCTTTATTTTTGTTGTGTTGCTGTGCAAATGCGTTCAAAAACGCATTTGCACCCACATAATCAACCTGTCCCTGAGGTGCCAGAAGCGTGCTGGTTGAAGAAAAGAGCAGCATGAAATCAAGGCTTACTTTTTGTAACGCTTGGTGTAAATTAATCGCACCCAATACTTTCGGCTGAATAACTTTTTCAGCGGCCGCTAAGTCTTTCATTTGGATGAGGTCGTCATCGATAACACCGGCCGCATGAATGACACCGTTTAGAGGGCCAAATCGTTTTTGAGCAACCCTAACACTCCGTTTTACTTGGTGTATGTCCGTGACATCGGTGCTTAAAACGAGCACCTCACCTCCGGCCGCTTCCATCCGTTTGATGTTGTTTATAATTCGGCTGATTCGATTGTTTGGAGAATGATTTTCCAGCCAGCTGGGCCAAGCATGTCGCTCAAGGAGGGGTGTACGGTTAAGCAAAATGATTTTCGCTTGCCATTCTTCTGCTAAATACTGCGACAGTGTGAGCCCTATTCCACCCAATCCACCAGTTAAAAGGTAGACACCACCTTTGTGTAAACGCGAGGGTGATTTTGTCGGCCGGAAATCTGTTGGCACACTGGGCGAAACTTTCGCCACCCAACGCCCCGTATCCCGATAAGCTAAGAGTGACTCATCTTTATCTGCCCACAGCTCTTGCATCAACTGTTCTGTAAGCCGCACCATTTCCGTTTGTTCAATTTCTCCGTCATCGCGAAAAAACCAGCTTTGGCTTTTGGTGTTTGGTGGGAGTGTCACATCGATGAGTCGGCATGTGATTTGAGGATATTCGCGTGGGATTACCTTGCATGGGCCGATGAGAGTCGTTTTCTCAAGGCAATTTGCATCCTCATGCCCAATCGTCTGTGTGCCGTTGGTAACAACCGTCATTTGGAGCGGCTTGTCACTATCTAAATCTCCTAATGCCTGAGTTAGTTGAACCAGCGAATTGAAACCATAGGTTTGGCTTTTAAGATAAGCTTTTTGAGCTGGATGTGAACCATCGGCGTGGTAAACGGTCCACATATGGAGCAGATGGTCCGGTTGTAGTGACTGCTGTATGAGCGTTTGAAGCAGCTGCTCATAATCACTCCGTTGCTCCGGCCGGATAATAAAACTTTGCCGGTTAATTTGTTCAAAGCGATTTCCAGCACTCACTGTGACGACAGTTTGACGCTGGCCGATTAAATTGGCTCGAATCAGTTCACTGAGCCCAACCCCATCACTAAAAATGAGCCAAGTCTCTTGGGGCAGCGGGTTTGGCTGTGTTAAGCGCTGGCGGTCATGGTGCCAGTCAGTTGTGTAATACCAATCATCGATGTTGGGGACTTTGGTTAAGCCGTCGGTTGCAGATGGTTCGGCCGCATATAGCTCATGTCCTGGCTCAAGCCAATATTTTTGAGTGTCAAATGCATAGGTTGGCAAGTGGATCTTATTTCGCTTTTCAGTGCCATAATATTTTCCCCAATCGATCTCGACCCCACACGCCCATAGGTTGCCAAGCGTCA
Source organism: Anaerolineae bacterium (assembly GCA_045105475.1). GTDB lineage: Bacteria > Chloroflexota > Anaerolineae > Promineifilales > Promineifilaceae > WTJY01. The sequence goes on from JBGCDP010000259.1 coordinate 6,188, forward strand.
AAATAATTTGATGATCGTCAGCTGTATTTTCTTTAAAGTGACGCATGCTGGCGGCCGAAATTTGGTCTCGCTTTTTTGCCGGATGAGATCGGACCAGCCCCATCAGGGTTTGCCCTGGTCCAACTTCGAGCAATACTTGATTTTCTTGGGCCAACAGGGTGGTTATTCCGTCTGCAAAGCGAACTGGCTGGCGCAGATGAGATACCCAGTACAATGGATCAGTTGCTTCTTCGGCCGTGATCCATGTGCCTGTCACATTAGAAATAAACGGTATTTTAGGTGGTGACAAAGTGACCGTACGCATATGCGTTTCAAACGGGTCAAGAATCGGGTCAAGCATTGGGGAATGGGCTGCTACATCAATCTGAATACGGCTAAATGCAGCTCCCAAACGTGATAGTTTATCTTCGAGTTCATCAATCGCTTCTAGCTCACCTGAAACGACACAGACTTCAGCATTGTTCACAACGGCGATTGACAGTCGACTGTCTAATAGCGGCCGGATTTCAGCTTCAAGCATTGAAACACTTACCATGCCACCAGCCGGAAGCGTTTCGAATAGTTCTCCGCGTAATTGCACAATGGCCAGCGCATCTGGTAGTGACATGACCCCAGCTAAATAGGCGGCCGTATACTCACCCATGCTGTGGCCGATCATCGCTTGAGGCTCAATGCCCCAAGATTTCCAGAGCATGGCTAACGCATATTCAGTGATGAATACGGCTGGCAATGAGTTTGTCGGCCGTTTAAGAGCGGTTTTTGCTGCCTCAAAATTGTCGGCTTTCGGAAATAGAATATCTTTGAAGGTTTCCTGAGAGAGTATGGCTAAACATTGATCAACCGCTTGTCGGTAAATCGGTTCTGTATCGTAAAGGTCTCGTCCCATATCTGGATACTGAGCACCACCACCGGGAAACATGAAGGTGAGGCTTGGCGGAGTATCCGCGACGGTTTGAATGACAGAGCTCTTTCGCGCGCTTGACTCCAACGCTTGAATCAATGCTACAGAATCACGTCCGACAATGACTTGCCTTTGCTTAAACGCTTTGCGCCCCAACTGGAGTGTGTAAGCTGCATCAGCCAAGCTGACATTTGGGTTGTTTTTGAGATGCTCAGCTAGAGCCAAGCGATTGCCTGCCAGAGCTGCCGGAGTAACGGCTGAAAGTGTGAGTAGTGAAATAGCCCGCTTGGGGCTGTCGCTTTCCGGCCGGACCGGAGCCTCCTGCAGAATAACGTGAGCATTTGTCCCACCTACGCCTAACGAGCTAACCCCTGCACGCCTTGGGTGATTGTCATCGGCCACCCACTCACGCAGTTTGTCATTCACAAAAAACGGACTGTGCTCAAAGTCGATCATCGGATTCGGCTGTTCAAAGTGTAGGCTTGCCGGAATCTCCGCATGTTTCAGTGCCTGAACCGTTTTGATCAGACCCGCAACACCGGCCGCCGTGTCTAGATGACCGATGTTTGTTTTGGCTGAGCCAACGGCACAAAAGCCTGTTTTGTCTACACTCAGCTGTAAGGCTTGAGCCCTCTGTCGAAATGCTTGGGTCAAAGCCTGCATTTCAATCGGGTCACCCAACGGGGTCCCTGTGCCGTGAGCTTCGATATAACCAATCGATTCTGGAGAAACGTCAGCGATTTCAAGCGCTTCAGCAACCACCATCATTTGCCCTTCAGGGCTGGGTGCCAGATAGCTGGCTTTGTCGACACCATCATTATTGACGGCCGACCCCAAAATAATCGCTTGGATCGGATCATTGTCTGCCAATGCATCGCTCAACCGTTTGATTAGAACAACGCCCGTTCCACTGCCAAATACCGTTCCTTGTGAGGCGGCATCAAACGCCCGGCAGTGACCATCTGGGGATAGAATTTCGTTTTCTTGATACAGGTAGCCCCGATTATGTGGCATCTCTAGCGTGACGCCACCGACGAGGGCCATGTCACATTCCATTTGATTCAGCGATTGGCTCGCCATGTGGAGCGCAACCAGCGAGGTTGAACAGGCGGTTTGTACATTGATGCTAGGCCCTTTTAGATTGAACGTGTATGAGACACGAGTCGTCAAAAAATCTTTGTCGTTTCCTGTGTGTCGCAGCAAAAACAATCCTTCAGAATCAACCAGCGACTGATTGGTTAAAACATTAAAAGGGTAATAAAGATTGTGCCCAGAGCCACCAAATACACCAATTGCACCGTTGAAGCGAGTGGGGTCAACGCCACCGTCTTCGAGGGCTTCCCATGCGCAGGCTAAAAACTGTCGATGCTGGGGGTCCATGACCAAAGCTTCACGCGGCCGCATGTTGAAAAATGTGGGATCAAACTGATCCATCCCCTCAAGTGGCGCCCCTGCTTTGACGTAGTTCGGATGCTGAATGAGTTTTTCTGAAACCCCTGCTTCACGCAGCTCCTCATCGGTAAAATGTCGAATGGATTCGACCCCATCCCGTAGATTCTGCCAATATTTTTCTGGGTTTGGTGCGCCTGGCAAACGACAGGCGATACCGATAATGGCAATTTCATTGCCTAAGAATTCATTTGTCATAAAGGTTTTATCGGCTTCGACGTGTTCTATCTAAGCCTAAAGCTTTTCTTCGTTTTGCTGCACGAGAAAGGGCAGTTTGGTGCGCGGCCAGCACCGGGGCATCTTGGTTTCCTATGAAGTTGCTGACAGATGCGATTGTCGCATAGCGAAACATATCAGCGATTGTTAGTTCAATCTGCAGTTTTTCACGCATTTGTCGGTGAACTTGCACTGCTAAAATTGAGTGACCGCCTAGCTCAAAAAAGTTGTCATGAATGCTGATCCGACTGATGCCAAGGGCTGATTGCCAAATTTCAGCTATTTGTTTCTGATAATCATTGGTAGGTGGTTCAAAGTCGGCCGCCGGTTCTGCTTCATTTAGCTGTGCATTCGGTGCTGGTAGCGCTTTGCGATCAGTCTTTCGGTTGGGGGTGAGTGGAAACTCTACCATCTTAATGAAGTGAGCTGGGATCATAAATGTCGGCAACGTTTCTTTTAGATGTTGGCGCAGATCGGCCGGATTGATCTTATAGCCTGATTGTTGAATCAAATAAGCGACCATCCGTTTGTCGCCGGGAATGTCTTCTCGAACGGTCACAACAGCCTCACGCACAGAGTCATGTTTTGCCAATAGGGCTTCGATTTCTCCCAACTCGATTCTAAAGCCGCGCAATTTAACTTGAAAGTCGAGACGGCCTAAAAAGTCGACGGTGCCATCTTGCTGGAAGCGGGCCAAGTCACCGGTGCGATACATTCTGGCTTCAGGGTGGCCTTGTTCGCGGCGAAAACGATCTGGAACAAAGCGTTCGGCCGTCAATTCCGGCCGTTTGAAATAACCCCGCACAACCCCATCCCCCCCAATAAGCAGCTCTCCAGGTAAGCCGGGCGGTACCGGATTAAGCTGCTCATCGACGATATACAGGGCCGTATTGGTAATTGGCCTACCAACCGGAATCGATTGCTCATTTGAGACAACATCTTGCGTTGCTGACCAGATCGTCGTCTCTGTCGGCCCATACATATTGATTAATTTGCCTGTTTTTTGCAGGTGAGTCAGCATTTCACCTGCAAGAGCCTGCGGCAATGCTTCACCACCCAGCATGCAGACCTTCAAATGGCGTAGGGCCGCTTTTTGTCGTCTTTCAACGATGAGCATTCCCATCATCGATGGGGTGCACTGGAAGTGAGTAACACCATGTCGCTCCATTAAAGCTGGAATCGAATAATCTTTTTCGTTCTCTTCCTTAATAAGTGTCATTAATTGGCGTAGCCGGTTTAAGTGGGGCAGATGAGCCAGTGTGTCGGCCGTGGGTACCCCAAAATCAACTTGGCAAGCGATTTCGTTGATCCCGATGCGTTTGAGCTCATTGACTGTTTTTATTCCTTTTTTGAAATCGCCCAGCAAACTGCTGTGTTCAAAGTAGCGTTCAAATGAATGATCTAACAGGGCCTCCATCTCACTTTCGCTCAACTCTTGGTTGTCGAAGACCTCTTGAGGCGTTTGCCCTGTTTCACTCGCTTTCTGTTTGAAGGTGGGGAAGCTCCACGCTGCCTGCCGGATCAAAAAGACGGAACTGCGTAGATAGTCGGTCATCGGCTTGCGCACCATCTCTTTAACTTTTTCTAAATCTGGGCCAATGAAAGTATGGAGTAAGATTGTGACGTGCCCTGTGCCCGGATGATTGTTCTCGCACCAGGCTCGGCGATAGATGTCGATTTTTTCACCCAATTCTTCAACCGTTTGCCCCAAAAGATGGGTCAATAAGTTATGGCCGTTGGCTCCGGCTTGGCGAAAGGTGTCTGGATTTCCGGCCGCTGTAACCCAAGTGGGCAGTTCAGGTTGTATTGGCCGAGGCAATGTTTGGGTTTCGACAGGGCCGTTCCCACCTTCGTAGGTAATCGTTTCACCCCGCCATAAGCGGCGGACTTCTTCGATTTGCTCAAACATGATGTTTTTACGGTCTGCGAAGTTGTCTGGTTGGAAGATAAAGTCGTTTGGCTGCCATCCGGCCGCGAATGAGATGCCCACCCGGCCGTTTGAGAGGTTATCGACTACGGCCCATTCTTCAGCCACGCGTGCTGGGTGGTGCAGTGGCAAAACCACACTGCCAGCCCGAATTTGAATGTTTTCAGTCATCGTGGCCAGCGCGGCACTTATTACTGAAGGATTTGGGTACAGGCCGCCAAAGGCATGGAAATGGCGTTCGGGGGTCCAGACGGCCGAAAAGTTATTTTCGTCAGCGAACTTGGCTCCTTCTAAAAGCAGTTCATATTTGTTGGTTAGTCCCTGTTCTGCCTCGTCGCTCGCAAAATAATACAGGCTAAAGTCGATGGCATTGTTGCTTGATAGTTTTGCATTGGGTGTCCCTTCTTGATCGCAGTTGTATAAAACAACAGTCAGGCCCCGGCATAGGGTCCAAAAAACTTCCAGTACAGAAATATCAAACGAGAGGCTGGTAACCGCTAGCCACTTTTGCCCAGCTTCGTGTGGAATGCGCTCGTCCATTCCAACAAAGAAGTTGATGACGTTGCGGTGTTCGATCATGACCCCTTTGGGGGTGCCTGTTGAGCCTGAGGTGTAAATCAGATAGCTTAGATTGGCTGAAGTTACTGCGGTTTCGGGCGGTGTTATGGGCAGACGGCTAATCTGTTCTTGCCAATCGGCATCGATTCGAACAACTGCTGCATTGTGTTCAGGTAGCTTGCTAACTAGATGATTTTGAGTGATTAGCACCGGGGTTGCTGTGTCAGCGACCATAAAGGCCAAACGATCAGCCGGATATTCCGGATCGAGGGGCAAATAGGCCCCACCTGCTTTATGGATGCCATAGAGAGCGACAAACATATCAAATGTACGATCAAGAAACAGCCCAACCGGAACATCAGGGGCTACGCCTAAATCAATTAAATGGTGAGCGAACTGGTTTGAGCGTTCGTCTAGCTCACGGTAGGTCATCTCTTCTTCTAAATAGATGACGGCCGTGGCATCCGGGGTTTTTGCCGCTTGGGCCATAAACTGATGATGGATACATTGATCAGCCGGAATGTCCTGCCAGGTGTCATTCCAAGTGTAGAGGAGCTCTTCTTGTTCGCTCTGAGTCAGAAGCGAGACACTATCAAAGGAAAGGGTCTGATTTTGTGGCTGATTAACAACCTCAATAAACGCAGCAAACTGCTTTTGCATTTGTAGGATACTCTCGGCCGTAAAAACATTTTTGTCATAAACCCAATTGACCGATTTGCCTTCAGCGCCAATTTGAAAAAGTAGCTGAGTCTGGTTTTCACGTTCCCAGTGGGACTGCCCTTGTTCTATAGCGATTGAGAGCGGTAGTTTTGAACCGGTTACATTTAAATGTTTTAGGACTGGATCTCTCCAGAGTAAGTCATGTGAATAGGATTCTGCTTGATGGCTGCGCTGAATCTTTTTAGCGATTGCTTGAAGTGTTTCATCAACCGTTGCCTTCTGTAATATTGGTAGAGGCGTTTGTTCTGAAAATAAGGTTGGCCATGCAGTTGAACTTTGTGGTGTTTGGAGCAAAACAGTCCCTTTCTGCTGGTTGCTCAGCCGTAAAAGGTATGCTGCAATCAGCGCGGTTAAATGATCTACACCTGTTGTTTCTGAAAGGTTTTGAAGGGATGCTTCAGATTCTACTGCGCTATTGATCTGTTTTTTGGCATAGGGGATTTCGATTTCAACCAAATTCGCTAGTCTTTTGCGCCAGATTGCCTCTGAGCGCACGATACGCTGATGCAATTGGGTGATTTCGGCTTTTTGATCAGTTGTTAGCTGAGGAAGTGTGTCACCAATCTGAAATTCAAATTCGTTGAGTAAATCTAGCGCATTCAGGCTACGGCCGTCTATTGTCAGAAATTCTTCGAATCGGATGTTGGTGCTGATCGTGCTGACTGTGAGCCCATCTTGATTTGCAGTGACAATAGATCCGACTGGGGCCTGGCTCTGCGTTTGGGTCAAAATCGTATTGGTGACAAATACAAATTGATCTTTCAAGTAGATTTTTGGTAGGGCCAATGGATTGTCGTAAGTGCCAAAATTGAGGGCGCGTATCAAGCTATCGATGTTTTCGGCTGGTTGGTTCCAATCAAGCGTGCCGGCCGCCGACGGTCGTTGATACTTGGCATAGTAGATTTGTTGATTTAGATTTTGAGGCTGGAGGTTTAATGTTTGACTTGAAAGGTGTTGATGCAGTTGGCTAAATGTTTTGATTCCTGCTTCAAAACATTTGACGTTTAATGACATCGAGGTTTCATCAGCCGCAAGCTCAAATCGATCTTGTACTGCGATGTCGCCCGTGTCGATTGTCGCTTCTAGTTGGTGCCAGGTTACTCCATGCTGTTTTTCTTGATTGATAATCGCCCAAGTGGGTGTGTAGAGTCCGGCATAGCCTGGTAGTAAGCCATCATGGAAGTTGTAAGCGGCAACTTTAGCCTGCTTCAAAAGGTTGGTTGGAACAATCAACAAATTCGCAATGCTAAATAGATAATCAAATTCGAAGGCTTGAGCCTCTTTAGCCAGCTGTTTGTTGGGGGAGATAATTGGAATATTTGTTTGTTGGGCCCACTCTAAAATCGGCTTAGCGCTTGTGATGATGGCAACTAACCTGTTTCCCTGCTGAATCCAAAGTTCTGCACACTGAATTAACAGGGATTCCGAACCCATCATCACACAGCTCATTGTTCCGTTAACTTTCATCAAGACTCCAAGGTTGGTGGGGATCTGCAAATCTAGCCATAGGCGAAGTATAGGTATTTTACCTGTATAAACGTGTTAAGCGGGTGGGATTTTTGTACAGACAAACTTACTTTAAACAAGATTTTTACGTTCAGTTGCGAGAAACAATATGAGAGGCATTATTTAAACTGATTTTGCCAACAAATAAAATGCTGAGCGATAAGTCGCAAGGGGTTTCGCTTATGCGTTAAAATTACCGCTATTAATAAGGGTCTTGTAACTCCTTTTTTTACATCCCCTATCTTGCTTTTTAAACGCTCTTCTAAAATTGCCCCTCTTTGTCCCATGTGCTATAAATGTAAAAGATTTCACAATCGATTCACATTTCCTTAACCTTTTAAAATCTGGTCAAAAATAATCTTACTTTTAAATTGTTTTTGCAGATACCTTATTGATAAGACCATAGTATTCAATAGCTTTTGAATAGATGACGCCCTTGAGAAAGCTTCTCAGGGGTTTATTTTGTCGATAAAACAAAGTTTTACTCAAACCGGTCAAAGGCTAGATTTTAGCCGTAATAGTTGACTGAGGAGACAACGTGTTAAACGATCTTCAATTTATCGGAATATTTATTGCAATATCGCCTATTTTCCCGGCGGCACCCATCTTAATTCAGTGGTTGCTTAGCCCTAAAAAGCCAAACGCGATTAAGAACTCAACTTATGAGTGTGGTATTGAAGCCGTAGGTGACTCTTGGGTTCAATTTAAGGTTCAGTATTACATTTATGCACTTATCTTTGTTGTGTTTGATGTGGAAGCTGTCTTCTTATTCCCAATTGCGGCCGCCTATGGGCAATTGAGCTTGTTTGCCATTGGTGCAACGGCACTTTTCATTATCTTACTTGCTGATGGTTTGGCATATGCGTGGGCGAAAGGTGCCCTCGAGTGGCTATAAGGGAGGTCGGTAAAAACTATGTGTGTAGATAGCGAAGCGATTTTCTGTACGATGGACTTCGGTCCTTTAATTCGAGATCTTTTTGGGCCAAATGTTTCCCCAAACTTGGTCGAGTTTTTAGTTGACTTAATAAGCATTATTTCGGTGTCAACTTTCTGTCTGCTGATTGTTCTTTTCTTAATCTGGCTCGAGCGTAAAGTTATCGCTCGTATGCAAGATCGTATCGGCCCAAACCGGGTTGGTGGTCGCTTTGGATTAGCTCAGACGGTAGCAGACGTTGGTAAATTGTTGACGAAAGAACTTGTCACCCCATATGGAGCTGATAAAGCGGCTTATAACATTGCTCCTTTCCTTATTGTGATGACATCTTTGTTGATGTGGGCCGTTATGCCGTTTACCGCCAACATGGTTGGGGTAGATTTAAACATCGGTCTCTTCTACATCCTTTCAATTAGTTCAGTCTCTGTTGTCTGCATTCTTCTTGCAGGTTGGGGTTCAAATAATAAATATGCACTTCTAGGTGCATTTCGAGCTGTTGCGCAATTGGTGAGCTATGAAGTGCCTATGGTCATTTCACTCCTTATCCCAATTATTTTGGCCCGTTCGATGTCGTTAAACAGCATTGCTGAAGCTCAGGTTATCCCTTACTTGCTGGTTATTCCTGTTTCGGCCGCTGTTTTTTATATTTCAGCTTTAGCTGAAACCGGCCGTACCCCGTTTGACTTACTTGAAGCTGAATCTGAAATTGTGGCTGGTTTCCATGTTGAATATGGTGGCATGAAGTTTGGAATGTTTTTCTTAGCGGAATTCATTAGTACGCTCTTTATGTCAGCCTTATTTGCAACGATTTATCTTGGTGGATACCGCGTCTTTTTATGGGAATGGATCTCATTAGCTCTTGGTGGTTCGGGTGTCGTACCTGCATTTATCGGCTTCTTGGTCTTTTTCATTAAGATGTTTGCAGTTTATTTTGTATTCATCTGGATCCGAGCAACTTTCCCACGTGTCCGTATCGACCAAATGTTGAACTTTAACTGGAAGTTTCTTGTACCACTCACATTGGTATTGATTTTGGTTACTGCGCTTGTAGACGGATTGTTTATTGGCTCTGATCAAACGGGTGCATGGCATTTCTGGCGTATCGTTGCTCATCTTGGTTTTAATCTTTTAATTGGAACGGGTGCTTTAATATTTGCCCGTAATAACGCAGAAGCGCGTGGTATGTCTTCCGATGTAGTTACATCGCAAACTGTTTCTGCAGGTGCTCTGGTCGAAGGTGCTGATGCACACGGCCACCATGATGATCACGGACATGGTGATCACGCTTTGGCTCCGGCCCACGACTAATCTCAGTGTGGTGATCCACACGTTTTGAGGTGATTATGCAAATCGTCTTTATTCTAGTTAGCGCCATGACTTTATTCTCTGGCATTCAAACCGTCTCAAATCGGAACCTCTTTCACGCGGCCCTCTATATGATGGTCTCGTTTCTTGGGGTAGCGATTTTGTACGGTTTGCTCGAATCAGCGTTTATGGCTGCGACTCAGCTACTGGTCTATATCGGTGCGATCTCGATTCTGGTTATTTTTGCCATCATGATGACTCGTCGCTTGATGCATACGACTGAATCGGCTTTTAATTCACAGTGGCAATGGGGTGGTCTTGCGGCCGCACTCCTTTTCATTGTTTTTGTGACGACTATCAATCAAGTGTTTACCCTAGACCCAAATTCGGCTAGTGCTTTCTTGCCTCCTGCGGCCGAAAGTGCGGTAAATGGTACCGTGGTTCAGCTTGGCATCGGCTTTGTTTCTGCAAGCGAATATGTCTTAGCATTTGAACTGGCATCAGTTTTACTCTTAGTTGCTTTAGTCGGTGCAATTATCGTGGCTCGCCCCGATGTTGAAGCTGATGATGCGGTTGCACAAGAAGTTGGAGTAAGTGCTGAAGCTGAAGTTGAAATGGCGGAAGCAACGGCCGAAGCTATGATGATCGAAGGTGCTGAAGTTGAAAGAGGGGGACACTAATTATGAATGCAGTTCCTATTAGTTGGTATTTGCTGGTTGCCGCCGCACTTTTCTGCATTGGCTTATACGGCTTACTTTCTCGCCGCAATGCCGTTGCTATGTTGATGGCCGTTGAGCTTTCACTAAACGCGGTTAATTTAAATCTAGTTGCTTTCTGGCGTTACGTTGACCCTTCACGTACGACCGGTATCGCTTGGGCGATTTTTGTTCTGACTGTTGCAGCGGCTGAAGCGGCTGTCGGTCTTGCCCTTATTATTTCGATCTATCGTCAACGTGACTCAGTTATTACTGAAGAACTCGACGTCTTAAAGTATTAATTCCTGATTTGGAACACAAAAGGTTTTTATGGGAATAAACGAAATCCTGACTTGGTTAATCCCAGCAGGCCCACTCCTTGCTTTTGTCATTATCATTCTCTATGCCAAAAGAAATGCGGTTGCAAGCTTTGCGATTGCGTGGGCGGGCATTCTAACTGCTCTCGTACTTAGCTGGATAGTCTTCTTTGGTGTGGCCAGTGACTTTCTCACGGACCTCCATGAATTTGAAGCAAACCCAGTTCGAGTGGCAAGTTCAGTCGCGTGGTTACCTATTGGTGATTACTATGCTGAACCTACAGGTGCCGCTTTTGAGCATTCTGCGGATGCTGGACACAGCGAAGAGGCTGACTCACATGGTGAAGAAGCGGATTCGCATGGCGAAGAAACTGACTCACACGGGGAAGCTGCCGATGACCATGGTGGGCATGCTTGGGTTCCGGCCGAAAATCAATCTGGAAACTGGTTCCGGATTGGTGTGTCAGTCGACCCGTTAAACGCTGTCATGCTTTTCATGGTGCCGTTTGCCGTCTTCATGATCTTTATCTACTCAGTTGGCTACCATAACTTTGGTAAAGAACCGGGTGCGATACTGGGTATCCCGAATCATGGGCAGCAAGAACCACTCTTCGGCCGCTTCTTTGCGATGATGAGCCTTTTTGCTGGCGCGATGTTGATTCTGGTTGTTTCAGACAACTTGCTCACGATTTTCGTCGGTTGGGAGATTATGGGATTCTGCTCATACTCACTAATCGGTTTCTGGTACGCCCGAAGCTACGACGATCCAAAACGTACACCACCTCGTGAAGCATCTATTAAAGCATTTATGACCACCCGTATCGCAGACGTTGTTCTGTTGATGGGATTGGTCTTTTTCTACCAGCAGTTTGGCACGCTCAACTATACAAGCGCGTTTCAGGCTGATTCGATCAAAGCTGCGATTGAGGGCTCTTCTTTTGGCGCAGTAGGCATCGGTATCATGGCGCTCATGATCTTCACTGGTACGGTTGGTAAATCGGCCCAATGGCCATTCCACGTTTGGTTGCCAGACGCTATGGAAGGCCCAACACCTGTTTCTGCTGTGATTCATGCGGCAGCGATGGTTTCGGCCGGTATTTACTTGGCTCTCCGCATTTTTCCAATCATTGCAGTTGGGCTTGAAGCAACACCAATGGTTGGTTGGATCATTGCTGGTATTGGCGCATTTACAGCCTTAATGGCAGCCACAATTGCACTGGCTCAAAACGACGTTAAAGGCGTTTTGGCCTACTCAACGATTTCACAGCTGGGCTTTATGGTTGCAGCGATCGGTGTGGGTGCTTATGTTGCGGCCGCGTTCCATTTAATTACACACGCATACTTCAAAGCTTTGCTCTTCATGTGTTCTGGTTCTGTTATTCACGGAATGGAGCATGGAGCAGAACATGTTCATGACCATCACAGCGACCCTCAAGACATGCGTCTGATGGGTGGCTTAAAGGACAAGATGCCGATTACTTACATGGCATTTTTGATTGGTGGTCTGGCTTTGTCAGGATTCCCGTTGGTAACGGCCGGATTCTGGTCTAAAGACGAAATTTTTGCTGATGCTTGGTACAACTGGTCACACGATGGCAACCCAATCGGTTTGATGGTTTTCATCGTCCTATGTATCGCAGCCTTCTTGACCGCTTTCTACACGATGCGTCAAATCGCTTTGACATTCGCAGGCAAGCCACGCAGCCCTCTCGCAGAGCATGCACATGAGAGTGACCGTTACATGACGACCCCACTTATCATCTTATCTGTGTTTGCAATTGGGGCTGGATGGGTTGGTATCCCTGATAACTTCTTGGGGACCGAAGCCAAAAGCGTCTTCTACAACTATTTCCATCACTTCATCGGTGCAACACTGTATACGCCGTTTGAAACGCTTTACGAAGCACATCTCATTCCACATAAAATCTTCACCTTGCCTTGGAACTGGGTTCCCCTTATCGCATCTGTTGTAGTTGCTTTAGGCGGCTTAGGACTAGGCTGGATGATGTACTGGCGCAAGCCACTTGAAGAAGGGGAAGAAGATCCGATGATTCGGATTCTGACACCACCTTTGTACAACTTCTTGCAAGACAAATGGCGTTGGGACGAGCTTTATGAAGTGGTATTTGTTAAACCAACTGTGTACTTCTCAGAAGAAATTGTTGGCAAATTAATTGATGGCACCATCATCGACGGCATTTTGCACGGTACCGCCAAAGTGTTCTACACCTTAGGCAACTGGTCTAAGAACACAGAGAGTGCTGTGTTTGGTGATGGGGTTGACTGGGTCACATTCAAGATCCGCGACATGGCTAAGGAACTGCGTTCATTCCAAAGCGGTAAGATTCAAGAGTACGCTCTGATGTCTGCTTTGATTACGTTTGTCTTCTCAGCATTCTTTATCCTTCTACGCTCCGGTGTCCTTAACGGCATCCTAAACTGATTTTTATGACGATTTTGAATTGCGATTTCATCGTTAATCAAAAATCGTAAATCGACAATCGTTACAGGTAATTTTTTATGGACTGGTTAATCGACAATATCGTCACACTAACCATATTTGTACCCACAATTCTTGGACTTATCCTCTTCTTAATTCCTGAAGATGAAGTCTGGGTGATTCGTCGGGCTGCATTTGTCTTCAGTCTTGTGCCTCTTGCACTGGTTCTGACGATGTGGTTTATATGGGCAGATAGCTATCGGATCGATCCGACGTTTCAGTTCCAACAGCAGGCAGAATGGTTCACGGCAATCGGCTCCAGCTACCATGTTGGAGTTGACGGCATCAGCTTACCTTTGATGCTGTTGACGGCCGTGCTTATACCTTTGGGTATCTTGGCCTCATTTGGAATCACAGAGAGAGTGAAAACTTTCATGACCCTCATGTTGTTGATGGAAACAACAATGTTTGGTCTTTTCGGCTCTCTTGACCTGATGATCTTCTTCATTTTCTGGGAATTGAGCTTGGTTCCGATTTACTTTCTTGTTCGGATTTGGGGCGGGGCTGATCGTCAATACGCGTCGTTTAAATTCTTTATTTACACGATGGCAGGTTCGCTCGGCCTTCTGCTTTCGATTCAGCTAATCGGAATTTCAGCGGGTACCTTTGACATCCCCGAACTTTATAACGTTTGGGTCAGCATGGACCCTCTCGAGTTTGCTAGAAGCACTGGATTAAATCTTTCCCTAGTTAAAACACTTGCTTACTGGGCTTTCTTTATCGCCTTTGCGATCAAAGTTCCTATCTGGCCTTTCCACACATGGTTGCCAGACGCTCATACGCAAGCGCCAACGGCCGGGTCAATGATGCTGGCTGGTGTTTTGCTTAAGTTAGGCGCATATGGCTTCATCCGTTTGGTGATTCCTTTGTTCCCAGAAATGGCGATGCAGACCGCTGGTGTTTTAGCCACGTTAGGTGCGATAAGCATTGTTCTTGGTGGCTATGCTGCTTTTGGACAGTGGGACTTTAAACGCTTAGTCGCTTACTCATCAATTAATCACATGGGATTTGTTGTCTTGGGAATTGCGGTGATGGCTTATAGCTATGGCAAAGCGGTACTGCCTGGTGCTGGTGGACTTGATCCAGCTCAAACTCATGATGCGATTATTGCAACCAACGGTGCTGTCTTTCAAATGATCAATCATGGTCTATCGTCGGCCGGGATGTTCTTCCTCGTTGGTGTGATCTATGAACGAGCCCATACTCGTGACTTAAAACGATTTGGTGGGATTTGGTCACTGTTGCCACTTTACGGCGGTATTTTGATCTTTACCAGTATGGCGTCACTCGGCCTACCAGGGCTAAATGGCTTTGTTGGTGAGTTTATGATTACTCGCGGTGCTTGGGGACCATTCTACTGGCAAGTTGCTTTTTCAATGATCGGCCTTCTAATGACCGGTGCATATATATTGAAAGGGATTGGCGAAGTGCTGCATGGCCCTACCAAAGCGGAATGGGTTGGGCACCTTGAGCCAATGACCTTTACTGAACACTGCGTTATCTGGCCACTTATGGCTATGATGCTGATCCTCGGAATCTGGCCTCAGGCGATTCTGGCAATTATTAACGATACTGTTTTACATTTTTTTAGTTAGTTAGATCTTTTGGGTCAGCTGTTTTATACGCTGGCCACATAATAATCTGACAGTCTGAACGTCTTATGGAAAATTTTCCTTTTCTAGCAGTTATTACACTCTCACCGATTGTGACGGCTATCATCATTTTGTTGATGCCAGAAGAGCGTGGTGAGAATGCGAAAATGCTGGCGCTAGGTACAATGATTCTCGGGTTGGTTTTATCAGCTTGGGTTTACTTCTCGTATCTTGGCAATCTCCCACCATCTGAAGCCCTTTGGGAACAAAAGCTCCGCTTTGTTGAAGAATTACCGTGGATTGAATCCATCGGCTTTTCTTGGATTGCAGGTGTTGATGGGATGAGCGCTACGTTGGTCTTCCTAACCGCATTGGTAGGATTAGGTGGCACCCTCATTTCATGGGGTATCTCCGATCGGCCGCGTGAGTTCTACGCCTTCTTTATGCTTCTAGTCGCGGGTGTCCACGGTGTATTTATCGCTGTTGACGCTTTGATGCTTTTCTTCTTCTACGAATTAGCCGTGCTTCCTATGTACGTCATGATCGTTATTTGGGGATGGAAAGAGCGTCGCGAATATGCAGCAATGAAGCTGTCCCTTTATCTTTTGATCGGTTCATTTGTAGCGATTATCGGATTCCTGGTTCTTTATTTCCAGATGGATCAATATGTTGGTTTCCGCACCTTTGACCTTCGGGTTTGGGCAGAGATCGATTTCGCGACAGATTTACAGATTTTATGGTTCATGCCAATCTTTATAGGCTTTATTGTCTTAGCTGGTATGTTCCCATTCCACAACTGGTCGCCCGATGGCCATGTGGCTGCACCTACGGCCGTTTCAATGATTCATGCCGGTGTACTAATGAAGCTGGGAGCATATGCTGCCATGCGCATGGGTATCCAACTGCTGCCAGAAGGTGCAGTATTCTGGATGCCTTTCATCATAGTACTCACAACGATCAACGTCGTTTATGGTGCCTTAATCGCCATGCGTCAGCGTGATATGAAGTACATGATCGGCTACTCATCTGTAAGTCATATGGGTCTGGTCGTAATGGGCTTTGCTACACTGACACTGAACGGCATGATTGGTGCTGGTATCCAGATGGTGAGCCATGGAATCATGACGGCACTCTTCTTTACCATTGTTGGTGTGATTTATGATCGGGCACACACTCGTAACTTGGATGATTTGAGCGGTATGCTCAAGGTGCTTCCTTGGGCTGGTGTGGCGTTCATGATTAGCTCTCTAGTTTCAATGGGCATGCCGGGTCTTTCTGGGTTTGTTGCTGAATTCCCGATTTTCATGGGGATATGGGAAGGCAATGCTCTAAACTTTGCTGCAAATGGTGGTCCTTACACCGCTTTTAATCTTAATCCAGCTAGCTTTTACCGTATTGTCGCTTTGCTCTCAGTATTGGGCATCATCTTTACGGCCGCTTATCTGCTAAGAGCTGTCTCATCTGTGTTCTTTGGTGAATACGATGAAGATGCTTGGCACGATATGAAACCTAGTAAACCAATCGATCGCTTCGTGATGGTTTTGTTCGTCTTTTGTATGGTTGCAAT
Source organism: Anaerolineae bacterium (assembly GCA_045105475.1). Lineage (GTDB taxonomy): Bacteria > Chloroflexota > Anaerolineae > Promineifilales > Promineifilaceae > WTJY01. The sequence goes on from JBGCDP010000259.1 coordinate 22,375, forward strand.
CGGCGTCTTCCCACAAGTTATCGCACCCATCGTTGAGTCTGGAATGGAACCGATCATGGTTCGTGTTCAGGATGCGATGGTTACTACTTCAAATATGTCGGCCGCTGAGCTGGCCCAAGATGCTGCTCAAAGCATCGCACGTGTACTTGGAGGTTCTTAATGGTCACCTCTTATTTGGCTATCTTACCGGAACTGATTCTTATCCTTCTTGCCGCAGTTGTTCTGGTTTACGGCCGTCACCCTAAAGGTGATGTGAAGCGAAATGTTGGTCTGATGACGGCATGGGGTGCTTTGGCAGCTCTCGTCGTAACAATTGGCATTTCGTGGCTGGGTGTTCCTGGCCCTCAATCAGAGGAGTTATGGGGCGGTATGTTCCGCAACGATGGGATCACGATGGTCTTCCGCACGATGTTTATTGCGGCGACAATGCTTACTGCGATGCTCACGGTAGATGTGAAACGGCTTCAACATGGTGAATACTATGCTCTGATGTTGTTGGCAACGGTTGGATTCAACTTAATGGCGGCGGCTGGCGATCTCATCATGCTATATCTGGCACTTGAGACGGTTAGTATTGCTTTCTATATCCTAGCTGCTTTTGCAACGGATGATCGACGTTCTCCTGAAGCCGGTATTAAATACTTTGTCTACGGCGCATTTGCTTCTGTTGTGATGCTGTATGGCATGAGCTTTTTATATGGCTTAACAAACGAGACGAATATCCAAGCGGTAGCGGAGGCTGTCTCTAGTGGAATAATAATTAACGGTGTTTCTGGAGAAGGCCTGCTTGTTTTAGCTTCGGTTCTAGTCATCGCTGGATTTGGCTTTAAAGTTTCGGCCGTTCCTTTCCACTTTTGGTCATTGGACGTTTATGAAGGTGCTCCGACAAGTACAACTGCATTGTTATCAACCGCTTCGAAAGCGGCCGGTTTTTCGGTCTTTTTGCGCTTGTTTATGTCAGGGACTTTTGGTGCACCAAGCCAAGACAACTGGTACACGATTATCGTTATCATGGCGATCTTCTCCCTTGTACTCGGAAACTTTGGCGCATTTTGGCAAACGAATATCAAAAGACTTCTGGCTTATTCTGGTATCGGTCAGGCTGGCTACTTGTTAATTGCTTTAGCCACATACACGCCTGATGGTGCTGGCAGTATTCTCTTCTATCTGTATATGTACATGTTCACCAATATCGCAGCCTTTGGCGTGATTATTTTGGTTAGCAACGTGACCGGATCAGACGAGATATCTGACTTAAATGGACTTAGTCGTCGTAACCCGTGGCTAGCAGTTGTCATGCTCTTCTCGTTGCTTTCGTTAGGTGGTATTCCACCTGCCGCTGGCTTCTTTGGTAAGTTCTTCATATTTAAAGCTGCAGTTGAAGCTGGAAATTGGCAGTTAGCTTTGTTCGGTATTGTGATGGCCTTTATTGCGCTGTTCTATTACCTAAATGTGATTAAAGCGATCTATCTTTATCGTAATGAAGATGAGTCGCCACTCCCTGTATCTCGTGTTGCTGGGTTTGCATTGGCGATCTGCACAATTGGAATTTTATGGTTAGGCGTTGTACCTGGCCAAATATTTGATTGGACACTTTCGGCCGCTCAAGCTTATTTCACTGGGTAAAATCTAGCTTGCAGTTAAAATAGTACTGCCAGGCTAGTTGTGTCCGGTTTTTTACAAGGTAACGGTAAAATTCCTTCGATTGTGCATTGCTTCACAAAAGCGACCTGATACAATATGTAGGAATCTACAATTTTTAGTGTCTCAAAAAACGAACATTAACCAATCAATACAAGTTGCAAACACAATCGGCCAAGTCGGTTGTGTCATTGGCTTTGTCGCAATCATTATCATCGCAGCCGCTTTTGGTGCCGGAACGCTTATCGACCGGTGGATGGACAATGAGCGTCAATGGGCAACTATAATTCTAATGCTTGGCAGCTTTCCCATTACGCTTTATGCGATGATTCAGATTAGTCTGAGAACAATGGCAAGAGCAAATGCGAAAGTCGAGCAATTAAAACAATCTCAAATCGCTCAAGAGGATAATCTTAAAGAATGAAAAAAAGATATTTAGCAATCCCAGCGGTAATCGTGCTCATTTTAATGAGCTTTCCCTTTGCCAGTTACATTGCACCAGTTCGGCCGTTTATTCAGCTACCTGGTGAGTGTTACCCTGGAACCATCGGTATGTTTGGAAACAGTGTGCTTTCTCCAAATTGCTGGACCAATACATTTACCTCAAGTTTGGTCGCTTGGTTAATCGTGTTGATTATTGGGTTTTCCTTGCGGGCTAGGTCTCGCACGGCTGATGAAGTGCCAACCGGTTTTTACAACTTCTTTGAGATGGTTGTAGAAGGTGCATTTGGCTTTGTGGAAAATATCTCTGGAACGAAAAAAGCCCGTGATTTTTTCCCTTACTTCATGACTTACATCCTGATCATTCTGGTTTCGAACTGGATGGGATTGGTTCCTGGAGTGGATAGTATCGGTTTATGGGAACATAAACCCTTCTTCGAAGAAGAAAAGCGTGTGCTTGAATTGGAAGCTGAAGGAGTATCCCACAAAGAAGCCTTGGAAATCGTTCACGAAGAGCATTTGTTTGATGAGGTAGACAAAAAGAATAAAGGCGATTTACGTGATGGCCAATATCTTTTGATTCGCTCAACAAATACAGATGAGAATGCAGCTGTCCAGACGATGGACCATCTTCCCGGTGCGCATGGTGAAGCAGCTGAGCTCGAAGGTAAGTGGGGACGGAACCCTGAAGCGGCCGACTGGACTATCGTTCCATTTTTCCGTCCTGCAGCAACTGACTTAAACATGACCCTTGCATTCGCTCTGATAGCGATGGTGATGGTTTATTATTTCGGTTTCAAGTACCTAGGTGCACGTGCCTATTTGGCAAAATTCTTCCCATTCATCGGGAAGGGATTTGGTGCAGAAGTTGCAGCTAATCCGATTCGTGTAATTGACGTAGCGGTAGGTTTACTTGAGTTTGTCGGTGACATTTCAAAGATTATCTCATTTGCCTTCCGTCTTCTTGGTAACATTTTTGCTGGTATGGTTCTCCTTTTCGTAATGGCGTTCCTACTACCAGCTGCGAACATCGTCTTCTATGGTCTTGAGTTCTTTGTGGGTCTCATCCAAGCATTGGTATTCGCACTCTTAATGGTTATCTTTATGAATGGTGCAACCGAGGCTCATGGCCACGGGGATGACCACCACTAATTTAGAAGCGATTAGAAAATTTTTATTCAAAGTATCATGTGTGGTGAACTTGAATTTTCCACACTTAAAAACAAAACTAAACAATAATCTCTATCGGAGGATTCAAACTTATGGATGCAGCAGCAGCAGCAGAATTAGCAACAGGTCTTAAAGCTCTTGGTGCCGGATTGGCAATGTTAGGAGCGATTGGCGCAGGTGCTGGTATTGGTATTTTGGCTAGTGGTGCCGTTCAAGGTATCGCTCGCAACCCAGATGCTAGTGGTGAAATTCAGACAAACATGATTTTGGGTATTGCGTTTGCAGAAGCGATCGCGATTTACGCCCTTGTTGTGGCCTTGATTATCTTGTTCGTATTCTAATTTTAGAATTAACTGAATTATTGTGAAGAATGATAGGTTCAACTTCTTTTTATATCTGAAAGAAAACCTGTCTAACTATTAAAGGATTTAAGATATGGCTGCATTAGGTATTAATCTTGGTTACTTAATCATGCAAATCGCAGGTGTCATCATTTTGATGTCTATCCTGAATGCATTTGCATATAAACCGATCCTCAATATTTTGGATCAACGTAAAGAGCGCATTGCGAAAGGATTAGAAGACTCTCGCCAAGCTGCTCAAGCTCGTGACAATGCGGACGCTGAAGCTAAAAAGATTTTAGATGAAGCCCGCGCTGAAGCTGGAAAAGTACGTTCTGAAGCTGCTACTGCGGCTGAAGAGAGTGCAAAGAAAATCGTAGCTGATGCTGGCGATGAAGCTCGTCGCATCAAAGATGCTGCGGCTGCTGACGGTGAGAAAGAACGTGACCGCGTTTTAGCTGACCTTCGTAGTCAAGTTGCTGCAATTTCAATGGCTGCTGCTAACCGTTTGGTTGGTGAAGCAATCGATGAGAAAAAACAACGTTCACTTATCTCAGACTTTTTCTCAAAAGTTCCAGATGGTGTTTCAGCTGAAGGTGGTACTGCTGTTGTAACCAGCGCATTGCCACTTACTGATGCTGAGTTGAAGAAAGTAAAATCTTCACTTAAAGCTGACAATGTTGAAGTTAATGTAAACCCCAATATCCTTGGTGGACTTATTGTCCGCGTTGGAGACCAGGTTGTTGACAGCAGTGTCGCTACGCAAATGACAGAGATGTCTAATTCAATGAAATAGACTTACCTCTGCATACGCAAAGTTAAAAACAAAAGGCCAGAGTTATCTCTGGCCTTTTTTGTTTTTAATATAATGTTGGTCCGGTTGAGAACTATCTTTTTGAAGGGAGGTATCCTGCTAGTTTAGCTGCCAGATTTGAAAGCGGTAGGCTTTGAAGCCATACTCGGCCGGGGCCGGTTAGTGTCGCTAAAAATAGCCCTTCTCCACTGAATAGAACATTTTTGACACCCGTGACTCGGGAAATGTCATAGCTAATTGTTGGCTCATACATCGCAATATGCCCAGGATCAACCTTTAGGGTTTGCCCTTCTGCAAGTTCATAAGAGCGAACGTCTCCCGCGATTTCGACAAAAGCGGTTCCTGGCCCTGTGAGCTTTTGCAAGATAAACCCCTCGCCTCCAAAAATACCTGCCCCTAACTTTTTTCGAAAATGTACCTCAAGCTTGACTGATTTTTCAGCAACCATGAAGGCATCCTTTTGGCAAATACGACTTTCGTTTGCACCTAATTTCACTGGAATAATGCTACCGGGAGATTCGGGCGTAAACGTAATCAATGCTCTCGTTCCATTACAGGTATAGGTCGTTAGAAACATCGATTCGCCAGCCAAACTACGAGCAAATCCTTTGAGCAGGCCACCGTTTGTGCTCGTTTCCATGCCGATATTTCCGGTCATCCAAGCCATGCCGCCTGATTCAGTATAAACTGATTCGCCACTGTCGAGGATTAGGTCAACGGTTTGCAATGTTGTTCCATGAATTTTGTATTCCATGTGCTAAAAATTCTCCGAATGATTGCTTGATTTGATAAAATGATTATACCAATGAAATTCAACAGCGTTGTTAAATTTTGAAGAATAAGGACTAGTGTCACATGCCAAATTGGAAAGAGAAGTTGATTTACCCAGATTATGGGTTTGGAAAAACTGCTGGGAGCACAATTGCAAATATCGGACCATCGATTGCAAATTTGCTAGACTTGCCATTTGAAGGGTTGCCACCTTTGCCAGATGCTTGTTATCGGCCGTTGTTAGAAAAAGGGCCGGTTGAGCGTGTTGTCTTTATCTTAATAGATGCGATGGGGCAGAACCTGATCGATGACCATGTGCAGATTCAGGAGATGGCTAAGCGAGCTGTTGTTAAGGAGACGATCACCTCAGTTTTTCCATCGACAACTGTTAATGCACTTTCATCAATTTGGACCGGCCACGCTCCTGGACAGCACGGATTAGTTGGACTGCGCCTGTTGGACCCTGACTTTAATGCGGTCAACATGATGATTAACTTGCATCCACTCTATCTACCAAAGCGTGATGCCATGGTAGATGCTGGGTTCGAGCCGGAACAGTTTTTAGCTGCACCTGGGATCGCAGAGCAATACGCGGTTGCTGGTGTCCCGACTATCGATATAAAAGGGCGAGAGATTATTAATTCAGCTTTGAGCCGCATGCATGGCCGTGGGGTCGCAGAAAAGATCGGTTCAGTTTCCTTCCCAGAGATGATGTGGCAGATTAAGGATAAGCTCGAAAAACAGAGCGGACCTTTAGTAACGATGGCCTACTGGCCCCATGTTGATACATTAAGCCATCTGTACGGACCTGATCATCCCGCTGTTAAAGCTGAAATGCTCTCGTGCTGGCGTGAGATCAAGCAAACGCTACTTGATGGACTATCGCCAGCTGCTCGTAAGGGCACCGTGGTTTTATTAGCCGCTGACCATGGGCAAATTCGCCTGACACCCGAAAAACATATTCGCCTAAGTGATTATCCAGAAATCAATAATAGATTAATTTTAAATGGGGCTGGTGGAAATCGTATCCCTTACTGGTACATTCAACAAGGTGAAGCTGAGGCTGTGGGTGAGTTGGTTCGTGATCAACTGGGTGATCGTGTATTAGCAATGACGCGTCAAGAAATGATTGATAGTGGCTGGTATGGAGAAGCACCATTTATGGATAAGTTTGCTCGCAGGCTAGGAGACATTAATTTATTGATGGAAGATGGTTTGCTTATGGTTGATCCATCCAACGATAATATTGCACGATTTTTGCGGGCAGGTTCTCATGGGGGGTTGTCTCCTGATGAAATGCAGGTTCCATTTTGGGGTTTTAGACTGGATGAGTTGTAGTTTTAGGGGTATAGAAGAACGTGCAAGTGAACGACAAAAAAGACAAATTTGATTTTACACAGTGGGCCCGGGATGTTATGGACCCGATATTTGACCCACTGTTGAGCCTTTTTGTGATTTTAAGGATTACGCCTAACATGCTAACGGTGGCTGGAACTTTAGGCCATTTTGTTGCTGTTTGGTTTTTGAGTCAAGGCAGAATAACAGCGGCCGGAATTGCTTTGATTTTACTTGCGCCACTTGATGCGATGGATGGGGCCTTGGCTCGAAAAATGAATCAGCCTTACAGCCCGTTTGGTGCTTTCCTTGACTCAACCCTTGATCGAGTCTCTGAGATCATTTTGTTTGGTGGAATCATTTACTATTACTACCTGGTTGATAATCCCACAATGATGATTGTCGCTTTCACCGGTATTGGTGGATCGTTTATGGTGAGTTACGCACGCGCAAAGGCTGAAACATTAAATTTAGACGGTAAAGTAGGTTTTTTCGGCCGCCTGGAACGTTATCTGGTTATTGTCAATTTGATGATTTTGGGCCAATTGACCTTAGCGATGTGGATTGTTGCTGTGCTTTCATGGATCACGGCTGGACAGCGTTTCTATAGTGTGTATCGTCAATTAATGGGTAAAGCCAATGAGGATAACTCTTGAATGAATCGCTTTTTTGCCGAATAAATCGATGGTTGCTTTTCTTGGCTGTTTTTGGGGCAACTGGTGCGGGATTCGTTGCCTATGCCTCAAATATAATAACTTCGGCTGTCATTGATCCGATCTGGTTCAGTCCATTTGAGCTTTTTCCAATTTATTGGTATGGGTTAATCGTATTGGCATCAATTGGTATCGGGTTCTGGGCTGCAGGGGCTCGGCCGGTTTTTGATGATGACTTTTCAGGTCAGTTGATTTGGCGTTATATCATTTCAATCGTCTTAGGTGGAATGATTGGAGCCCGTTTGTTTGATGTAGTTTTTCTTTCGCCAATTGCTATTTCACAGGGAGTGTTAGCCACTAGTGATTATCTAAACAATTCTGCTTTCCTGTTTGATTTTAGTTGGGGAGGCCTTAATGTTTGGGGTGCTTTATTTGGTGGTTCACTGGTTTTGTTTTGGTTTTGTTGGCGGACAAAAATAGCTCATGGTCCAGTCTTTTTGAAAGCGGTTGCTGGCGTTCTTATCGGATTAAGTTTGGTGCAATGGGGACATTTTATAAACCAAGAGCTTTATGGCTTTCCATGGGATGGAGTGGGGGCAATCTACATTGAGCCGATTCACCGTTTAGAAGTCTACGCAAATATCGAGCGGTTTGTACCATTGTTTTTGTTTGCGTCTGTCTGGTATCTTGCTGGGGGATTGTGGCTCTTTTTCGGCCGACGTTGGCGGCGATCTGAAATTGATCAGTTTGATGGAACAATGGTTGGCTTGATTTGGTTTATTGTTGGTCGGTTAACGATTGAATTGGCCACACCTAACAGCCTGTTTAATTGGCTTCCAGCCTCAATTTTGCTGACTATAATTTTGATTACGGTCTTGCGGCGAAAAACAAGCTAATCTTTAACGAAATATAGACTGGAGCATGTGTAAGAGCCGTGCTTATCAAACTTCCCGTAGAAGGTAAATTTAAATGATTGAAACAATAGATTTGGTCAAGCGATATGAAGATTTCGAGGCGGTAAAAGGCATATCATTTTCTGTCAAAGAAGGTGAGCTGTTGGCCCTGCTGGGGCCAAATGGTGCAGGCAAAACTTCAACGATTCGAATGATAAGTTCAATCTTGGCACCGACATCTGGCCATGTTTTGGTCAACGGCCATGATACGGTAGCTGCAGCTGATGATGTACGTCGATCTATTGGGATGATCACAGAACAGCCCGGACTTTATGAACGGATGACCGGGATGGAGTATCTGCTGTTTTACGGCCGACTTTACGGCTTAAAAGATAATTCTATTCGTGAACGTGGCGATCGCTTATTCAGGCGCTTTGGAATGGATGAGGCGATTGATCGCCGTTTGGGGGGGTTTTCTAAAGGGATGAAGCAGAAAGTCGGGCTTATTCGAGCGATGTTGCACAATCCACCCGTTTTGCTACTTGATGAACCTACCTCTGCAATGGACCCACACAGTGCACGTCAGGTTCGTGAAGCGATTCAAGAGCTGGGTCAAGACAACAGGGCAATCATCTTAACAACCCATAATTTAAATGAAGCGGAACGTTTAGCTGATCGGATTGCGATCATTACGGATGGGGAGATTATTGCTCAAGGGACGGCCGATGAACTGCGGCGACAACTTTCTGGTGATCGTTTAATGGAGATTGAATGTGATCGTACGTTGCGATTTACTCTGGAAGAGGTCGAGCAAGCTTTTCCTGAATTGACTTTTGATACGATTGACGGCTGCAAAATGAGATATCGATCCAATAGCCCGGCTGAGCATAATCCTAATATTGTCCGGTTTTTGGCAGGCCAAGGAATAGGGACCGTCATGCTAAATGAAATCACCCCATCGCTTGAAGAAATTTACCTAAGCATTGTTAAAGACAATCAAAGCTAGGCAGCATACTGCTACACATTAAAACTATGATTTCAGATATTAAACGTTCACCTGATTTATTAAATTCTATGCGCTTAGCCCTCGTTGTTGCTCGGCGTGAAGTGAAAGATACCTTGCGTGACTGGCGTATTATTTTACCAATCGCAGGGTTAACCCTCTTTTTTCCAGGAATAATGATTATCGTAGCCCGTTGGCTATCCGGTCTCGTTGATAATTACAGTGCAACATTATTAAGCGATCGGTCGCTACCGATTTTGCTTTTAGTAGTGGGGTTCTTCCCAACTTCATTTTCCCTGGTTATTGCGTTAGAGGCATTTGTAGGTGAGAAAGAGCGTAAAAGCCTTGAACCCCTTTTAGCAACTCCGCTAACCAACTATCAACTGTTTGTCGGTAAGCTCATGGCGGCCGTTTTGCCACCCGTCATGGCCAGTTATGTCGGCATCGCATTTTACGCGCTTGGCGTAACGTTTGTTGTTGGGCCGATGGATCCCGATGCGATTATTTTGGCGGTGGCACTTACCACCATCCAAGCTTTTTTGATGGTTTCCGCTTCCGTTGTGATTTCAAGCCAAGCGACAAGTACCCGAGCCGCTAATATGCTGGCGAGCTTTATTATCGTGCCGATGTCTATCTTGCTCCAAGTAGAAGGCTATTTTATGGCTTTTCAAAACTATAGCATCTTGTGGATGATTCTGGCGGCCGTTATCGTCTTGGCAGTGATCTTTATCCGTATTGGAATTCAAACATTTGATCGGGAAAGCCTGCTTGGGAGTAACATCGATTTTTTGAGTGTACGTTGGATTCCCCGATTCTTTGCAAAGCGGTTCCTCGGCCGAGATATGGGTAGGGAGCAAACCGGCATTGCGGGCTGGTATCGGCAAAATTGGGGAGTGATCAAAGAGTTGAGAACACCGATGGCCGTTTTGTTAGGTATGTTCGTGCTCGCCTGTGTGGCGGGGGTCATTGCAGCCGGCTTGTATCAACTGCCACACGATTACCTGCTTGGCCTTCGTAGCACAGAGACGCAGGCCAACATCGGCATCATGCGACAGATGTTTGGCGAATTGCCGCTGTTTATCTTTAGGCATAATATGCAAGCGATTTTGATTTTGGTTATTTTAGGGACGTTTACCTTTGGGGTTTCGTCGGTGCTGATTTATATGTTGCCATGGGCCATTATCGCTTTTATTACCACTCAGTTTGCGATGGTGGGAGAAAACCCGGCCGTTTTTTTGGGAGCAACGGTGTTGCCACATGCATGGGTAGAACTCCCGATTTTGCTACTGGTGACGGCCGCCGCCCTGCGCTGGCAAGCTTCAGTGATTGCCCCCACGGGTCAACGTTCGCTTAGTGAGCTTTGGGTGCAACATGCGGCCGATTTTAGCCGCATTATGGTTGGTTATGGCATCCCACTGTTCTTTGTAGCCGCTTTGCTCGAGTCATTTGTCACCCCGATAGTGATTGGCTGGGTATATGGTTAAGCTGTGATACACGTGGTGCGAGGGTAATAATCACCGCACCACGATTAATTTAACTCCACCCCAACACATTTAGAATCCACTCCAACGCGCCTAAAATCAAAATGTAGCGCCACCCTTTGCCTACAAACGTCCATGCCAAAAACTTCGGCATACGCATATTTGTGGCTCCGGCTGCCAAGCAAATCGGATCGCCGATTATCGGCAAGCCCGCTAAGAGCAGTGCTGGAGCACCCCACCTTTTAAACCACTCTTCAGCTTTCTCCAAGCGTTCTTTTTTGACTTTGTAACGCTGAACAACAAAGTCCGTCCCTTTAACCCCTAGCCAGTACATTGTCAAAGCCCCCGCTAAATTGCCAAATGTGGCAACGAAGCCAACGATCCATGGGTTAAACCCTAAGGGTGGCATGGCGATCACGAGAACTTCATTTGAGAATGGCACAATTGAGGCGGCTACGGCTGAAACGATAAACAGGCCGATGTAACCAAATTGGAGGATGAGCTGGTCAGTAATCAAAGGTGTGTGGGGTAGACTTTCAGGTTTTTGAAACCTCAAAGTTCGTCTATTAATCTAGATCGAGTAAATATTGCTCGTCTGTTAAAGGGGTGCCATCGGCCGCGCGTACGGCCAAACGCTGGCCTGTGCCAGGGTCATAAAGCCCGATAGCGATTTGCGCAACTGTGTCTACGGGCAGGGGAAGCGTTACTCTATCAGTAATCACTTCATCTGCGAGCCACAAGCCAGTTGGCTTAAGCGGTGGCTGATCAAGCTGCCCCACGATATCACCGTCAGCATTTTTCAAATGGACAAACATGATTAGATTAGTGCCATCTGGCCGATTTGCTTGCCAGATGAGATCTAGCGTGACTTCATCAGCAATTGAAACGTCGATATGTTGCAATACGGCAATCGTGCCAAACTGATGCAACAGTGGATCGATATCAGCCGGGAGCGTGAACGTGCGGTCACGCTCTTCAATAGCAATTTGGCCGATCGGCTGGAAAACTTGTTGCTCATCGCTGGCACGCCCTAAGGCTAGCGGATATGTTCCGACAGGCATATCTACTGGAACAGTCCATGTTGGTGTGGTGCGGTAAACGTCGCCAGCACGCCAATCTTGCATCCCTACCGAGTATGGGACAATTGTTTCACCGATTTGAAGTAAAAACACATCTCCAGAATGATTTTCAGTTGGAGGCTGCCACCAAACATTAAAACGAACGGTTTCCCCTTGTCCGATTGTCGTAGGCGGGGTCGAATACCCAGCAAAGGGGGCATCGGTTTTGTCTCCGTTTTCAACGGTGACAGAGGATTGTTTATTGGGCAATGGCGACTGGAACTGACCCATCAAGGCTGATGTTCCTTGGAACTGTCCATCTTCCCCAAAAACGCCTAATCTTGCCCCATTGGCATCAAAGACTTCCGCTTTTAATAGGTAGTCTGCCGGGGGCATATCGGCCGGGAATGTGAGCTTTTGAAAGAGACGTTCGCTCTTTTCAGCCAACCATTGTTTTGCAGGAAGCCCTGAATTCCCGACAAGAGACTCTTCATGTTTCAGCCAGACGTTTCCGTCTAGATCTTCCATTGTTAGTACCAGCTTGTAATCGGCCCCGGCCGTTGCGAGCCAATCTGTCTGGATAACTAGGCGGAACTTGTTCTCAGGGATTGTCAATGTCGTTGAATTTAGAAAAAGGTGCTCACCAAAACGGACGGCTGTGTCCGCGACACTATCTTGGTTGCTGTGCAAGAGTTGATCAGGGATATTTGAGTAAAGCCATGCACGGTCTAATCCGTTAAATTGGACAGTGTGGATGGGTACAAGATCGGCGGGGAATTGTTCAGCCAGCGGTGCAGTTGGGTTCGATTGCCAGCGGCCGGGATCAACCTGTTTAACTCCCAGTGGGATCACAATGAAGTCGTCTCGGCGAATGAGATTCACAGTCTGATCGTCGATTAGAAAGACTTCGCCGGGGTAAAAGAGGGCTGCGGCGGGAACGTTGGTTGTGAACAGCCGACGCTCGGCCGCATTCGGTTGATTGGCCGCATACGCTGCGGCCTGGCTAACACCTTCTCCCCAGCCTAGTGCCATTTGATTGACGCTCGCCCGTGGTCCGCCCGTCCATGCATTGGCTGCACTCAACGGAAACTGCCAAAACCACCCCATCCAGCCCAATTGCAGGATCAAAAATAGCCAGACAAATTGCGGCCGGAAAACGGCCAGCGTCATGCCACCCAACATGGTCAGCACCATTGAAATCGGTAAGGCGTAGCGGACAAACTCACGAGATGATATGGTGATTCCGACCCAAAATAGCAGGCAAAACAGCAGAAATGTCCCAACAAAAAGGCGGTCTTGCCGGCCAGGTTTGTATTGGTAGTAGAGCCAGCCGCTCAGCAGAATTCCGAGTGTCGCAAGGGGAGATTGCCGGATTAAAACGGCCAGCGGATAAAAATGTAGTCCAAGGTCAAAATCGGCCGACCCCATAAAAAAGATCGGGGAGCGTTTGCCCGTGATGCGAGTGCCATCGGCCAGAATAATATCGAAAACGGCCGAAGGATCAGCCCACAGCGCTGGGAGCAAAATAATGCTGGCGATGATCAGCCCCAGTAGCCACCAGCCCAGCTGTCTGAAAATATTTAGAGTTGGGTCGCGTCTTGAAACGGCAACGGCCGTTTTTGCAAAGATAAGGAGCGGCACAATGCCAAGCAGAATTACTCCGGGAACTTTGTTTAGTATGGCGACGCTTGTAAAAACTCCAGCCAAAAACAAGCGGCGGCGATACAAACCGCCATCGGTCAAAATAAGCAGCAGGGTGATTAGGATCGATGTGGCGAGAATGGCATCGACGTGCAACAGGCTTGAAAGTCCGGCTGACCAAGGATCAAGCGCCAGTAGTGCGGACCCTGCCAAAGCAGTGGTCGGCCGAAACGTATCAGACAACAAATGGTAGATGAGCCAGATACCGGCCGACGTGGCGAGAATGACCATGATCCGGCCGCCAGTTAAAAATGTGGCGAGGTGCTGATGTGCTTCACCCGAAATCGGATTGGTCCATGCAAGCTTTTGGATAAAGGCTAAATCTGTATAGGCGGACGAGTTGAATGCTAACGTGAGTTGAACACCAAGGGTGCCTAACCAGGTAGTAATGACGCCTGGATGACCAGCTTGAATCGTTCCGCCCCAATCGGCCGTGAGTAGGGCCTGACGCATGTTGACGCTACGATGGACCCACGCCAGCTCGTCAGGGGTGACATACCGGCCGCCCCAAATTGGGGTGATAGCACCTAATCGAGCGATGATGGCCAAAACAAAAAGTGCGGGCCCGGCAAACGCTGGTGAATTAATTAGCCGATTGGCCGATTTGTTGAACTGCTTAATTGTCATCGGCCTCAATTATGATTTCGGCCTGATCGTTGGGCAAGCGCTCGCCAGAATTGTTAAGCACGGGGAGTCTTTGCCCTGTGGCTGGATTGTAGAATCCGATGGCTATCGTTGAAACGTCGGCCGGATCGAGGTTGCCCAGCGGAATTTCGGCCGTGAAGTCGACAACTTCATTCTGAATCGTTTGGCTGGTTGGCTTGCCTGGCTGCATGTCTTGTTGGGCCAGTATGTTGCCTGCCGCATCTTTTAAATGGATGAATATCGCGTAGTCAATTTGGTTTGGGCTGTTGGCCTGCCAAACAATGCGCACGCTGTTTTGCTCAATTATTTTCGGTTCAACGACGACGAGTCTGAGCACATCGCCAAACATTAACCCACTACCAGAGGTTGGCACGTCGACTGGAATGTCAAAGTTGCGTTCGCGAGTCTCAACGATCAGTGTGCCCAGATCAACCCCATTTAATCGGAGTAGCTGTTCCCCTGGCGTAAGGTCGGCCGGGATCTGCCATCTGGCCCGAACGCGATAGATGAAGCCTTCTTGCCAATTGGTTGAATCGACCGGATAAATTAGCGATTGACGGCCGGTTTCGAGCAGAAGATTAAAACCTTCGCCCAGAGATTCGTTTTGTTTTACCCAAACATCGGCCGTTATTGTTTCACCTTGGCCGATTGTGGCTGGTAGCTCTGCAATCGCTTTGATTGTCGAATGGTCGATGGTGCTTTCAGGGATGGCGACGGGTGGTTGGGGGGCTGGCACGGTGACGGGGAAGGTGGCGAGTGTGGCGGTTGTGCCGATAAATTCTTGGTCGTGGGTGATGCCGGAAAGGCTGCCGTCCGGCCGGAAGTGGCTAACGCGGACACTGTAGTCGCCGGGGGGCATGTCGCTGGCGAGCGGCAGGGTGTGGGTTGACAGGTAAGTGGTGTTTTGGGTCCAATTTCCGGCCGGAATCTCTTCAATGTTGATGAGTGGGTCTTCTCGTTGAATCCAGACGCTGTCAGCTGCATCTACAATGGTGAATTGCAAGATTCCACTTTCAGGTTGCTTGAGTGTCCAACGCAAAAGTAAATGAATATTGAAATCGTCGTGAGGCTTGATTGTGACCGCCTCGATGAGGCGGAGGCTGTTGTTAAAAGTAAATCCAGTTGACGTATACCGTTTCAACCCTTTATTTAATTGCCATTGATCAAAATTTGAATAAACCCACGCCCGATTCGATCCTCCGTACCGCTCGATGCTGACGATATGTTCGCCTTTCACAATGTGGCGCAAAATGTTTGATTGCTCTGATTCTGCATAGGGAGGCTCCCATAGTTCTCGGTTTAACTGCCTAAATTCAAGTGACAAAATCACTTCGTCTTCTGGTTTTACGAGCCATGCAGTTTGCGGAGTAAGCAGAAAAACTAGGTCGGGATTTGAGACGAAGGGGGCGGTTGCCGGGACATTGTCCGTAAATATCGTCCTATTCTGATTCTTACCTAACCGATTGGCTGCCAAGCTTTGAGCACCTCCCCAGCCTGTTAGCATCAATGATGGGCCAGATTGGGGGCCACCTACGAAATAATTAATATGAGTGAAGGGGTCCTTGTGATAGAAAAAAATGTTCCAGATGATAAGCGCCATCGATAAGATACTGAAGAATCTATACCCTTTGGTTTGTTTAAAGTAGCGGCTTGTCACCGCCTCGATTAGAAATTGAGCGAATGAGATTGCACCTATAAATGTGATGAGCAGGTAGATGGGTAAAGCATAGCGAGCGAACTCACGGTCGGAGACGAGCAACCCCATCCAAAAGAGCAGGCAGAATGCGCCGACGGCCGCCAGAAAAAAAGTCTGTTTCCGGTTATCTCTTGTGCGAAAATATCGGAACGTTGCAAAGATGAGGCCAAAGGTAATAAGCGCTCGCTGACGAAACAAAATAGTAAATGGATAAAATAGGATGGTTGGATTCTCTCTGACCCATCCCATGAAAAAAGTGGGGGCTGAAAAGCCGACTTCGCGTGCGCTAAGTACAAAAACGTTTTGGAAAACATAATTCAGATCAATGAAAATTATCGGTGCGAAAATTGCGAACGTTGCAAGAAGTCCAATTAAAAGTGCAATCCCCTTAAGTAGGAGAAGGCGGCTTAGTCTTGCACGATTGGGTTGGGGGGCAAAGCCGTCCTCACTGAGGTTGGTCTCCGCACGACATAAAAACCACCACTGCACAAACAAAATCGTTGGCACAATGGCTGTCAGCAGAAGCCCCGGTACTTTTGATAAAATTGCACCGGCCATCGTAACTCCAGCTAGGAGGTAGCGTTGTTGGCCGTAAAAAGCCAATTCATCATCTCGGCGTGGTAATACGAGAAGCAGTGTAAGCAAGCAAAACATCGCCAATAGCCCATCGACGTGCAAGATGTTGGTTAACCCGATAATCCACATGTCTGTTGTTAATAGCATGATCACGCCGAACGCGACTATCGGCTTTGTTCGTTGTTTGAGTAAGGCATAAACGGCCGTCCATAGCGCGGCCATTAGCAGGCTCAGGGTATTTCTGGCTGGCTGTAAAAATGGATGTAGCCGGGCCGAGAGTTCCCCCGTTTGCGGCAAATGCCAACTTTGTTGCAAGATCCAATCGATTTCGGGTTGAAGATCTGGCCGGAACCAAAGCTTAACTGTGGTCCCGATTGCGCCTATCCACATTGTGATAAAACCTGGATGGGCCGATTGCACAAGGTTGGGCCAATCTTGTTCGATGAGGGCTTGGCGAAAGTGTATGCTTTGAATCACCCATGCGAACTCGTCAGGGGTGACGATTTCTTTTAGGGTGAAAAACAAAAAGTTGAGTAGTCCGACAAATAAGAAAACAAAGGCAGATGACTTGTTTTGGATCAAGGCTTTATAGGGTGAAGGATCAAGTTCTGGTAGTTTTGCTCTAAGAGTTTCTATCATTTATTGAATTTTACAGCAGGAGCTATTCGTTAGCTTTAGACCTTATCGATTGGCTCCTGATTCTCTGCCTTCAACCTGACTCCGCAAAATATCAATCTGATGTGGCTTATCCCCATCCATGGCAAGCTCTGCAAACGGCGTATAAACAAACCCCATCGGCCGGTCGTCTTCAAGCCTGCGCCCCGCAAGCGCAGCCGCATCTTCAACTGACATCCGGCCGGTCGCCAGCTTAAGCAGCGGCCACAGACCAACCGCCCATGCCATTGCCAATGGGTTTTTGCGAGCATTGATCATCTTTTTCCAAAGCGCTTCATTGGTTTTAAGGATGCGGGTGTTTGAGACAAAAATGTCAGCCCCAGCCAGTTTTTGCCCTGCAAAATTGGTAAAAGTCCGTTTCGCATCGGGGTAAGTTTGTTCCATGATTTCTGGTGTGACGGCCGCATAATATAAGATGTGATCAAGCGGTTGGCATTGACTCACCAAATCATCAATCATGTGGGGTTGCATATGGGGAATATCGCTTGAACAGCCGATAACCGGCACATGTTTTTGATGTTTGGCATAAACGTATTCAAGCCCTTTTAGCCCATTACTGACTAATCCACCTGTGTTGTGCAAAAACTTGATCGGGCTACCGATTTCAGCTTGAATCGTCTCTTGATCGGCCGGGTTGTCAATGCCGACGACAACCAGCTCATCAACTGATTGAGCCTGGTTTAGGGCATCGAGCACCCAAACAATCATCGGCCGGCCGTTGATGTCGATCAGCGCCTTTGGTTTGCCTTGGCTGTAAGTGTAAAGTGGATCCTCAGGTTGGGGTGTTCCCCCAGCGATTATAATTGCGTCCATAAAATTTAGGCCGCTTAGATAGCGGATGTTAGATGTTAGAAGGCGTCTGCTTTAATATCTAGCACCGATCATCTAACATCTGTTATATTATCCACCACTCATCGAAAGAATCACTTTTTAATCGAACCCTATGAAATTTGGTGCAGTCCCACTCAACCAAGCTGAAGGCAAAATATTAGGTCATAACATCGCGGGACCAGACGGCCGACGTGTGTTTCGCAAAGGGCGGCCGCTGTCTAGCAAAGATGTTGCAAAACTTGCAACGCTGGGTCGAGAATCGGTCTATGTGGCGGAGCCAGAGCCGGGGGATGTTGATGAAAATAGTGCCGCATTGCGTATCGCACTAGCCGCCGCAGGAACCCACGTGACCGTATCAAAACCGACGACCGGCCGAGCCAATCTTCATTCTGACACACTCGGTATTTTGCGCATCGATGAAGAGCGTTTAATGCAGGTTAATCTGCTCGATTCAGTTACGCTGGCTACCGTTGATATCAACAGTGTGGTGCGTCCGAAGCAAATGGTGGCGACCTTAAAAATGATCTCATATGGAGTTCCAGATAATGTTGTGCGCGAGGCCGAACGCATCAGCCAATCAGAAACGATTCTGCATGATCGGCCGTCTCCCATTGTGCGAGTCGATCCGCTTATGCGTAAAAAAGTTGGCATGATTTTATCCGGCTCTCCATCTTCTCAAGATCGAATTGTCAAAGGATTTGATAAGGCGTTGCGTCAACGTTTGCAATCATGGGGTTCTGATATAGATTCGGTTAAATTTATTCCGCTAGAAGACGAGCATGGTGAGCGTGACTTAGCGGTTGAAATTACCCATCTTATAGAAGAGGGTATTGAGATGATTATTTTAGCGGGTGAGACGGCGATTATGGATCGACACGATATCGCTCCACGTGCGGTTGAACGCAGTGGCGGCCGAGTGACGTGCTTTGGTGCACCGGTTGATCCTGGTAATTTGCTGATGCTGGCTCGCCATGACGAAACCGGCCGGAGTGTCCAAATTATCGGTACGCCAGGGTGTGCTCGCTCACCAAAGAAGAATATTGTTGATTTAGTGATTCCTCGCATTCTTGCGGGTGATTATCTTACTAAAATGGATATCGTACGCATGGGTATCGGTGGTATGCTCGATGATGTAAAAGAGCGCGGCCGGCCGCGGAAATTGAACTAAGACAGTTGCACTATGACTTATAACTCGATCGAAGAATTACAAAAAGCACTACTTGACCAAGGCTATGTCGCTGAACGCAGTTTAGTAACGGCCGTTTATTTATCGATGAAGTTGGGTAAACCCCTCTTTTTAGAAGGAGAGCCAGGGGTAGGCAAAACGGAGATTGCGAAAGTGATCGCTAGCATGCTCGACACCAATCTAATTCGATTGCAATGCTATGAAGGGTTAGACGTGAGCCAAGCGGTCTACGAGTGGAACTATACCCGCCAGATTATGCATATTCGTACGATGGAAGCGCAAAATAAAACCTTCGATGAAGATGAGCTGTTTGGCGAAAAATTCTTGCTTCGTCGTCCGCTACTGCGAGCCATCGAAGAATCGGCCGAGCAGTCACAGGTTTTACTCATCGATGAAGTTGACCGTAGTGATGAAGAGTTTGAGGCGTTTCTGCTTGAGATCTTGTCAGATTTTCAGATTACAATCCCAGAGATTGGAACGATTAAAGCGGAAAACCGGCCGTTTGTGATTCTCACATCAAACCGGACGCGTGAGCTGCACGATGCCTTGAAACGTCGCTGTATCTATTTCTGGATCGATTACCCATCTTTCCAAAAGGAATTAGAAATTGTCACGACGAAAGTGCCTGAAGCTTCAGCCGATTTGGCTCGCCAAGTGACCGCTTTTGTCCAAGAGCTACGCAATGAAGATTTGTATAAAGTTCCTGGCGTCGCAGAAAGCATCGACTGGGTAAGTGCTTTGGTTGCTCTTGATCAGCAGGCGTTAGATGAGTCGATTATTGAAGATACGCTGGG
>JBGCDP010000260.1:0-15129 GCA_045105475.1 Anaerolineae bacterium
GCCATCATTAAAATCACAGTTTTTTGCATAACCTGCTTGAGCGGCCGACTCGACAAAGGCTTGGCTAAGCATGTGGACCGAGCGTTGCTCAGCTACATTAAGCGGCCCACCAGCACCATGGCTCGGGTCAGCCCCATTTTCTTGGTTTTCAGACTTTTTAAAATAAGGGAGTACGTCTTCCCAGCTCCACTCTTCGTTTCCTTGTTTGGCCCAGCCATCATAGTCGCTCGGGGCACCACGCTGGTAAATCATCGCATTGATGGAGCTAGAGCCCCCAAACATTTTCCCTCTCGGCCAATATAGGTTCATTCCATTCATGTGGGCTTGTGGCTCTGTTTGATAAGCCCAATCATGCTCGCTTTTAAATAGTTTGCTAAAAGCGGCTGGAATGTGGACTTCTTTGGCTTTATCTGGCCCACCTGCTTCAAGCAATAGAACGCTGTGCTCCCCACTTGCACTTAGCCGATTGGCGATAACGCAGCCTGCTGACCCTGCTCCGATAATAATATAGTCATAGCTCATAATTTTTCTCTCAGTTCCTTCTTGATCGATTGACGGGGTAAGGTTAATCAAAAAGGGGTAAACCTACCAGGAACTCAAAGAACTTATCTTAAACTTTGAATCAGTCATCAAAGCGGCTGGGTCATAAAACCCAACCGCTTGAGCTAAATGAGTCAACCCATTATGGAACTAAGCGCTTCATGTCTCTTGGAAACAGGGTGGCAAGTTTCACATTTGGCAAGCCACAGAGCTGCATAATCAGCCTTTCCATGCCGATGGCAAAGCCACCGTGGGGTGGCATACCAAACTTAAATGCTTCGAGATAGTGTTCAAATGGCTCTGTTGGCATACCTGCCTGAGCAAGCGCATTCAGGTAGTCGGCGTACAGATGTCGTCGTTGTCCACCTGTGATCAATTCGGTGCCTCGAAACAAAAGGTCGAATGAATTTGACCACACTTGATTTGACGGGTCTGGATGGGTATAGAACGGCCGTTTTGCCATCGGATATCCAACGACAAACAGAAAATCACTCCCATGTGTTTCCTGTGCCCATTGACCCAGAAAGCGTTCATTCTGTGGAGAGAGGTCCATTTCACCGATGACGTTTTCTCCGGTTTCGGCCGTGATTAGCTCTAGGGCTTTCTCGAAATGAATATGCGGAATCTCGGCCGGAACGATAGGAACTTTTGCCCCTAAGATCTCTAATTCGTTCGAGAACCGTTCTTCAAGTGAGGTGAAAATTCCACTCATTAAATCACGGACTAAAGCCATAACAGTGAAATGATTTTCGATAAATCCAAACTCAACGTCTAGGCTCACATACTCGTTGATATGACGTGATGTGTCATGTGCTTCAGCTCGGAACACCGGCCCTACTTCAAACACCCGCTCAAACACGCCAACCATGATTTGTTTGTAGAATTGGGGGCTTTGGGCCAGCCAGGCTTTGCGCTCAAAATAAGGCAGTTCAAATACATTTGAGCCTCCTTCAGTTGAGCTGCCCACTAGCTTGGGGGACTGCACCTCTGTAAAGTCCCGTTCGCTCAACGTTTGCCGAAAAGCTGCCATCGTACCGGCCGCTAATTTGAAAACCGCACGCCTGCTGGGGTGCCGATTGAGCACAACGGCATGATCGAGTAGGGTAGGCAAGGACGCCGTTAGCTCTTTTTTCCCCATCGTGACAGGTAAAGTCTCATTAACGGCCGCTAGCGTTTCAAGCTCTGGCTGAATGATCTCCATTCCGCCGGGAGCTTGCTGACTCGCAACAACCAATCCTGTTAACCGGATGACCGATTCAGGTTGTGGGAAGGGTGCCGATTCACCTTCAAACACCGCCTGAACTGTGCCAAACCCGTCACGTAAAATGACAAAACTAATCCCGCCGATTTGACGGGTGGTGTGCAACCAACCCTGTAGCTGTACACGTTTTCCTTCATAGCAACCGATCTCTGTTGTTTTTACCGTGTTCATCTTTTTATCTCCTTATAGATAGAATGAACGGCCGAATCTCGATTCGGCTTAAGCTCAACTGCATTGAGCTAAACAACAGGGCGGACAAAAAATCGCTTCAACTAGAGGCAATTCTTCCCAAGCTGGAGACACGTCCGCCCTACACTGGAGGACGGACATTCATTTGTCCGCGGTGCCACCGCCATTCGCCTTAAAGTCAGAGAATTTTAAGACGCAACTTTTACCGGCCGGAAATATAAATCTGATCCACAAAACGATTAGAAATAAAAAAAGCCCGTCCTCAATTTAATTAAAAATTGGAGGACGGGCGAAAGTTTTATTTTATCGCACGTGGTACCACCGCCATTTTGTTTTGGACTTGCCAAAACCTTTGAGCAGCCGGGTAAAATCAGATTTTCACAACGAGCCTAACGCTGTAACGGGCGTGTCCCGGATTCAGTTTCCTGATCAGCTCAAGGGTGTCATCTCTGTGGGGCCGATGTGATGCTTTCACCATTTCATCACTCGCTGGAACCAACTTGTCCACTGGGATATTTCCCTTTCGACGCTTTTACATATTTAAATGTGTCGGACAGATTAGCATTTGGATTTGCTACTGTCAACTGCTAAATAGCAGTAAGTTGATTTAAAAAATCAGCTTGCTCTTAAATCAACTTCTAGCGTAGCTCAAAGAATACTGGCTCAAGTTCATCTACACAGCTGGTGTCCAACGATGTGGGGTCAGCAAAGAACGCATCCATTAAACTGATGGCACATCCGTTACTAGACACTAGGGAATGGCCACCGCCTGTAATTTGTACGAGAGTTCCGTTTGATAATGTCTCAACGGTTAGTTCTCCCCAGACAGGTGGTGTCGCCGTGTCAAATTCACCGACTAAAACCAGAGTTGGGATATCGCTAACGACGGCCGCATCGACATAGGCATCGGCTGCGCCTACATCCCAGACTGAGCAGGTTGTAAATTGGTCGACGGTGCCGATGAAAAGCCCGGTATACATCTGGTCTGGAATTTTGCTAATGGTGTAGTCTTCGGCCGTGTCGACATCAGAAAAGGCAAATTCATCATGACACATCACTGAGTTATACATGCCTTGAGCATCGCCATCGGTTTGGTCATCATCTACATCAAAATCTTGCCATATTGGCTGGTTAACTCGGTTAAGCATGCCGGCCGGTGCCATGCCAAACACATCGGGTTCAAGCTCAAAAAACAGATCTAAATTTCCCTGTGAGGCTTGATCGATTAAAAGCGGAATTAAAAAGATAAAGTCCTCACCGCCAAACATCATCTGTTGAATCAGCGCCACGAGATCATCTCCGTAGATCTCATCAACAGGTTCACTGTTGAGCTGGTCGACCGTATCTAAAAAAGTTTGTTGAAGGTTTGGAAATGTCACTGCGCACTCACCGTCGTCTTCGCAAGCATCAAAAACCGCTTCAAAGCGCCCCCATGTGAGCGCGGCTTCTGTTTGGGCAGGATCAGCATTGGGAGGAAAGGGTGAGTCGAGCACAACACTGCGTAGCCCTTCAGGGTGGTCCCGCATGATGGCCAAACCTAAGCGGGTGCCGTATGAAATGCCTAGCAAATTGTATGTCTCGTAGCCAAGCGCTTCGACTAGTGCTGCTACATCGGCCGCACTTTCGACTGAATTATAGGCACTTAAATCGATGCCTTCCGCTTCAAGTGCTGCCTTGCAGGTTTCAGCCAGTTCTAGTGCATCAGCTTGGGTATCACTCTCGTCACAGTCCAACTCTGGAATTGAGTAACCGGTTCCCCGTTGATCAAATAAAACCAAGTCACGGTTTTGCGCAAAGCCATATTGGGCCCAGCCATCGGGGTCAGCTTCAAAGCCAGCCACTGCACTGCCGCCCGGACCACCTTCTAAGTAGATGACAGGGTCTGGTTCAGGATTGCCATTGGCGGCCGGTAAGATGGCAACGGCCAGCTGAATCATCCGATCACTTCCTGACTCTCGGTTTTCTGGGACATTCAGTACTCCACAGCGAACACTGTACTTGTTGGCGATTTGAGCGGCAAACGGACATTCTCCATCTACAAATTCAGCCGCCGACATCGCTGCCGGCCGTTCTGGTATCAGATCATCGGTTTCTTCTGCAATCTCTGGAACTTCGGGGTCAATTTCTTCTGGAACAGCAGTAGGTGCTGTTTCTATGACTGCTGAAGGCTCTTCTGCTAGCTCCTCTTCGTAGAGGGGTTCCTCTTCATCAATAAAAATGCCGTCATCGTAAAAATCATCCCCCTCGACTCCACTACAGGCCGCCAAGGTTACGAGTAAAAGAATGAGGAGTAAAAAGCTTGTTTTTTTCATGTTTTTTTTGGTATTTATTTGAAGCTGAATGGTTAATTCGGACGTTTGATATGCTTCCACATGCAGGAGCATAGAAGAGTTGATACCGTTGCGTCTATATAAGAACCACCCGGTTGAATTTACATGTTTTCTAGCATTATAAGCTGTCAAAATTTATTTAGGATCTATCTTTTTTTTGCGAATACGTAAAGGGGATCGTTTTTTCAAAGTCCGGTGAATGCTCATTCGGGTTGCGGCCGGGAGTTTGGCCGTACTCATGATCTGTGCCAGTTTTTCTTTTGAGGAGACAATTGTGCGGGCTGCACCTGGATCACCGCCATCGACAAGAATGACACAGGCGGCCCAATTGGCTAATAGGTCTGGAATCCCCTTTTCAACCTGTCTTACAGCTCCAACCGTCTCTCCATCTTTAAGGATATTGCCATTTAAATCGATGGAATACTGGTCTGGGCTCATGTTAACTCCCACCATTTTCCCGTCTCGATTAATAACTCCCAGCATCTTCCCCTGTGAATTGCGGATGGCTCCATCCATTGAGACTTTTCCTGCGATGTGTCCGTCCATGTTAACTACATCGCCATTCGGCCGAACTTCACCTACTTTCCGAGCATATGGGGTCATTGAAAAAACGTTGTACATAAAAGAGAGTTGTGGGTAGATACCTGCTGCTGGGTTAGCACAAGATTTGTTTGAATAAGGGATTCAAATCATAGCAGGTAGAGCACCCTTAATTGTAGCCTTTTGAACATCGTTTGGTACCACCTCAGTCATGAAAGGGAGGATTTTGATGATTTTGCACCATCATTTTATGTGCTTCACTACTGACCAGTAGGTTTTTGCTTTGGGCGTGACTATTTGTAACGCTTAAATATCAGCCACGATTTGGCGTAGCACATCAACGTTTAAGTCTTTTTTATCGAGTAGGGCGGCAGCTCCAGCAACCCGGCCGGACTGCCGAAATTCTTGATCTGGATAAGCGGTGATCAGCACAATGCGTGGGGGATTAGAAAGCTTTGCTAAGGCTTTGGTACAGTCGATACCACTCTCAATGCCTAAGACGACATCGACTAAGGCGAGCTGCGGCCGGAAATGGTTTGCCATTTTGACCGCATCAAACGTATTGCCAGCTTCGTAGACATGGCCTAATGGGAGCAGTTTTTCAATCGTTTGGCGCAGCATTTTACGAAAGCGATTGTTGTCATCGACGACGAGCACAATAGGCTGCCCAGCCACAGATGCAACAGGTTGAGTAACCGAATCATCCCGTTTCTTTTGCTCGTTAGGTTGAGCCGTATAGTCAGCCAGTAGATTCGGATTTTTGCTTAGATAATTAACCGCTTCAAGCCTGCTTTGTACTCCCAGTTGTCGATAGATTCGAGTCAGATGGTTTTCAACTGTTTTGATACTTAGTCCGCTATTACGTGCGATTGTTTGATTATCAAAGGCTTGTTGTAGCTGGCTCAAAATATCTTTTTGTCGACGAGTCAGTGAATGGGCTGGTTTGGCACTCGTTGCAGATGGAACTAATTTATCTAAAAGGCGGCCGGTTACCCAGCGTTGCCCTGATAGAACCCGCTGGACGGCCAAACGCAAATCGCTGAGCGGTTGGTCTTTCATGTGGTAGCCATTGACTCCGGCTCCTAGTAGCCCCTGTACATAGACATCATCATCATGCGCACTCACCACTAAAATTTTCATGGCAGGGTGTTCGGCTCGAATTTGGCGAATGTCAGCGATCGGATCAAAGTCAGGCATCGCTACATCGATCAGCAAACAATCAGGCCGAACTTGAGTCAGTGTGCTTTTCAGAGCAATCCCATTATCGACCTCACCCGCTATTTCTATTTCTTGTAAATCAAGCAGTGCGTTCCGTATACCAGAGCGGACGACTTCATGATCATCTGCGAGAAGAATGCGGAACTTAATTAGGTTTTGGTTCATAGAGTTGTGTTTTGAGGGTGAAAAATTCTGCTGAATTTGATAGAGCTAACATTAAGTTGTTTTTGGCCAGTTTCAACAAATTGCCAACTTATCTCCTATTTGCTTGCTTTTCAGTTTAACCACTAACTGAAATTAGGGGTATTAGGGGAAACCCCCTATAAAAAGCTGGGGTTTTACCCTGATTTCTTATAGGGGTACCCCTCTTCATACAAAACCACACAAAAGCTATCCTCATATTTAGTAGATTTTGCACAACTATTGATAGGCAAGGTCTGCGCCTATGCATTTATGTTATATGCAGTTTTTAGCAACGCTTTCGATGCTAAAAACAATTACTCAAATTTTCTTAACCGATTTAAGAAGGAGAAGAAGAATGAAGAAATATTGGAAGATGATGACATTCATCATGGCGATCGGACTGATTGCCGTCCTCGCAGCTTGTGGCAGTGACCCTGTCGAAGTTGCTGAAGAAGTCGCTGAAACTATTACTGATGCGGCCGAAGAAGTTGAAGAGGTAATGGAAGAAGCGATGGCAGAAGGCTCAATTTGGGTCCTATTGCCAGACTCAGCCTCTTCAGCTCGTTGGGAAACTGACGACCGTCGTTTCTTGGAAGAAGCTTTCGAAGCAGCCGGTGTTGAGTACAACATTGTTAATGCTGAAGGAGACCCTGCTACCCAACAAACTCAAGCAGAGCAGGCGATTACTGCAGGTGCAAAAGTCATCTTGATGGTGAACTTGGACTCTGGTTCCGGTGCCGCAATCATCGAGAATGCACGCTCGGCCGATGTCAAAGTTATCGACTACGATCGCTTGACCGTTGAAGGTCCTGGTGCTGACGTCTACGTTTCATTTGATAACGTTCAAGTAGGTGCCACCATGGCAGATGTACTTGTTCCTCTAATTGATGCACAAGACGATCCACAGGTTGCTTTACTAAACGGTGGACCAACTGACAATAACGCCACGCTCTTCCGCCAAGGTTACTTGGATGCGGCCCAACCATTTTTTGATGATGGATCATGGACGTGGGTTGATGATCAGTGGGTTCCTGGCTGGGATAACCAAGAAGCATTGGTCATCTTTGAGCAGATGTTAACTGCGGCCGATAACAACATTACCGCTGTATTTGCGGCTAATGATGGATTGGCTGGCGCAGTCATTCAGGCGCTAACAAATGCTGGAATCGATCCAACGACGATTCCTGTTTCAGGACAAGATGCTACTGTTGGTGGCTTGCAACAGGTTTTGGCTGGTAATCAGTCAATGTCTGTTTACAAACCGATCAAAGCTGAAGCTGAGACGGCTGCTGCTGCGGCCATCGCGTTGCTAAACGGCGACGATATTACTGAATTATCTGGTGGATTGACGCTTAACAACGGCACAACTGATGTTCCTTTCATCGCTTTGACCCCGATTGGCGTGACCAAAGACAATGTTGCTGAAACTGTTATCGCAGACGGCTTCCGCACATGGGAAGAAATCTGTGTCGGTGACTTCGCACAATATTGCCCTGAAGACCAAGGTGGCAGTGCAGTAACTGAAACCGTTGCTGATGGCAGTGATCTTGAAGGCTCAATTTGGGTCTTGCTGCCAGATTCTGCATCTTCTGCTCGTTGGGAAACCGATGACCGTCGCTTCTTTGAAGAGGCATTTGAAGCGGCCGGTGTTGATTACAACATCGTGAACGCTGAAGGAGACCCTGCTACCCAACAAACTCAAGCTGAGCAGGCGATTACCGCTGGTGCGGCCGTCATCTTGATGGTGAACTTGGACTCTGGTTCCGGTGCAGCAATCATTGAAAATGCACGTTCGGCCGGTGTAAAAGTAATCGATTATGATCGCTTGACCGTTGAAGGGCCTGGTGCTGACATTTACGTTTCATTCGACAACGTACGGGTCGGTGCAACGATGGGTGAAACCCTCGAGCCACTCATTGGTGATGGTTCACAAGTTGCTTTCCTAAATGGTGGACCAACTGACAACAACGCAACTTTGTTCCGTGAAGGTTACTTAAGCATCGCTCAATCACATTTCGATGATGGTTCATGGGAATGGGTTGATGATCAGTGGGTACCAGGTTGGGACAACCAAGAAGCGTTGGTTGTATTCGAGCAGATGCTAACCGCAGCTGACAACAACATCGATGCTGTATTTGCCGCAAATGATGGATTGGCTGGTGCAGTCATTCAGGCGTTAACAAATGCTGGAATCGATCCAAAAACGATCCCTGTTTCAGGACAGGATGCAACCGTAGGTGGTATGCAGCAGGTTTTGGCTGGTAATCAGTCAATGTCTGTCTACAAACCGATCAAAGGCGAAGCATTTGCGGCCGCTAACGCTGCAATCGCATTGCTGAACGGCGATGATCTAGAAGATCTAACCGGCGGATTGACACTAAACAATGGAACAAACGATGTCCCATTCTTAGCATTAGATCCAATCGGCGTTACCGCCTCAAACATCGCTGATACAGTCATTGCAGACGGCTTCCGCACATGGGATGAAATCTGTGTCGGTGACTTTGCTCAATATTGCCCAGGTGGCGAGATGGATGCGACTACCGGTGAGATGATGGATGATGGCGCAATGATGTCTGACATCGGCTCAACCGTCATGGATGGTAGCAACGTTGAGGGTTCAATCTGGGTCTTATTGCCAGACTCTGCATCTTCTGCTCGTTGGGAAACCGATGATCGTCGCTTCTTTGAAGAAGCATTTGAAGCGGCCGGTGTTGAGTACAACATCGTCAATGCTGAAGGTGATCCTGCAACCCAACAAACCCAAGCTGAACAAGCGATTACCGCAGGTGCAAGTGTTATTTTGATGGTTAACCTGGACTCTGGCTCAGGTGCGGCTATTATTGAAAATGCACGCTCAGCTGGTGTAAAAGTGATCGACTATGACCGCTTGACAGTTGAAGGTGGCGGTGCTGATGCATACGTTTCATTTGACAATGTCCAAGTGGGTGCAACGATGGCTGATGTCCTTGTTCCTCTAATCGATGCACAAGATTCACCTAAAGTTGCTTTGCTAAATGGTGGACCAACTGACAACAATGCGACTCTTTTCCGTCAAGGTTATTTAGATGCGGCTCAGCCGTTTTTCGATGCTGGCGATTGGGAATGGGTTGATGATCAGTGGGTTCCTGGTTGGGACAACCAAGAAGCATTGGTTATCTTCGAGCAGATGCTAACTGCGGCTGACAACGACATAACAGCGGTATTTGCTGCAAATGACGGCTTGGCTGGTGCTGTGATTCAGGCGCTTCAAAACGCTGGAATCGATCCAACCACGATCCCTGTTTCAGGGCAAGACGCAACGGTTGGCGGTATGCAGCAGGTTTTGGCGGGTAACCAGTCAATGTCTGTGTACAAACCGATTAAAGCTGAAGCGTACGCGGCCGCTAACGTGGCTATTGCTCTGGCTAGCGGGATGGATTTGACTGAAATGTCAGGCGGCTTAACGCTGAACAACGGTACGAACGATGTTCCATTTGTAGCCTTAACACCGATTGGTGTGACAGCTGACAATGTAGCAGACACCGTTATCGCAGATGGATTCCGTACATGGGAAGAAATTTGTGTCGGCGACTTTGAGCAGTACTGCCCAGCAGATCGTTAGATAAATAGCGGTCAGTTATCAGGTATTGGTTATCAGTCTGGATTCTCAGGCTGGTAACTAACGGCTGATGGCTGACCGCTTAATTGGGAATTGAGATTGAGATATGGATAACAAACCGGTTTTAGAATTAAAGGGAGTTTCTAAAAACTTTGGTGCTGTTCAGGCTCTTTACAATGTAGATTTTACATGTAGGGCCGGGGAAGTGATGGCACTAGTGGGAGACAATGGGGCGGGGAAATCAACGCTAATCAAAGGGATCGCTGGGATCTATAAGTTTAATGCGGGTGAAGTCTTCTTTGAAGGAAAAAAAGTTAGCATAACAAGCCCTAGAGATACGGCCGATCTTGGTATCGAAGTCGTTTATCAGGATTTGGCCTTGGCCGATAATTTAGACGTTGTTGCGAATATGTTCTTAGGGCGTGAAGCGCTTACGAGAGGCATTCTGCTTGATGAAGCGAAAATGGAGCAAGAAGCATTAGAAACGCTCCAATCTCTTTCCGTAACGACTATTCGCTCTGTACGCCAGGCTGTAGCTGGGCTTTCTGGTGGACAACGCCAGGCGATTGCAGTCGCCAAAGCTGTCATGTGGAATTCTAAACTGGTTATTTTAGATGAGCCGACAGCCGCTTTGGGTGTGGCTCAAACACGGCAGGTTCTTGACTTGGTGCGCCGCTTGGCAGACCGTGGTTTAGCGGTTGTGATTATTTCGCACAACTTGCATGATATTTTTGAGGTAGCAGATCGGATTACCTGTTTGCGGTTAGGACAGAAAGTGGCTGAATTTATCCCTTCTGAAACGACGCAGCAAGAAGTAGTCCATGCGATTACGGCCGGGGAATTAGATACTGTCCCAGGGATGGTGGAATAATGAGTGAAATGATGAGTAAACAGCAACGGGGCCCCATCGAAGCCGGGGGTGGTAAGCAACAATCTCTTGGAGAATACATCTCTGCGTGGTGGAATCGCATCAAAGCGGGTGATTTAGGATCACTGCCGATTATTATCGGCCTGATTTTAATTGTCGCTATTTTTGGCTATTTGGCTTTTGACAAAAACTTTTTTAGCGCAAGAAACTATGTCAACCTGTTGCTGCAAGTATCAGGAATCACAGCGATCGCAACCGGTGTTGTCTTTGTTCTTTTGATCGGTGAAATCGACCTGTCTATAGCGTTCGTGGGGGCCGTTGGCAGTGTTACGATGACCCTGCTTTTAACTCAAGGGGAAAATGGCTCCAACTGGCCATGGTATGCGGCCGTTGGTGCTGCTTTGCTTGTGACAACGCTGATCGGCTTGCTGCACGGATTAATCATCACTCGGGCTGGGGTGCCTTCCTTTGTTGTAACGCTGGCCGGATTGCTGGCATGGTCCGGTGTCGTACTTATTCTGACTACGCAATATTCGCAAGCGGGTACTGTTGTGATTCAAGACCCGGTTGTAAAAGGTGTGGCGAACGCATTTTTGCCAAAGGTTTGGGGCTGGATCGTTTATGCGGCCGTGATTATCGGCTTTGCGGCTACAGAATTTTACCAACGTGCTTCTAAAGCCCGGCAGAATTTAGCTGTTAAACCGATGGGAATTTCGCTTTTCCAGATTATCGGTTTGGCCGTGATTGCAGGGGCGGCCGTATGGTATGCAAATACTGACCGTGGTGTGCCAGTTTCGATCATGATCTCGCTTGTGTTCCTGTTCTTTTGGCTGTTTATCGCGAATCGTACCCGATTCGGCCGCTATGTTTACGCGGTGGGTGGTAACCCAGAAGCGGCTCGCCGAGCAGGTATCAATGTGAACATGATTCGGATTGCATGCTTTATGATCTCGAGCTTTATGGCCAGCATTGGTGGAATCATCCTAGCGTCACGTTTAGGATCAGTTTCGACAAATACGGGTGGCGGCAACTTGCTATTGAACTCGATTGCGGCCGCGGTTGTCGGTGGTACCAGCCTATTTGGTGGTACCGGCCGGGTAACAAGTGCGCTCTTGGGAGCTTTGGTAATCGCATCTGTTGAGAACGGCATGGGCTTGATGGGCTGGAACTCTGGTGTGAAGTTTGTTGTGAACGGGCTGGTGCTTTTGGCAGCGGTTTTGGTAGATGCTTATTCACGTCGTAGCCGAGCTTCATCTGGTATCGCATAAGTAGCTATTCAGCATTTCAGCGCGCACGGCTTAAAACATTTCAGTTCTTAATTGCCACACAAGAGATTGTGGGCGAGAAATTGCTGAAGTGCTGATAAACGAATTGAAGACGAATGTGCTGAAATGCTAAAATTCCGAGAGGCTGAAATGCTCATCAAAAAAGAACCATTATTATTGGCCCTAGCTTTGCTGGGGCTTATTTATTTCGGAGCCTTGGGGATTGGCTTGACGGTCTCCCGTGATATTGATCCAGAAAGTATAGGATCATTGGTTGAAGTTGAAGAAGAGCCCGTCGTTAATGCAGAACAACCGGCAGCTGAACCTGCTGTTCAGTTAGAGGGGCAGCCCGAACCATCTCTCGAGTTTGCTGATGTAGCGGAACAGACGGGACTTGAGTTCACCCATGCTGCATTTCGCTGGGGCTTTTCAGGTGATCCGATTGCGATGATGGGTGGTGGTCTGTGTTGGCTTGATTACGATAATAATGGCTGGATGGATTTGTACGTGCCGAATTCCTATGCGCTAGCTGAAGCAGGTCGTTGGCAGTCTGAAGAAGACGGATTGCCCACTGGTGCACTTTTTGCAAACAGTGACGGTCAATTTACAAATGTGAGTGTTGAGAGTGGTACTAACATTGAAATGCGTGGAAATGGGTGCGTGGCGGCCGATCTTAATCTTGACGGATGGACTGATATTTATGTGACTACGTCTCGGGTCAATTTGCTGCTGCTGAACCAGCAGGATGGAACATTTGAAGAGGTTGCTCAAAGCAGTGGGAGCTATGCTTATGGATGGCAAACAGGGACATCTGTAGGGGATATAAACGGGGACGGCTTGCCTGATCTTTTTGTATCTGGTTACGTGGATATCAACAACCAGATAGAAGGGGCGACGATGGGATTCCCCAATACAAACTATGGACTACGTGATTTGCTTTTTATCAATCAGGGGAATGATGAAAGCGGGATGCCGCTGTTTGAAGAAGTGGGTGAGTTGGTTGGGTTAGAACCGGCCGGCATCGACTTGGAGTCTGAGTATGAATATGGCCTAGGTTCGCTCATGACCGACATAGATCGAGATGGTGATCTTGATATTTTGGTGGCCAATGACACCAATCCGAACCGACTCTATTTG
Organism: Anaerolineae bacterium; assembly: GCA_045105475.1. GTDB lineage: Bacteria > Chloroflexota > Anaerolineae > Promineifilales > Promineifilaceae > WTJY01. Next base: position 13,133 of record JBGCDP010000260.1, read on the forward strand.
AATGAACCGGCCGATAATGAAGTGGGATTTGAGCTAATCGAATCAGGCGCAATGGCTCGAATCGATGATATCAATAGCGGGATGGGGGTTGCTAGCAGTGATTTCGACGGCGACGGCAATTTCGATCTGTTTATCACTAACTTAGGGCACCAGACTCATTCTATTTATAAGAATGACGGCCGTGATGGAGTCCCTGCTTATCTAGATGTCGCAGACGATTTGGGTGTAGGTGAAATCGGGGTTGGTATTACCGGATGGGGGACAATCTGGGCCGACTTTGACAACGATACCGACTTAGATCTGTTTACGGTCAACGGCCATGTACCTGTTTTAGGTGACGATGAAAAGATGCCGATCATCTTTTACAGCAACAAAACGGCTCAAGGCCAAGCTGGGCAATTGGCTGACTCATCGGCTATTACTAATTTAGCTCAGGTTGGCAACATGCACGGCCGAGGTGCGGCGGCGGCCGACTTTGACAACGATGGGGACCTCGATGTTGCCATCACTCAAATTGGTGGCAAGCTGATGCTGTTGGAGAATCGGCAGGTTGGAATGAATTCAGTGACGCTTGAATTCCCGGCAGGATACGGGCCTGGGGTTGTGATCACCGCCATCTTGCCAGATGGACCTGAACTTGTGCACGAGGTACATGTCGGGGATAGTTATTTATCATCGGCCGATCCACGCTTGGTCATTGGTATCGGTTCTGCTGAATTTGTTTCTGAGGTTAGAATTGTGTGGCTCAATGGTCAACAAACGATTTTGAACCATGTTTCGGCCGGAGAAATTATTAAAGTTGAACTGACACCTGATAGCTAATAACTGAAAATGCCCGAACCTCTTTTACGCACCCACTCACTTTCTAAAACCTACGGCCAGTCGTTACAAGCTTTGCGTCGGGTGAGCTTTGATGTGTTCGGTGGGGAAGTCGTCGGGTTGGCTGGAACAAGCGGGGCTGGAAAGTCAGTCCTAACAACAATCTTAGCAGGCCTTGAGTCCGCGAGTAGCGGAGAAATATGGTTTGATGGAAACAAACTTAGTGGCCCTTGGCAGCCGCGTGAGTTAGGAATCGAAACGATCCATCAAGAACCAGAGCTAGTGAGTCAGCTAGACATTACAAGCAACATATTTTTAGGGTATGAACCGGGGTGGCCGAGTCAAAAGCGGTGGCAGATCGTTCCAAACAATAGCTTGATGGATCAGGAGGCGACCCGGATTCTTGATAAAATCGGGATTCGCTTTCCATCATTGCGTGAGCTTGTGCTTAACTTGCCGGCCGAACAGCGCCAGATTTTAGCCATTGCTCGGGTCATGACACGTAAGCCTCGATTGTTGGTTATCGACGATCCGTCTGACCTGCTTAGCATTCGCTATCAAGAGCGGCTGCTTGAGCTAATTACTGATTGGCGCAACTCAGGCACGGCCGTGATTTTTGCCAGTAACAATCTGGATCATCTATTCTCCGTGACAGATCGTATAGTCATTTTGAGGGAAGGAAGCATCGCTGCTCGTTTGCGAACCGATGAAACGACCAGGGAGAAGCTTGTATCGGCAATGGTCGAAACCCGTTCGCAAAACCTGACTCCGGCGATTTGGGCTTTAGACCGCTACTATCGAGCCCGTCAGCAGGCGGAAAACCTGCAACGGCAGCGGGGGCTATTGGAGCAAGATCTCCGGGCGCAGGGTGATGTCAATCAAAATTTAGTTGAAGAGCTGGCGATTCAAGTGCGGGCGTTGGATCAGGCTAATTTATCATTGCAAGATGCACAACGACGCTTGCTGACGGAGCGAGAACAAGAGCGCAAGCATTTGTCACGTGAGATACATGACCAGGTGATTCAGGACCTTCTTGGAACCAACTATCAAATTGAAGCATTGGAATACGATTCTGATCAAAGCAATGCTGAGATTGCAAAATCATTGGTCGAGATCCGGGCAAATTTACGTGGAATGGTTGATGATTTGCGCCGTATTTGCGGAGATTTACGGCCGCC
>JBGCDP010000261.1:0-21175 GCA_045105475.1 Anaerolineae bacterium
GGGAGCCCAGAAATCATTATTGCGGATGAACCCACATCCGCCCTAGACAGCGACAATCAAGGGCGTTTCCTAGACCTTTTGTTTAGCCAAACCGAAAAAAGGAACGGAACGATTGTTTTCGTCAGTCATGATGAACGGCTAGCCACACATTTTTCAAACATGCTTGATTTAAATGATGGTAATAGCTTCTCAATGGCCGGAGGTGCAGCATGATGATATTTAAAATCGCCGCAGCCAGTGCGTGGTTCCGACGGGGCAGTCTGTTGTTGACCGTTTTTTCTATTGCGATTAGCACCGCCTTGCTGCTGGGAATCGACAAAATCAGCGAAGAAGGAAAAAGCCGGTTTATCAGTACGATTTCAAAAACCGACCTTATCGTTGGGGCTCGTAGTGGCCCTGTTAATCTGCTGTTGTACAGCGTTTTTAGGATTGGCAACGCCACCAACAACGTCTCGTGGGAAACATACGAAGAAATATCCCAATACGATGAGGTCGCTTGGACAATCCCGATTTCATTAGGCGACTCCCATCGTGGCTTCCGGGTGATGGGGACCACGGCCGATTATTTTGAGCACTATCGGTACGGAAATGGGCAAAACCTGGCGCTTGAGCAAGGCGAGCCGTTTGAAAATGTTTATGACGCGGTCTTAGGAGCAGAAGCGGCCGAGGCCTTAGGCTACAACTTGGGCGATCCGCTTATCATTGCTCATGGGCTTGTTTCGGCAGGGTTTGCAGAACACGATGACAAACCGTTTGAGGTTGTTGGCATTTTGGCTCGAACAGGCACACCGATTGACCACACGGTACATGTGTCCCTTGCTGGTATTGAGGCAATTCATATCGACTGGCAGTCGGGCAGCCGTTCTCCCTTCCAGATTTCGGCCGAAGAAGCGGCCGCCATGGAGCTGAAACCGCAAACACTTACCGCCTTTATGATCGGGTTAAACAATCGCATCGATACATTCCGCCTGCAACGCCAAATTACAGAATATGATGAAGAGCCCCTACTAGCCATCATCCCAGGAGCAACATTGGCTGAACTTTGGCAAACATTGGCTGTTTTTGAGCAAGTTTTATTTGCTATTTCAATTTTTGCACTGCTTGCCTGTTTATCTGGGATGCTCACAACACTCCTCTCAACTTTAAACGAGCGGCGGCGCGAGATGGCCGTTTTACGTGCTACCGGTGCCCATCCCTATCAGATTGTTTTGCTGCTGGTGATCGAGGCATTCTTTATTTTGCTTGTTGGCTGTTTAAGTGGAATTTTTCTTCTTTATTTAATTGTGTGGGCAGCCCATCCATTTTTGCTCGAAGAGTATGGGTTACAAGTCACCATGTCACCCCCCAGCCTTGAACAATGGCGGCTAATCGCGATCATAATCGCGCTTGGCATTATTATCAGTTTGATCCCTAGCTCAATCGCCTATCGTCGCTCTTTACAAGACGGCCTAGCGATTAAGATTTAAAAACATAGAGGTTTTTATGATTAACTCAATTAAACAAACAGCTTATTTGAACCGTTTTACCCCATTTATTTTTATCGGTGGTATTGCCTTTTTATTTGGCTGTTCCGCTCCACCGCTTCCTATTTCAGAGGCTGAATTGAACTCAGCCTTACAAGTAACCCCAGCATCTCCAATTATCTCAGCTACAGCTACGGCTCCTGCTCCAACCGCCTTGCCATCTCAGGCTGAGGCGGAAGCTGCCATAGAAGCTATAGCGGAAAATTCTACTTCAGGCTATCCAGCACCAACAGGTTCTGAGTCTGCCGTTGTTTCACCTGAAGAAATTGTAGATAACACCCAAGGTCTAAGCTACCCGGCACCAGAGCAAGTCTTGCAAGATTCACCTGTTGTGCCAACAGTCTCAGTTGTTGATCTGGCGAACAACGACAATAGCTCTGAAAATGATGCTGCACAAGAAGAAAACAAACCTGAACCGGTACTGGGGCTACTGCAAGCAGATGGTTCAATTGAACTCGGTTGGTCAGATTTAATTCCGGCCGACTTTACGCCTGATTCAATTTACCAGAAATACCAAGAACAACTCGCTGAAATCCCGGCCGGAGATCCTAAAATACAAGAGCTGCAGGCACAGATGCAAGAAGAGTTTAATAATGCCCCAGCCAATGAAGCCCTTAATGGAAAACTAGTGCGCGTCCCAGGCTTTATCACCCCTTTAGATTATGTAGATGATATGGTCACAGAGTTCTTGCTGGTCCCCTACTTTGGAGCATGTATTCACGTTCCTGCTCCACCAGTCAATCAAACAGTATTCGTGACGACAAATGCGGATGATGGCATTAGTCTAGAAAACACGTTTTCTCCCATTTGGGTTGTGGGTGTTCTGCAAACTGAAAGCACATCGACCGAATTGGCAACAGCTGGATATACGATTCAGAATGCGACAATTGAGTTCTATAATAATCAAGAATAAGGAGCTCTGAAAACCGCTTCGATATTATTTTGGTCTGGATCTAAAAGAAAAGCCGCATAATAACCCGATGAATAATGGTCTCTAAAACCCGGCCGGCCATTACATCGATAATCGTTTGAAATCCCGGCTTGATGGAATCGTTTAACAGCGGTTTCATCGGCCGCTTTGAAGGCCAAATGGACAGCTGCAGCTGATTTAGATTTCTCAATAAGGAACAAGACTCTCATTTGGTCATCAAGCGCCCCAAAACCGGCGGCATTCTCATCAAACCACTTTAGCTCAATCCCTAAAGGCTCTAACACAGTGGCATAAAATTTCAGGCATTCAGCAAATTTTACAACTTTGATTTCAAAATGATCAATCATTTAAACCCTTAAGCTATTCACAGCCACATAATCGGCCGTTTTTATAAACGGATGGCTGTGTAAAACCTGCGCCATCATTGCACGTTGCTGATCGGTCACAATCCAAGGTTTCTTCACCGTGTCTTGAGCCAGCATGGTGCCAGCCTGCGAATCTTGCACCAATGCTGCGTACACGGCCGAAAGATATTCCGGCCGACAGTTGCAATACTCTAACATCGCTATGGCCGTCTTCTGTGGTTCAGCCTTCCAATCTTGATATCGAATCGCCAGCATATCGATCCCCGTCTCACAAAATTCTGCATGCCGTTCCATGTAACTGAGCCACTCAATGCTCATTAGCTCTGCAAAGGTTCTGTGTGGCCCCTGCTCAAGTGCAGCAACGGGTGGAATCAGCCGTTCTTTATACGCCCGATAACCCAACTCGTGCTCAATCAGCTCATCGGCCGTCATCTCGCCACCCCCGAAAAACGCACTCAAACAAGAGCGCATCCAAGTTTCAGCATGACGATACAAAAATAGATGCTTCGCCTGCGGAAAAAGTTCATACAACCAACCGGTTAGCTCAAGCGCATAGCTGTGCTCTTTGATCACCCAAGCAGCATCAGCCTCTGTTTTACACAGTAACAAAACGGCCGCCTTGAGCAATGCCTTGAGCTCCTTCTTTTTTGCAGGATTCGCATTCTTCTCGATGACCAACTGTGGCAAAACAAACGGCTCTGACAAGTTAATTACACCGGGGATTTGAGCGAATATTTGGCTGGCCAATGTCGACCCACAGCGACCGGTTGAATGAATAAAAACAAGTCGGTTATCCTCAACAGACACCTCGTCTGCTAACGTCAGCAACATCTCGAACGAAACGGTTAGCACTCGCATCGCCTCATCATATTGGGGGATAAACATAAACGGTGATTGTGATAAATCGAGATCGGCCGGTGTCTCAACAAACACCGCTATTCCTGTATCGAAATCGAGGCTATAGAGCGTAATATGCTCATTCCCCAAAATCTCGCTCGCTGGCACACTCCCAGTTTCTTGCAGCCCAAAATCAGTTAGGTGCGGGATTGCGAATGGCGATTGCCGCAGCCTGTTGACAATTTTATGAGTGGAGGCTTCCAGCATATTTTTTTCAAGCATTTATATACCCGCTGACCACACAGCTCGTGGAATTTGCTTCTCTTTATCGACAAATGGCAAAGTATCAACTACCGCTTCATGCATAGCGCCTGCTTCGTCTTGCAACATAACCATTTGTCCCAACCAGTCATCACCCGTCAGTGGCTGATCAAAGCGCACATAGCCTATGCCAGTGTCTAAAGTTGGGGACCATGTACCGATAGTCAGATGCCCAACCTCTTTACCATTATGAAAAACGCTCAAGCCTGTGGCAGGTGTGGTTCCCTTACAAGTTAATCCAAACAGTAGCTGAGTTCGGTCAGCCGATTCTAAAGCGGTTCGGCCGACAAACACATCCTTTTTGAAATTGACAAACTGGCCCAAGCCAGCCCCAAACGGGGTTAAACCTGGTTCGATATCGCTGCCATTATCTAAAATGCCTGACTCGATCCGGCGAATGCCCATCGATGACGCACTGCTGAACGCCAATCCAAACGGTTCGCCGCAAGCAAACAAATGGGCCCAAAGCGCATCATGATCGGTGGGCTGCGGGCCGCTGTTACAATAGATCTCGATTCCAACTTCACCCGTCCACCCGGTGCGTGATACCCAAAGCTTTTGCCCGCCGATGACAAACCATCCTGCCCGGAAATATGCAAAATCCTGTGACAGACCGCCACCAATTGCAGCATTTAAAACATCAAGTGACTTTGGCCCCTGAATTTGGAGGACACGTGAGTCAGGGTCACGCACCACAACATCTAGTCCGATAGCGTGTGCTTTGAGCCAACTCACAAACTCTCCGTTCGCTTTCACATACCAAAAGCGGTTTTCGCCCAAACGCATCAGTACACCGTCCATTAAAACAGTGCCATCGGCATTGCACGCTATCCCATATCGACAACGGCCGGCTTTCATCGTTGCCACTTTGCAGGTGAGTACCTTATCGAGTAGTGCGGCTGCGTCTGGGCCGATGATTTCAAGCGGTTTTTCCGGCACATCGTACAGTAGAACGTCTTTACGCAGCTTCCAATACTGAGGGATAGGATCCTCATTGTCATCCGTTTTAAGTGGATAAAAACGGTTGCAATACATGCCAAAGACAGTCTGATCTGTGACATACTTTTCTGCAAAAGGGGAATGCCCATAACGGTAGGCACTCAGTTGTATTGTCGGAAACGACTCGATATAAAAGTGTTTTTTGTTAGTCATTATTTATCTATTAATTTAATTCTTAAAATATGATTTCCCCTTTTTATCGCACATAACAATTTGGTACAAATTCCACCGAGGTTTCAAATAAAACATGTTTTTAAGGTCTTTCTGCCTTCTCTCCAGCAATCTGAAAATTTATGCCAAAAAAGTAACTTAACATAAACTATTTGAGATATGGAAAAGTAAGAGAAAGAAGGTAAAATTGTCGTTAAGAGAAGATATTTTAAATATTTGACTCAAAGAGCAGGCACTCGGTCAGGTAACCCACACACCAAAACCGATAAAAAGACCCTGTGCAAAAATCACCAAAACGGCAGAACGCTTTTAAAATTAGCCTAAATGCTTATTAGAAAACGTGTCGGGCCAAACGATACCAATATCCTGAAGAGAATTAGCTAGATGAGTGCAAAAACAATCGGCCGGTACGAAATCGTACAAGAACTAGGGCGCGGGGGAATGGCCACAGTTTACCTTGGATTTGATCCAAAACTAGAAAGAAAAGTTGCCATCAAAGTTCTGCCAAGCCAGTTTGCAAATGATCCTGAATTTTTTGATCGCTTTGAGCAAGAAGCAAAAACGCTTGCGACACTCCAGCATAACGCTATTGTTGCATTGTATGATTCTGGGGAAGATGAGGGGTTTCCTTATTTCATCATGCAGCTTATGGATGGGGGATCGCTTAAAGAAAAAATTACCGATCAATCATTAGAAACTGACGAAATCATCACGATTTTTAGTCGCGTCGCAGCTGCTTTAGACAAAGCCCATCAGCTAGGTATGGTCCACCGAGATGTCAAACCATCAAATATTTTATTTGATGACGACAACGAAGCCTATTTAAGTGATTTCGGCATTGTTAAGCTGACCGAAGCGGCTGACGGAGTGACACGCACCGGGGGGTCGGTTGGAACGCCGCATTACATGAGCCCCGAACAGCTTGATGGTGCAGAAGACATTGACGGCCGGGCCGATATCTATGCACTGGCCGTGGTGCTGTATGAAACCCTCATTGGTGACCCACCTTACAACCATCCGAGCAGCCCGCGCATTATGGTGATGCACCTCAATGAGCCGATTCCTGAAATTTTAGATAAACGGCCCGACCTCCCCCCATCGATCGATGCGATAATCAAAAAGGGGATGGCAAAAGATCGCGATCAACGCTATGCAAAAGCGTCTGATTTAGCCGCTGATCTCAAAGTAGCTCTCCAAAGCTGGTCCGCTGGTGCTGAAAGCGAGTCAGAATCGACTCAGCCTGGTATTACAACTCCAATCAAAAATAAACAACCGCAAACGACCGAGCCGGAGGCCGCTCCGTATATACCTCCAGCTGCAACATCGGCTGTTTCAACAACGCCGATTCCTGATCCGCCAATCCAAGCAGCTGCTGGACAAACTCCATCATCAGTGACGCAGCCGATACCTGCAAATGACGCCGGTGGGAATGGAAACAGCACGCCTTGGTTATATGCATTAGCAGGTGCAGGTGGTGTGGCCATAATCGTTTTAGCCGTAATCGGCTTAATATTTTTGCGCGACGATGAAGTTCCCGTACCGACTCCCACAGATCGGCCGACTCAAGCTATAGTCTTGGTCGATCCAACTGTCACACCGACGACACAGCCGACGAGTACGCCCACAGAAACAGCAACAGCCAGTCCAACTTTAACCACGGCACCAGTTGTCGTTTCAACACGAGAACCAACGAACACACCAGTTCCTGAGGAAACAGCAGAGCCCACAGTCGCACCTACTGCAACTGAAACGGCTACTGAACCGCCACTCCCTACAGCAATTCCAGCACCATCTCTTGATGATGCCCTAACCGCGCTCCAAAAACAGGAAGATATCCTTCAATTTGCAGATCTTTTTAAAACAAATCAGGGAAGTTCAGCAGAAAAAAGTGTTGTTTTTCAAGAAGATGGGCTCATTTTGAGCAGCAACTCAAGATTGGCCACAATCGCGTATCTACCTTTTGAAAAAACTCCTGATGGTTCGTATATCACGGAAATTGAATTTGTGGATGGGCTAGCGATTGAAAATGGCTGGGCTGGCATTATTTTACGTGCTTCAAGCGACGCAAATGAGTTCTACTTGTTTGAGATAAATGGTGCCGGACTTGTGCGGGGTTCATATATTAACCGGTCCGGTGAGTCGACTCGAATAAACGAATTTAAAACAGGAAAAATAAATTTGGGCTATGACACCAAGAATATTTTTGAAGTTAGAATTGATGGAAATTCTGCAGAAATATACATTAACAATAGTAGTCCAGGCGCCTTCTTTAGAGATGATTTTCTTGAAGCAGGGGGCATCGGTTTAATCTCGAGAGTAGATCAAGGCAGCAACACAATTACCGCGAAGTTCTCGTATTTAGTTTACAAATAGTAGCAGGGCGAGTAATAGAAAACATGGCTGAACAATTTGAATTTGTGCTTAAATGGCGCAGTAAACTAACAAAATATGTTATCACCCACCCTCTGCTAAAGAGTCGAAATTTGGCATTTGTGTGTACAAAGCCTGTTGACAATGCCGCTTCCAATAGTTCTATTTTCGCATTCGCGGCCGGAACGGGTGGATTGGTCTGGGAACATGCATTCGAAAACAGTTCGATCAGCGGCATTTCTCTATACGAATCGACAAGAACCAAGAAGCAGCAAGCGATCTTGTCGCTAACCAGCAATGACTTTTTACACGGATCAGGTGAGGTCATTGCGATTAATCCGGCCGGAGAAATCGTCTGGCGCATTAAGTTAAAGGATAAAACGATATCAGCCCCTGTCATCATAGGCGGCCGCCTTTTCATCACTGACGGTGGTGACTCGCTGACAGGTATTAATTTAGAATCCCAAGAAATCTTGTTTGAGCACTCGCTGCAAGGCTCAAAGTCATCATTGTCGGCCGTTGCAATAAAAGATCATACCGCCTTTATTCCGTGCCGAAGTGGTGAACTACTTGCTCTAAACATTGAAGATGGCAGTCAGCAATGGAAATTCTCTCTCGATACGATCGATCCCAAATCCGGCCGAGAATGGCTCGACAAAACCCCAATAGTAGACGGAAGCAAGCTCTACGCTGCCACAACAAAAGGGAAGCTTATTTGCCTAAACGTGGAAAATGGTCAGCTCATTTGGCATAAACAAATTGAAGAAAATGCCCCTCTCTCTCAGCCAACGATCGGTTCTGAAGCGGTTTTTCTTGGAGGCAAAACCGGAATATTTGCGCTCAACAAAAACAATGGGAAACAAATTTGGAAGCATGAAACAGCTCGGCGCGTTTCAGCTCAGCCACAAACCAATGGCAACCTATTGTTTGCAACCGGTGAAGATCACTTTGTCTACGTCCTCCACACAAAAACGGGTGAGGTCATTTCGAGCTTTGAAATGGAGCGTCGCATTGAAATCCCGGTGCTCCTTTCACCAGATAGTATTTATGCAGTTGATCGGGCATCTGAACTTAAAGTATTCAAATTCTCACCGGCTCAAGCTAATTTAGCATCGAAAACGACGCCAGCCACAAACACGGCCGAGGAAGCTGATCGGCTGGCCAAAGCGGGGAAATGGCTTGAAGCGGCTAAAATTTTTGAAAATTTAGATGACTATCCTGCACGAGCCAATGCGCTTGCAGAGTACGCACGTTTTGTCAGCACAACTGATGCAAGCGACCACGACAAGACAATTGCATGGGAAAAAGCGGCCGATGCCTATACTGAAAGTGGTGAGTCTGATAAAAAACAGCTCGCCAAAGTTGAAGCCGCACGACACGCCAAACAACCTCTGTTTGAAATTAATATTCAGGAAAGTATTTTTACCCTAGAGTCATGGTCAAAAATAAATTACACCCTGAAAAATGTTGGATTTGGACTAGCTCGGTTTGTAGGTGTTTTTGTCAATCCAGAAACGGTTCTCTTTGAATGGCAGAAAGATAATTCAAACACATCGTTTTCTTTGCCAAGCGATAGAAATCTATCTGGCTCTGTGACTGTTCGGCCGCTACACATCGGAAACAGCGTACCACTTGAACTGATCATTGAATATTTAGACGTACATGATCGCAAAACGACCATTCGCAACTCATTTTATGTGAGTGTCATGCGCAATCAGGATGAGACAAACCGAATGATGCGCGTCCGCGAGTTTGACGGCCAAGGCATTGCAGAAACCCCTATTCAGCTCAGAAATGTTATGGTTGAAGCCTTCGATCGAGATGAATTTGATGATATCGTTTACGAGCTTGACTTCAATATCGATGACTTTCCTGGCCCGCTTAACACCGCAGCCCGCGACTTTATTGATGCGGTTTTACGCAAAGGAGTAGTTGACAAACTGATTACAATCATGGTGCGTGAGCGGGATTATTTGGCTCCCAAATAAAAAGCCCTTTGTCTGACACTTTCAGACGTAAACAGAAAAAGGCTAGTCAGATTGAATTTTCAGTCTAACTAGCCTTTTTGCTTTTAATTTAGAATCAGCCTTATTCGCTGTTGCTATATTGAAAAAAGCCAACACCTGCTTTACGCCCAAGCTTACCGGCCGCAACCAAATGCTTTAACAGCGGAGAGGGTCTAAAGCGGTCAACCTGCCACTCTGAATAAATACCCCGCATAATGCCCAGTGCAGCATCTAATCCGATGTAGTCTGCCCATGCCAGCGGGCCCAAAGGTAAATTGTTACCTACTTTAAACATCGAATCGATATCTTCAGCCGATGCTACCCCTTCCATTACCAAAGTCGCCGCTTCGTTAATCATGCCGCCAATCAATCGGCCGCGGACAAGCCCCGCACCGTCTCGCACAGAGATGGTCACCAAGCCCAATGAGCGCCAAAAGCCGATAGCCGCTTCATGATAGCGTTTATCCGTATTAAATCCGGCCGCAACCTCAACAATTGGATGGTTTTCCATCGGTGGCATTACCAAAAATCCGACGACGCGCCCCTGAGCTGGTATCCATGAGGCCGCTAATGTTGTACTCGTTGCCATAGCACTTGTAAGTAGCATCGCATCTTCAGGAATCGTGCGCGCAAGGCTGACTAGCAGCTCCTGTTTAGCCGCGGCCGTTTCATTGTGAGCTTCAATAACGACATCAACATCTTCAAACTTATCGATGTGATAACCACTCTCAATCGAATCATAGAAATCTTCTATCACAAATACGGTTGTATCATGGCCGGCTGCATTACACAGCTTACCGATCTCCGTCACAAATGGCTCTTCACCAGCAACCAGAACTTTCATAATTAACTTGTCTCCTTTTTGGTCTGTAGGGAGTATAGATTTGAGAGATTAGGGATGCAAAAATGTAGACAGAAAATATTGCATTACTTAGGGGAATTAAAGATGTAACCTACGCCATGAGCCGTTGTTAAAACCTCTGGCTTGTTTGGCACCTTTTCAACCGCTTGACGAATCCAGCGGATATGCACATCAAGGGTACGTGTATCACCCAAGTAGGTTGTCTGCCAAACCTCTTCCATAATTTGTTGGCGGCTAACAACTTGGTCAACATTTTTCATCAGAAGCTCGAGCAATTTCGTGAGTTTAGGTGTCAGCTGTTGCTCTCCTTTCTCAGGGACATCAATTGCACCTTTCTCTAAAAACAGCCGGTATTTACCCACCGCAATAATGCTGTTGCTCTCTTCATCAGCAGGAAGAAGCTGAAAAACGCGATTATTTAGTTTGCGAGCAGAAAATGGCTTTTGTAGATAAACATCGGCTCCCAATGTTTTATTCTCAGCACTGTCTTTCGGCCGACTATGGATAAACGGAACGTTAGGGAACTCTTGACGAATACGACGACACATACGTATGCCAGAAGACCGCATGGTAGATGCATCAAACACCACCAAATCTGGGGTTCTAAATCGAGCCGATGCCATTGCGTCAGATCCACTATGGACTGCAACAATGTCAGGCCATCTCTTCTTTAAAAAGTGAGACAGCGAATCGGCGCCCGCCCGTGTACCCTCAACGAGTAATATCCTTATTCCTTCCGACGACATTGGGCGTATTATATGAAGGGGATTTGTTAAAAACAACTAATTTTTTAACATTTGAGCAAACCCATTTACTCTGGGAGCCATTAAAATAAGAATCTATGCCTTTAATCGAAGAAATCTTGCAATGCGGTCCAAGAGGGTCGACGGTTACCGTCTTCATCAAGCAAACTATAACCGCGCATTTCCTCATCATACTCAGTGCCATATTGCAGGTTCCAAACGGTTGTCAACGTGATAAACGGCCAATCTTGTTCTACACGCATCAACGATTCAACCAAATAATCAGCCTGATCTTGCAAGCTCACCGGCCGATGAACCACATCTTCGACTGTAAAGCCTAATTCTGTAATCCAAAATGGTTTTTCTGCCAGATCATGATTCAGCATAATTGAACGCAAATCTTCAATCCTGGCTAAATTTAGACCATCCAGCTGATGGGCCGCAGCAGGAGATTCGTGATAGCTGTAGGTATGCGCTGCCAACGCGTCAAAACAATCGCCAGCTCCAGCAGCAAGTATCTGATCCAAAAATAGGCGATCGTCCATTGCACGGCCGGAAACTTCATTCGTTGGCGCAAGCCCGGCCGCCAGAACCAAGGCCTCAGGATCAACCGTTTTGATTCGATCATAAGCAACCCCTAAAACACCGGCATAATTGGGTGGATAAGCGACACGCCCCAGCTCCGCTTCATAATTAAAAATCAGATAGTCACCAGAATGGCTCCATTCAGCAGCGAGATTAGGTTCGTTCCAAACAATCCAGCTAATCGCTCCGTTTTTATAGCGAGTGGCGGCCGCTTCGACAAAATCGGCGTAACCGGGTAAATCAAACGGCAACCCATGTGAGTCTGGCTCATCAATACGTTTTGCCCAATCTGGTGGCATATCAAGACGCAATACTAAATTAAAATCCTGCTCCAAAGCCATTTCTATCCAATGGTCAGACCAATCCCATACAAATTCGCCAGGCGCAGGATTAACCCTGCGCCATTCCAAAACATGCACAATGGTGTCAAAACCGACCGCTTCAGCATTTGCGAGAATCGTCTCATCGATAAATAATGCGTGGACAGCGTTCGAGGGAGAGCGGCTGACAGTTGGCAACGATATCGGCTGTTCGAGGCTGCGGTACGGTGTGTCGAGCGGAAGAAATCGATAGCAACTTGATGATTCAATAACAGGGCTTGATGGCAGAGCAGCCGTTTGCATGCAGCTAGTCAGCAGTAAAACCAGCAATGGCCAAACATTCATGCCTAATCGCCGGCCAAGAAAATTAAAGTCTAACATTTAACCTGTAGGGGTAGCTGATGGCTGAGGGATAGGAGCTTGATCGGTGTTATCCCCCGGATTGTCACTAAAAGGTAAAAAGGCTGCGCCAAAAGGATTTTGAGGATCAGCAATATCGATAATGTGCAATCCGTAGCTGCTAACTGCATATAAATGTTTCTCGTTGATTGTCATATGGGTAAAAAATGTACCAACAGGGGCGCTACTTTCCTGCCCGATCAAAACAGGTAGTGCCCCCTGTTCATTAAACTGCCGAACAAAAATCTCGTGGTTTTCAGCAAAATAGAACACATGGTTATCAGACCCAGCCGATACACCTGAATACGACCCTCCTGCATATTCAACCTGATCAGTTGGAAACAGTTCGAGCTCGCCCAAAGGAGCAATCATGATATTTCGGCCGTGGGTAACCAATCTATCACCAATAATCTCCATGGTAAAAATGGGGATTGACCCCGCATAGAGACGTTCAGCGAATATTTCATTCCTGTCGCTAATGACAATCTTGTCAAGCCACCCTTGGCAGTGGCCGGTCCTAAATGAACAAAAGCCACCACCTCCTAATAGAAAGCCCTCGTGCCACAGCAACTGGTTATAGCTATAGCCAATATGATTATCATATTGAGATGCTCCAAGATTTTCATTACTACGGGTTACCCATGTCTCTTCTAGCCCACTGACGACCAAATGATTCGTATCAGCTGCGATAGCTCGAACAAAAGGAGGGAATGTTAATTGGTCTTTAAATTCAGGAATCGACGCTGAAATATCATATTTAAAAACGCCCCCATCGGTTTTTACTTGCCCATCAATGGATGAATCGGCCGAACGGCCCACATACAGGTTGTCTCCATCAAGCACAACTTCAACGACTTTAAACCGCATGTAAATTCGATCAATGACCTCTGGCTGCAAAGGGTTACTGATATCAATCGTCAATAAATTTCGCTCAAATGGGACATAAGCATAATCCCCTCGAATGAATCCATTTTCAAATTTAGCAACGCCACCATCAGCCGTATCGTGACAAGCAGACAAAATGAAAAGAACACTGAATAATGACGCAATCAAAAAATAATGTCGTTTCATTCATACAGTGTAGCAAGCGTAAATCGTGGATAAGCGACGTAAACCAGACGACGTTTATATGAAAGTCAGTCTAGCCAGCGATTATCCAACGCAGATCATACAAAACAAGTAAATCCTTCGACACCCCCTAATCCATGCAGTATAATTCTATCTTGCAAACTTGAACCTAACCCTATAAATCAAAGGTTCGCAAATCGGAGTTTTTTATGGCCCATCAAAATTTTTTCCCCTTCACCGCAATCGTTGGCCAGGAGCGTATGAAACGCGCCCTGATTCTCAACGCAGTTAATCCTCAAATTGGCGGTGTCTTGATCCGCGGAGAGCGTGGTACAGCTAAATCAACCGCTTCTCGCGCACTATCACAAGTTCTTCCTAAAGGAACATCATTTATTAACCTCCCTGTGAGTGCGACTGAAGACCGTGTTGTTGGTACGCTCGACATTGAAAAAGCGATCCAAAAAGGTGAAAAGCATTTTGAGCCAGGTGTCCTTTATCATGCTCATGACGGTATTTTATATGTCGACGAAGTGAATCTTCTTGATGACCATGTCGTTGACCTTCTCCTTGACGCAGCTGCGATGGGTGTCAATATCGTAGAGCGTGAAGGCATTAGCCACAGCCATCCAGCCCGTTTCATTTTGGTTGGTACGATGAATCCTGAAGAGGGTGACTTACGGCCGCAGCTTTTAGACCGTTTCGCTTTTTCAGTCACGATTGGCGGCTTGTCTGACATGCGTGCTCGTGTTGCAATTATGGAACGCCGTATTGCTTTTGAAAACGATGGCGCTGGATTTTCTGGTGAGTGGGAAGAGAGCGAAGAGGCACTACGCAGTAAAATTTTGAATGCGCGTGCTGTTGTTGCCGAGGTTAAATATACTCGTCGTGACTTAGCTTCTATTGCCAGCCTAACTGCATCTATGAAAGTAGATGGGCATCGTGGTGATATTGTCATTTTGCGTGGTGCGCAGGCACATGCAGCCTTTATGGGACGTGATCGCATCAACGATGAGGACATTATTCTGGCTGCTGAGCTAGCTTTGCCTCACCGGATGAAAACCCGTCCATTCGACGATACCGGTGATGTTAGTGACTTGGCCGATCGTTTAGAGGATGCACAAAAACAATTTAGCGACGAAGAGTTTGATGGCGACCCTGAAGAGACGGACGAGAATGCTCCTGCGGATGGGGAAAAAAAAACTCGGTAGAGAGTGACAATGAAGTAGATGACGTCGATGCGGCCGATGAGACCGCACAGACTGAAGCTGGTAAACAGACCGTCCCTCAAGCCCCTCAAGATGCACCTTGGTGGGAAGGGGGACGGAAAGTTGAGAGCCAAGACGAGTTCCAAGCTCGTAAACTTGACACTCAACTAGACAAACTTTCACGTGACAAAGCAGGTCGCCGGAGCTACACCAAGACTGACCGCAAACGCGGCCGCTACATTCAGTCAAGACTCCCGAAAAAAGACAAAGTAACTGACTTAGCCTTCGATGCGACTTTGCGCGCGGCGGCCCCTTACCAGAAAGGCCGTGACGGTGATTCTGATTTGGCGCTTAAACTTAAACGATCTGATTTACGTGAAAAAGTTCGGGTTAAACGTACCGCAAATCTTGTGCTGTTTGTCGTTGATGCCAGCTGGTCGATGGCGGTTTCGGAGCGTATGGAAGCGACAAAAGGGGCGATCATGTCGCTTTTAACAGATGCATATCAGCGTCGTGACCGGGTTGGCCTAATCGTATTTAACAAAAACAAGTCAAACTTGGTGCTCCCGCCAACTAACTCAGTTGAGCTTGCACGTAAGGCACTCGAAAATGTAGCTGTGGGTGGTAAAACCCCTCTGTCGGCCGGGCTTATGATGGCATTCGATGTTTTCCACAAAGAAAAGCACACCCATCCTGATGTACAGCCACTGATGATTTTACTCACCGATGGGGCCGGAAACGTGAGCTTAGGCAATCGTCCACCACAGGAAGAAGCACATAATTTAGCTCAATCGATTAAAGAAGCTGGAATCCGATCTGTTGTAATCAATATGGAACATGCAGCCTTTGATCAAGGCTTGGCTTCAGCTTTAGCTGACAAACTAGATGCACCGTGCCATTCAATGGCCGATATTAAAGCTGATTCACTCTATCGGGCAGTTGTTCAGTCGCTTGATTAAGAGCAACACTGCAACGTAATCGTCCATCTAATGGAAATGCTCAACGTGCCAAACAATAAGACCAGACTGGTTAAAGCCAGTCTGGTCTAATAAAAATGCGCACACTTCCGTTTATAGTCTTTCTATTTTCCCTTGGAGCCATTTTCTACATCACAGGGAATAAGGTAAATCAATATGGAGCCAGCGACCCGCTATTGACGTTACCAACCTCGCAAGCTCTGATTCAAACAGGGCACACCTATCTTACACACCTCGAAGATCAAACGATTACGCCTGACGGCCGCCCACTCAGCGCAGTAGTTGGCAACTATCAAGCGGCCGAAATTAATGGTGAAATTGTTGATGTTTATTCACCTGGGCCAGCTTTAATAACCATACCGCTAACGGCCGTTTTAACTCGTGCTGGATATGATCTAAATGATCCTAGTACCAATATGGCGGTACAAAATCGCCTAGCTTTCCTCACCAGCAGCCTTGTCCTTATAGGCCTATATTTTATATGCCGAGTCCGGTTAGAAATCATTCCATCACTAACCATCAGCCATGTTACATTTTTCGGTAGTTCGATTTTTGCCAATATGGGGTTAGCCTATTTCAATCTAAATATCGCGCTGTTGTTTACTTGTTGGGCATTGCTTCTACTCGCCATCTTAGAAAGAAAGGGTCTGGTGGATGGCCCAACAGATTCTGCCCTGATTCGTTTCTTTGCAAACTCAACTCCTGCCATTGTTGGAACATCTATTGGCCTTTGCCTATTTCTGGCATTTACCGGCCGACCATCGGCCGCAATCTTAATTGTTATTACCTTTGGTTATCTTTTACTACATCATCGTACAGTCGCCTATTTTGCAATGGGAAGTGCGCTAGCATTCCTAATCGTCTTCTCCTTATGGTCACAGGCTGAATATGGTGAGCTACTCCCCATCTACTTTAACCCTGAAAAATCAAATGATGCGCCACTCCCCATTTGGATCGGCGTCTTGGGCAATTTAGTCTCTCCATCGCGTGGGATGCTGGTCTTCATGCCGTGGCTGATGCTAGTCCCAGCTATGATACTTTGGCAGCGACGTGTTATCACATCCAAGCTAACGGTCTGGATCGGGATATGGTTTGCATTGCTTCTCGTAACCGTTTCACGTTCCGTTATTTGGTGGGGTGGGGCCTCATTTGGCCCACGATTAATGGCTGAAGTTGTTCCTGGGCTCGTCTTGCTGGGTGTATTTGGTTGGGCCAATATCAATGAAAAGCAAAACGCCAAACATGATTATTGGCGGCCGATTTTGATTGGGTTCTTCTTGGTGTCGGGAACATTCTCCATCTGGGTTAATAGCTATCAACCGTTTTTCAACACGTTCACAGGCGGCGCGTGGCAAGACAACATTACCGGCTTTCCACTTGATTCAGGTGATTCACTTGGTCCTTTCTTTAAATGGGAAAATCGTCAATGGGCAGCCGATGCTGAACAGGTCTGTCAACAAAACGCTGAGATGATTGAGAAGGTTTATTTAAAAGATCAACAGCAGTTCAATCGCTTACAACCAGGGGAGCCAATCAATCATTTGTCAGATAACGGGCTAACGCTAGATTCAACTGCTCAAGCTCGCGCCTCAAATCGACTCACAGAGCTCACAAAAACACCAGCCATCTTAGAAGGGTTTCTGCTACCGCAAGGTGATAGCAGTTGGACAATGTGCCGAGATGCGGCCGTTTATTTTATTCCAGCCACAGCTTTGATAGAGAGCCAGCGAATCGAACTCACGCTTAGCGGCCGGGCTTTAAACAATCAGCCTATCAACCTCCTTATTAATGGCAAACCACTAGCACCACTTTCTGTAGCCGCGAGGCCAGACGGCCCTGCTGAAACCATCACAATACAGTTTCAAAGCGATCTGCTTAATCCTGATAAAATCAATGCAATTGCGTTTGAATTTTCAGAGAGCAAAATCGTTTCCCTGCCAGATTTCTCTCCGACTATCGAAGGCAAATTCGGATATCAACTAACGGCTCTAATGTTAGACATAGCTGAATAAAATATGGTTTCAAAAAAAGGCATCCCGCTGGTTTTATTAATGGCGATCACCGTCATTTTTATTATCACTGGCGGTAAAACAAATCAATACGGGCTGATCGACACCCTACTAAGTTTGCCTACATCCCAATCTCTATGGGAAACTGGGCATGTCTACCTAGACCCATATCTTGATCAAACCATCGTTCCGGAAGGTCAAACATTGGCCGAAATTTCAGGTGGGTTTCGGACCGCTGAAGTCGATGGGAATGTAGTCGATTATTTTCCAGCTGGCCCTGCAATCATCACATTGCCAATTACGGCCGTGCTTAACTCCATTGGGTACAATTTTTTCGACCCTGGAACCAATTTGGCTGTACAAAACCGGCTGTCATTTATCACAGCATCGGCCGCACTTCTGCTGCTTTTTGTTTTGACTCGGCTTTGGCATTCCGCATGGGAGGCTACTTTATTTGTACTCCTAGTCTTTTTCGGGAGCTCTGTTTTTAGCACAATGGGGTCCGCCTTTTGGAGCATCAACTACACCGTCATTTTCAATGTTGCCGTTTTGATTTTACTGAGTGCCAGGCAAACGGTTTTTAAGGACGGCCGATACCACACAGCCATTGGCATTGCGGTAGGCATTCTGCTTTTTCTCAGCTTCTTTTGCCGAGTCTCATCTGTCGCGATTGTTGTTTGCACACTGGTCTATTTGCTACTAATCGACTTTAAACAAGCGATCATCAGTGGCTCTACCGCTTTGATTTGTTTAGCACTGTTTGCAGGTTGGTCATTATCAGAATACGGGCTTATTCTGCCCCCATACTACGGGCTAAACAGGCTGAACGATGCACCTGTCCCAATGTGGGTTGGCCTGTATGGCAACTTGCTCAGTCCGTCGCGCGGGGTGCTTGTCTATATGCCCTGGCTACTCTTGCCCATTGGATGGGTCGCTCTCCGGCCGCAGCTGCGCCGCAACCCACTCATTATCTATTGCATCGTCTGGTTTGTACTTCAGCTGGTGATCGCTAGCCGGGCGGTTGTTTGGTGGGGTGGCGGATCATTTGGGCCACGCCTGTTGGTTGAAGTGATGCCAGCCTTGATTTTGTTCACAGTTTTGGCGTGGAAAGATTTAAAATCGACTGACTTTAAATCTCGGCCGTGGCTAACCACATCGTTCATCGTGATCTGCCTTTTTTCCATTTGGGTCCATTCGTGGCAAGCATTTTTCAATCCATTCACAGCTGGACATTGGTATGCGTCAGCTCCAGCAGTTGTAGGCGATCCGGCCGAAGATCTTGGCCCCTACTTCGAGTGGTCCTTCGCTCAATGGAATGCAGATGCGGCCAGCGTTTGTGAAATGGACCGAGTGCACTTTGAGGAACGCATCATCCCCTATGAAAATTCGTTAGAGCCGATCTCATTTGACCAAAACGTCCCCTACACGGCCGATAACAATCAAGATTTCAATGAACGAGCGATGTTCGAAATACTCACAGGTGAAAAGGCTGTAGCATTTGAAGCTGGACGAGGCAATCAAGCACTTTTTCAAGGGATGTTCTTTGAGGAAAGAGGCGGCCGGTGGTCGGTCTGTTCATCTGCCATCGTTTACTTCCAACTCTCAGAAAACAACTTTCTAGATGGCTCAGAGCTCACTCTAAATCTTGACCTAGCAGCACTTGATGCACAATCGATTAGCTTATCAATTAACCAAAAAGGGATAGGCAACATCCAACTGGATGAGAGTCCGCAAACTTACTCGATACCATTGCAGGCGAATCTATTAAAACTTGGGGAACTAAATACTCTTGAGCTTGAAATATCAACCAATCGTAAACCGACACTCGAGCAAGACCAAATCGCGTTTAATGGGCCTCTAGGCATTCAGTTAATCGGTTTTCAACTGTCACAACCATAAAGCCGCAAGTTATTTGCCAAACATTATTGGCATAAAGAAGGTATACGGCCGTACTGATGGCTCGACACGGTTAGGTGAGTACAACCCATGAGCACCATCGACGATAATAATTTCAGCTAAATCAAATGGATCATTGCTAAATGTGCTGCCCGCATCTTGGCCGTGGGTAGTTGGCGTCGAAAAGCTAAGTCTAAAGCGGGCTGTTCCTGGCTCAAGCTTGAAAACACGCAAAGCAGAACCAAAGCCAGATACTGATAAGTGACGTTTAATTCCGGCTTCTTGGAAAGATTGCACCCCAAAGCGGACCGGTAGTACAACATTCCCGGACAGGACGAGTTCAACTGCCATTTGATTGTTTTCGGTGAATGAGGTGGTAATAAAAGTATGGTTTAAACGCATCACCGGTGGTGTCCCATCAGCAATAGTCACAGTGGTTGAATTTTGTGTAGGGTCGACAATGACACCTGAAGATGTATCAAAGAAACGCAGGGCAAACGTTTCCTGCCGTTCCGGGATATCATCTTCGTTAACACTAACGGTCACAACAGCCTCACGTTGCCCGGCCGGTATGGTAACAATTTGATTGATGGCGGTGTAATCTTCTGGAGTCGTCGCAGAGCTCGCATTATCGATGCTTTTGACAGTCACAGTGATCGTAGATGCGGAGGGGTTGCTTAATTTTACAACGACATCAAGCTCGCTAGCGGTTGCTGGATTATTGTCCATGTCCTCATAAATTGAGTAATCAGCGAACTCAAAATAGATAAACGGTGCTGGATTATCATTATCAATAATGACCACTTCAGCAAAAGCCTGCCCATGGAGAGTGGCGTTAACTAAGTTTTCAACCTTTAGGCGAAAACGTTCTAAGCCTTCAAACGAGGCGGCGTCATCTATGATAGCGATTTCAACAGTTTTCCGAACTTCACCTGGTGCAAATACCAGCGTTGTCGGCGGCACGGCCGTGTAGTCGCTGGGCGACATCGCTAGCAAGTTTTGCGTTGACACATCAACTTGAACCTCAGCCGTTGCTGGACGGTTTAAGCTAATATCAACAAAAGCGATGCCTTCATCTTCAACCACCCGAACCGCTTGACCATTCGAATTACCAGCGAACAGCAAAATTTCGTCATTATCAACAATCGTAACAACCAGCTCAGGATTTTTAATTTTCAGCACGCTTGCGTCAGCCGTTGTTAGCCGTACAAAAAAGTATTCATTTAGCTCAGCATCCACATCATCCACAATCGGAATATCAAACGACGCAGTTTGTGTGCCAGCAGGGATCGTCAATACACCGGTGACAGCAGTGTAATCGTCGGGTGAAATAGCAACTTCAGCAAAGGTCTGATAATTGATCTCTAAATTTTGTGCAGAGGCGACATCTAGATTAATCTGAACGGTAGCAACGCTAGAGCCTTCATTCACAGTCAAATCAGCGGCAGACAAGTTAGGCACCGGTGCATCATCGTTATCCTGAATCGTTACTGCAATCGTTGAGTCAGGGATTAATACACTACTTCCGGCCGTTGCTGAGACATTTACGGAAAACTGTTCATCTGCTTCTGATACTGCATCATCGATG
>JBGCDP010000262.1:0-21128 GCA_045105475.1 Anaerolineae bacterium
GGTGGTGCAATTGCGCATGGCTTTGCAGATATCCCAAATACAACCGTCTATGTGCTGTTTCCCAAAGGACGGGTCAGCCGTTTGCAAGAAGAGCAGCTGACGCGGGTGGCCGACAATATTTTTCCGGTTGAGGTGGATGGGGTGTTTGACGACTGTCAGGCGATGGTCAAACGGGCGTTTAATGACCCTGAATTGGTTGGATTAAATCTGACCTCAGCGAACTCGATCAGCATCGGCCGACTAATCCCTCAAATCATTTACTATGTCTATGTTTGGGCCACTCTACAGCGTGATGACATTGAATTTATTGTCCCATCTGGAAATTTTGGCAATTTGACCGGGGCCGTTTTTGCACGTGAAATGGGGCTGCCGTTCAATAAATTTGTTGCCGCGACCAATGCAAATGATGCGGCCGTCCGCTATCAAGAATCTGGTATTTATGACCCGCATGTCACCATTCAGACGCTGTCTAACGCGATGGATGTTGGGAACCCTAGTAACTTCGTTCGTATTCTAGAAACTTTTCAGCATGACTATGAAGAGTATCGTGATCATTTTGTGGCGATGTCTGTAGACGATGAAACGACAGTAAAAACGATGAAGCAGGTGTTGGCTGAACATGATTATCTACTCGACCCACATACGGCCGTGGGTTGGCATGTGGCTGATCAGCTGGCTTCAGCCTCGGAATCAGCATGCCGTGTGGTTGTTTCAACCGCGTCTCCTGTGAAATTTGCTGGGGAAATCAAACAGGCGTCAGGCATCGAGATTGATGATACGGCGACGGTTGAAGCGTTGAGCGGCCGGGAAAAACGGAAGGTATCAATCAGGAATGATTACGGAGAGCTGTGTAAACTTTTGCAGAGTGTGTAAGGCACAATCGAGGAAAATAAATGCACACAGGGCATTGTCTTTGTAGAAAGATAAAATTTGAAATCTCATCTGCTTTAGAGCCTGCTGTAGCATGCCATTGTGAACAATGTCGCAGATGGACGGGCCATTTTCTTGTCGGTGTCGAAGTCGATAGAGACGCACTAACGATTCAGGGCGAAGAGCATCTCAAATGGTTTCATTCATCTGAGAAGGTTCGTCGCGGTTTCTGCTCCAATTGTGGGTCGACCCTTTTCTTTGATCCTGTCGATAAAACTAAACATCGTTGGATTAGCGTTTCGATGGGGGCTATTGAAGCACCGACTCATACTCAGTTGGGGCAACATATTTTTACGGCCGAAAAAGGAGACTACTATGAAATTACAGACGGTTTGCCTCAGAATGAATATTAAGACACCCCTTGTTAGAAGCTCAACAGACGAAACGAGGTTGATTTGCTCTCTCTTGATTTTTCCATAGCATATGATGCAAGTAAAAAGTAAGTAGAACTTAGAAAGCTTTTGGCGATCTCATTCCTCTACACTTTAATCTTTTTAAATAGGAGTTCGAATGTCAATTTTAGATGATAGAGACGCTTGGCAGGCTGAGTTCAAAGCTGGCTGGCTCAAGACTTACTTGGATACAGGTGAGTTAGACTGGAAGGCTTACAATCTGCCCAGAAACGAAACAACTGTCAGCGGCCCAGCCGTTGATCTTTCAAAAAGTAAGCTAGCGCTTATTACAACCGGCGGATTTTATGTCGCTGGTGATCAAGAGCCGATGGATGAGCCAGACATGCACGGCCGCTATGATATTCGGCTACTTTCGGCCGACATGGCCCCTGAAGACTATTCAATCTCACACGGCCATTACAACCACGATGCTGTTAATGAAGATCGGCAGGTGTTGCTGCCTACATCCTATTTGGCAGAAATGGTTGAAGCTGGCGAAATTGGTGAAATGGCACCCCAAATCATTAGCTTTATGGGGTATCAGCCAGATGTCACCCGAGTGATTGATGAGACTGTGCCAGCGGTGCTGGCTGCGTGTAAAGAGATGGAGGTGACGGCCGCTTTGTTGGTTCCCGCCTGACCGATTTGTTCTCAGTCCGTGGGACTGATCGCACGTGCGTTAGAAGAAGCCGGAATCGCAACGACCTTAACCAGTTGGAATGCTGGCCGGACACGGGTCACTAAACCGCCCCGCGCGACCTTCACAAAGCTCAACCGTGGCTCGACGATGGGAGCCCCTGGAGATGTCGCTCAGCAAAAGCGTGTGCTTAAAGCAACGCTCGATTTGCTGGCGCAAGACGCTCCGCTTAAGCCAGTTACGTTAGACGAAACAATGGAGTAAAAAGATAGAGATTTGAGGATAGAGATAGGGAACGTGCTCAAGATAAATTTTCAAATCAGAAAAAAGCTTGACCAACTTCCCTATCCTTATCGGCCTTCTTTATCCTAAAAAATATGGAATTTAAAGGAAAAACAGCATTTATAACCGGCTCAAGCCGGGGAATTGGTAAAGCGATTGCCCTTCGGTTGGCGAAAGAAGGGGCAAATATTGTGATTGCGGCCAAAACGGAAGAACCGCATCCACGTTTGCCCGGTACGATCTACACAGCGGCCGATGAAGTTGAAGAGGCTGGTGGTAAGGCGTTGCCGATCAAAGTAGACATTCGGGACGAAGAGATTGTAGAAAAGGCGATGGAAAAAGCGGCCGATCATTTTGGTGGAATCGACATTCTCATCAATAATGCGAGCGCCATTTTCTTAGCTGGCACAATGGAAACGCCGATGAAACGGTATGACCTAATGCATTCGATCAACGGCCGTGGCACCTATATGTGCTCACAAAAAGCATTGCCCTATCTGCTCAAGTCAGACAATGGGCATATTTTAAATTTGTCACCACCTTTGAACTTTGAAGAAAAGTGGTTCAAAAACCATGTCGCTTATTCGATGGCTAAATACAACATGTCATTATGCGTATTGGGGATGGCGGGTGAATTCCGTGGCAAAGTTGGTGTGAATGCGCTCTGGCCACGTACAGCTATAGCCACGGCCGCAGTCAAGAATCTGCTAGGCGGCGATGCGATGATGAATGCGTCACGTTGGCCCAGCATTATGGCTGATGCGGCCTATTATGTTTTGCGCCGAGATAAAGACGGCTGCAATGGAAATTTCTTTGTAGATGATGAGGTACTGACGGCCGAAGGCATTACTGATTTAGATCAGTATGCGGTTACGCCGGGCACTCCGCTCGCCCCAGATTTCTTTGTTGAGCAACTTTGATCTATTAAGTGGCAAGGAGCGGGTAGGCTGGCAAATAGGCTAAATTTTCGTTTAGATGGTTGCCCCTTGCTGCATGCTCCTCGCCACTGTTTTAAAAGTGTGCTAACTTACCGCTTGATTAGTAACTAAACAGCCACTCATTTATGATCCAAATCGACAACATCTCCGGCCGTCAACGCGAAATTATCATTCAATCAGCCCGCCTCTTTCGTGAGAAGGGATATATAGCCACTAGTATTCGTGATATTAGCGAGTCGCTTAATATGACCTCGGCTGCTCTTTATTACCATTTTAAAAATAAAGAGGAGATTTTGCTGGCGATCATGCACATCGGTCTTGAAGAGTTGATTAAAGGGGTTGAAGAGGCTGTTTCAAAGCAAGATGCGATTTGGGACAAGCTTCGCGCCGCTTTTCAGACCCACATGCGGGGCAGTTTGGACAATCAGGATTTCGCCTATGTCTTACTTAAAGATTTGCGTCATTTAAGCCCTGAGTGGCAGGCGGATGTTGTTGCGATGCGAGATGCATATGATCAATATTGGGATCAATTGCTCATTCAAGCTCGGGAAGATGGGGTGATTTCAGCCGATATCGACTTAGAAATGTTTCGGCTGTTGGCGTTTGGTGCGATTAATCTCACGATTTCTTGGTATAAGCCAACCGGCCGGTATTCGCCAGAAGAAATCGCTGATCTATTTTTAGACTATTTGGGGGATGGGGTAAAAACTCGAATCCACACGTTGATAAACGAGATTGCTGACTAGCCACTCGGTACGCTTGCTAGAATATTGCTAGTTTGAAGATTTGAAGAGAAGTAAAGCCGATCCGTAATAGTTCACGGATCGGCTTTTTTCTTCTAGTAAACAACTTTAATTCAGTTATGGTTGGGAGTTGGTTGGACCACTAAAGAACTGGTGCAAGTTCAGTGAGGGTATGACCTTGTATAATCCGAATTCAGAATAAAACCTCAATCCAAACAAAAGGCTTGTCAAAGCTGCCACAATAAGACCTAACAACAGTGAAGGTCCAAAAGCTTCCCCATTCAAATACCCTGCATATGTTCCGCAAATGGAAAGAAATAAAGGAAGAAGATAGTTTTCTCGAAGAAAGTTAGACCAATTGAGTTCTTGCCAGATACCATAGGCCCACAAGAAAATGCTTGCTATTAAGCCTAATATGATTACTACAAAAATCTGTTCATCCATACATTCTTTCTTCCTTTTCGATCTTTTTGATTGAAAAATTGAAAAGATCGAAATCATACATATTTGTTAATCTAAAAATATAACGTTCTATTGAAGGTCATATTACGATCCTTTTAGGCGAATGCAAACCGGACATTCTTTGTTTGTCCGAACTGTGTTGACAAGCAAATGTTTAATGAATTACTTCTGGATCATCAATACCTAAAATGATTTGCTTTACTGAATCGGAAATGGGAGCCTTTTCTAGTTTTTCGTAGTTATATCCGACCATAATGGCAGACCCTTCGGCCGCAATTTTGCCATAATTATGGCTCACAACAATCTGATGCATCGTCACTCGAAACGGCTCGATTTTCGTGATCCGTGCCCCAACGGTCACCGTGTCTGGGTAAGTGAGAGGAATCCGAAAACGGCAGTCGCACGAGTGCAGAATCATCCCTGCACCGGTCATAGCTGGATCAAAACGCAAAAAATAGTCTAAACGAGCACTTTCCATATAGCGAAAGTACATCGTGTTATTGACGTGTTGCATTGAGTCCATATGTCCCCACAGGATAGGGATATCGAGTCTAATCTTGTATGGTGCGAGTATCTCTTCCATAAATTTGCGTGTCGCGTGCCCCACTGGTCCTACCCCTTCCAACGGGTCACGCAACAACAGCGTTATTTTTAGCCTAAGCCCTTAATTATCTCCGCGTAAGCGTCTTTGGCTGACGTTGGGTAATGTGGTTGACTAAAGTCGGTAATACTTTCCCAATTGTTGGCGATATCTTCGATTCCGAAGCCATCTTTCGTTGAGAATAGATGCCCTTTAGACCGCTGCCAACGTAGGCGAGCCATGAACCCACCGCCAACTTCAAACGTACCGCCGCTGTCTGGGAAACTTTCGTGACACATGTATGCCACCATGGGGGCCGCATTGGCCGGTTTGGTTGCTTCGAAGACCGTGTCAGGGACAAGTCCTTCCGTCATGCGTGTGCCGCCATAAGGGGCAATGCAGTTAACTTTCATGTCGTAGCGTGCTCCCTCGATCGAAAGAGTATGAGCCAGTCCCATCAGCCCCATTTTCATTGCGCCGTAGTTGGCCTGACCAAAATTTCCGTATGCACCTGATGAAGAAGCAGCCATGACGATGCGGGCATAGCTCGCTTCGCGCATGTGGGGCCAAGCGCTGTTGGTCACTTTAAATGAACCATAAAGATGAACGCGGTAGGTTGCAGCCCATTCTTCTTCGGTCATTTTATGAAAAGATTTGTCACGCAAAATTCCGGCATTGTTAATGATGATGTCGATTTTGCCGAAGGTGTCCATCGCTTGTTGAACGATTTTTTCGCCATTTTCAACTGAGTCGTAGTTGGCTACCGCTTCGCCCCCATCCGCTTTGATCTCGTTAACGACTTGATCCGCCATGGCATTGTCGCCACCCACGCCGTTGACGCTGCCGCCTAAGTCATTAACGAGGACGGTTGCACCCCGTGAGGCCAAAATCTTGGCATATGCTCTTCCAAGTCCGCCACCTGCACCAGTGACGATAGCCACCCGGCCGTCATATCTTAGTTCATCGCTCATAATCATTTCTCCGTTTTGCCACGAAAGTGTGGGGGTATATTTATAGTTTGATGTGATTATCGGCATCGTTTCTAAAACGGCAACAATTCTATTTCAGAAAATAGATCGATTAGATCATTCGTGCTACAATTTCTTTTTTCTAATCACTAGCCACTAGCATCTAACCACTCTTTTTCATGTCACTTGATTTCCAACAACTTAGCCAAAGCATTGATGAGATGGCCCGTTCGGCCGGAGGAAGATCTGTCGCACGTAACACTCTATTAGATGAAGCGGCCGAATTTTTGCGTGATCATGCGAATGAGTGGGATGCCTTAGAACAAGCCTATCGGTTTATCGATGAAAATATTTTGCAGGCGACCACATTTCGGCCGTATCGTGGGTCTGCCAGAGTTTTAAAGCCTAATCAATTCCCGCTCGATGCCGCCATCGAGTCTAACCCCGAAAATTTACCAGATCAGGCCACAATCATTTCGGTTGATGGCTCCCAAATCTTGCCAGACCGTCACGCTCCGTTTGTCTACTATCTTCTGAACACCGGTGCGATTGTCTATCATCATGGTTCGGCCACAGCGCCTGAAATCTTTTCCACACCTGAACTGTTTTTTCCACGAGAAGACGAAATTAGTGACAGCCGTTTCAGTAGCCCTGCCAGTGTTTCTATTGAACGTGACCAAGCCGAGATTTCTGAACTGGCACGGCAAACGATTGCTAATCGTCATACAGATGGGCCGCTCCTTTCGATTATGGATCAGCGGTTGCTATATGTGCCTATCGGTGATTTGGCACCACAGTTCAAAGAAAAAGTGATTAAAGAGTGGCAGGTTGAAATGAGTACGATTCAGAATGCCGGTGGGATGTTGGCTGGATATATCGACCGGCCGGCAAAAAGCTCTGTGCTGGCGATGTTGCGCACCATTCATCCTGAGTGGGACTCTAACGAACCAGACAGCCTCGGCAATTGGGACGGGCTAACCGATGCTCATTTGTTCGGCCGACTGTTAGCCCCTGGCCAACGGAGCATCGTTTTCGCCGATGTGTCACACGCCAACACACGTTTTAAGAAAGCGGGCCGCAACAACGAAATCTGTTTTTTCTACTTAAATTCAGCTCAAGTTGGTACGAATATCGCTCGTGTAGACCTGCCGTTGTGGGTGGCCGAAGATGAAACAGCTGTGCAAATGGTGCATGAATTAATTATCGATCAGTGTAAAATCCTCGGCCGCTACCCGTATGTGCTGACTCGGGCCGATGAAATGGCCGTTGTCGGTAAGCAGGATCAGGCTGAGCTTGAGTTCCGTATCGCACGGATGATGGACAGCTATGGATTTGACGGTGGAGAAACTGCAAAACAAGAATCAAAAGGTTGGGCACGTGGTGCTCAGCGGGCACACGAGGTTTAGAAGTCATGGCTAAAATTGGAAATGCAACATTTGAAGGGCAGTCGGGCAAAAAGTACAAGTCAACCGTATTCTCACTTAAGTCAACTTTTAAAGAAGGGATTGCAGGCATCTATTTTGTGACACGCCGTTTTGAGCAAGAAGATGGATCTCATGCTCATGAATGGCTGTATGTTGGGACCTCGCCTGACTTACGCGAAAAGCTTAAAGCTCACCCGATGGCATTTGGCTTTAACAAATATAATGCGAATGCGATTTGTGTCATTCGTGAAGATGACGCAGACCAGCGAAAAGTGGTCCATGAGGATCTGCGTCAGAGCTATTTGCCTCTACTAAATGAAACAGGCTGGGGGCAGTTGCTATGATAGAAGTTGGACGGGTATTACGCGCATCAACGGCCGGGTTCGCCATTGGCTCACGTGTCAATCAGCTAGAGGCACCTGCTTTTGGTTGCTTGGTTGTGGCTGAACCGATTGGGAACCGAGAGGCGATTTTTGGGCTGATCTACGACATGCACATTAACGATGATCAGCTGATTCAAAGATTGGTGATGACAGAAGATCCTCGGCCGGAAATTATTGAGGACCAGCGGCAAAACCGTATGTTGCCACTTGAGATGAGCGTCTTGACCGTTGGATATCGGTTGAACGGGAATATTCGGCAAGGGTTGCCACCCCGGCCACCGCTCAACCTTGATCCGGTTCGCTTGTGCAGTGATGATGAGATTCACGAATTTACGGCCGAACTAAACTATTTGCGCATGATTCAAAGCAATCCATCCGGCCGGATTCCTGTTGATCAACTGTTGCAGGCGCATATCGTCAACATTTTTGCTCGCCGAGATAACGACAAAGCTTGGGCGATGACAGCCGTGCGCGAAGTGATCGAACTGTTGCGTGGGAATTATGACATGCTGATGCCTACGCTTGAAGGCTTAAGCGCAGCTTTGCCAGAATTAGACATTTAGATATTAGATGCTGGATCGTAGATATTAGTCAAGCGCGACTAATATCTACGATCTAACATTCAACACTTCAAAAAACATGGAAGAATCAATCGGATATATCGTCGGTGGCGGATTAAGGGAAGGATTTCGAGTTAGGCTGACTGTGCCTGCTTTCGAAGTGCAGGAAGGCAGTTTTGTCGTGTGTGACAGCGGCCGGTGGCGGTTCTATGGTCTTGTCACGAACCTGCAATTGGGTGCGACCGATCCCCGCTTTGCTGATGAGCAGAGCGATCGTTTGTCTCCGGCTGTGAGCCAAGCATTGCTCGGCCGGACCTTGTTTACGACGCTCGAAATCTATGCCACCCTCATGATGGATATGGGGCCTGAAGACGATGGGGAGTTTTTAGATTGGAGGGAGCAAATCGAAAAAGGATTGGAACAGGCAGGGCCACGGCCGGTCAAGACAGTACCGGCCCATCATTCCAAAGTACGGCTAGCAGATGAAGGGGACGTGGCGGAAATCTTTGGGAAAGTGGGCAAGGGGATGCTAGAGCTAGGCCAAACAATCGAGCAAGGGCATCCGGTACGAATTGACCTGAACAAACTGGTTAAACGGTCTAGCGGCATTTTTGGAGCCACTGGTACCGGGAAAAGCTTCCTGACCCGGATGGTTTTGGCTGGCATGATGAAAGAAGACGTGGCGGGCGCATTGGTCTTCGATATGCACAACGAATATGCCTACGACGATTTGGACTCTGACAATGGCATTAATGTGATGGGGCTTAAATCTTTATTTGGCAGTAAGGTGCAAGTTGCTGGCTTGGGTGCTGGGGCTCGTGTGCGTGGAAATTCACCTGATTTCACCCTAGAGATTGCTTATAGCGATTTCACCTCGTCTGATATGTCCTTGTTGGCTTCAGCGCTTAAGTTAACCGATGTTGCTTCTGTGGTGATGGGGGCATTATTTAGAGCTTTCGGCCGAAATTGGCTGTATGAGTTTATGCAGCTGGAGCCGGGCTTAACGGTTGAAGATGATAAAGGTAAATTGGTTCCAGCTCCAGGTTCAGTTGAAGAATGGGCGCGGGCGCAAAATGTGAATGAGATTTCGGCCCGTACGCTGCACGGCCGCTTGAAGCAGATTACTGATCGGCCGTATGTGGTTCAAAAACCGGCCGGAGATGCGGTGGCTGCTATCGTCGATCAGCTCGAAAACGGCCGACATGTGATTTTGTCATTTGGTGAATATGACAATGATTTAGACTATCTGCTCGTTTCAAACATTCTCACGCGTCGTATTCGTGAGCATTGGGTCAAGATGACCGACCACGCCAAAACCAACAAAGAGCCAAACCCGAAACCGATCATGATCGCCATCGAAGAGGCGCATAAGTTGCTAAGCCCACAGTTGGCGTCTCAAACCGCATTTGGGGTCATTGCCCGTGAGCTACGCAAGTACTTTGTGACGTTGCTCGTGGTCGATCAGCGGCCTTCCGGCATTGACGATGAGATTATGTCTCAATTGGGAACACGTATTACAGGGTGGCTGGGTGACGAAGACGATATTCGAGCTGTATTGACAGGCTTAGCGGGGCGTGACCAACTGCGCGGCATGCTGGCCCGATTACAAGAGAAGCAGGAAGTGCTGCTGCTTGGCTGGGGAGTTAAGATGCCTATCCCGATTAAATCACGACGCTATGATCAGGACTTCTACGATGAAATGAGGAATAAACGTGCGGCCAAGAAGTTAGATTCTATTGATGACATTAATGATTTATTGGGTCTAGGCCATTAGTACTACAAAAAATAAAGTGAAGAGAGTTACTTCACGTCATAATACATCCATACTAAACTATCTTACCATTTCATTGGGAGGATTTTAGCTTATGGGAAATATGTTTAAATGCTTAATGCATCGCCTGAAACTACCGACTTTCGACAAAAAGGAACAAATCTATTAATTCGTGTTTTATGCTTCTGCCTACTTAGCCTAGCTGCTGCAACAGGTTCAAGCTTTATTTTTGGAGCCAGTGTATTTGTTTCTGGATATTTATTAATAGGGACTCTGATATTGGTGCCGAGCTTGTTCATGGTTTATCAGGGGTATTTCCGACTGGTTAGCTACTTTTTATGTGCGGTTGTACTACTCATAGGTTGGCATGCAATTGTCTTTGAGGTTGGAACGATTGAAACACCGGTTATTAGCCTGTTTATCTTGATTTTCCCTCTCTCATTGCTTGTGCTTAATAAAGTTGAAGCATTTTTGATTATCTCGACTATGTATTTATCAATTGTTGCGCTTTATTTGCTTGAGCAAAACGGGTTTATGGCTGTTCCTGTTCAAACGCATTTTGGTGACTTAGTCGTTATATTGCTTATCTTGTCACTGATGGGGTTTGCCTATTATTTTACTTGGCGCTGGGGAATGCTTAATAAAGAGTTCGCTTTGAAAGCGGCCGAAAGCCAATATAAACGTTTATATGACAACATTCCAATTGGGCTGTATCGCACAACGCCGAACGGCCGTCAGTTGAGAGCAAACCGAGCTTTGTGGGAATTAGAAGGTTATTCAAGTGAGAAAGAGTCTTTAGAAGATTCGTTTGATATAGGTAGAGAATGGTATGTCGATAAAAATAGGCGATCTGAATTTATTCATGAAATTGAGAAGAACGGGAGTGCCATAAATTTTGAATCACAAATTTATCATCGAAAAACCGGTGAAAAAATTTGGATATCTGAAACGGCTTATCCAGCTTTAAATAAAAACGGAGAGCTATTATTTTACGAAGGTTCTGTGCAGGATATAACTCAGCGTAAGCGGGCTGAAGCAAAAATAAATGAGCGGGCCAAAGAATTAGACCAACTATCAAAAAATTATAGAAGCGTAACCAATACCGCCAAGGACTTAATCTTAAGCGCAACAGTGACTGGGAAGGTTCTTTCTGTCAATTATGCGCTTAAACATATTTTTGGATATGAACCTGAAGAACTAATCGGTGGGAATGTTGAGATGCTTATAGAGCCTTCCGAGTTGGGAGGATATCGTCGGAAAATTGAGAAGGCGTTAGAAAAAAGCTCAGATGTCCCCAGGCAATCAGGCTTTCAGGTGACAGGCGTGCATAAGGACGGCACAGAGGTACTCACTGAACTCACAATTTCATCTTGGAAAAATTCAGAAGGCGAGCTTGTGATCACTGCTGTTATTCGCGATGTGACCCGTCGCGAAAAAACGGCCGAATTTTTGAACCAGATGCAGCGCTTGGACAGCCTTGGATTATTAGCCGGAGGGATTGCGCACGATTTTAACAATTTGCTTGTCGCGATTTTAGGCCAAACGTCTGTTGCTTTGCACAAACTCCCAGAGGATGATGCTGCACGCGGCAATTTGCTTAAAGCCAAAGCAGCCGGGCTGCAAGCCGCAGATTTGTGCCGCCAGTTATTGGCCTATTCTGGCAAAGGTCACTTTGAAATTCACCCGATAAATTTAAATGACCTTATTGTTGAAAACGTTAGCCTGCACAAACTTGCCATTTCAGATCTGGTTGAACTCGAAACGAGCTATGATCAAAATTTGCCTTTGATTATGGGGGACCGCTCGCAGATTCAGCAAGTGATTATGAATCTGCTTCTAAATGCAGCTGATGCGACCGGTAATCAGCCTGGAAAAATTACTTTATCTACTGAGTTTAAAAAGGTTGGGCGAAAAGATTCGTTGCTCTGGACGCGCTCTGGAAAACCGCTGAAGCCTGGTGCCTATGTCGTTTTGCACGTTCGCGATAGCGGAGAGGGAATGGATAGAGGCACGCTTGAAAGGATATTTGAGCCATTTTACACAACAAAAGATGCGGGCAACGGATTAGGCTTATCAGCGGTTCAAGGTATTGTTCGTGGGCATGAGGGCAGTTTGTTGGTGCGGAGTGAGTTGAATAGGGGAACCGTATTCTCGATTTATTTTCCAATTACGATATCAGGATTATCTGAATCTAATGGAGAAGGCCATCCTACTAATCAACTAATCAATGTTGAACGAAATGTGAATGAGATTAAAGAAGCAGTTGACCTACCTGAAAAACAATTAGAAATACTTGAGAAGCCGAAACATATTCTCATCGTAGATGATCAAGATGATGTTCGTAGAACCTTTCGTGACATGCTGCGTGTTTTTGGGTATGAGGTAACTGAGGCTGGAAACGGGCGTGAAGCAGTTCAAAAGTTTGAATTGAGTGACGAAGATATTCACTTAGTTCTGCTTGATTACAATATGCCCATCATGAATGGTAAGCAGGTGCTAGAAAAATTGCGTGCAATTAATCCTGATCTGCCCATTATCATGTGTTCTGGTTATGCGGATGGGGTTCTGCCGGGGAAAAATGAGTATAAAAAAGAGGTGGGTTTTCTGACAAAACCATTTTCACCTACTGAATTGCAACAAATGGTTAAAAAACACATTGGATAAGTAGCTATAAAGGGGTTTGGGAGGTTACTATAGCGTTGTGATATTTGTTATCGATGGTCACAATCTCATCGGAAAATTGCCAGATATTGAACTGTCTGACCCTGATGATGAACAAAAGCTTGTAACACGCCTAAATGATTGGTGCACGCTTGATAAGCGGCGCAAAATCATGGTGTTTTTTGATGCAGGGGAGTTTGGTGGTTTGGGCAACATGCTTTCCCGGCCGACGGTTCGCGTGCAGTTTAGTCGGGTGGGGCAGACGGCGGACGCTGTCATTGTCAAATATCTAGAGTCAATCAAAAACCCTCAAGAATTTACCCTTGTTACGAGTGATCGCGAGATTATTTACGCGGCTCGTAAAAGGCGGGTGGGCTACATTTTGTCGGAAGAGTTTTCTGTGTTGCTGGCTGAAGAACTTGGGCCGTACAAACCGGCCGACGATGATAATGATTCGGCCGATTCAGATGAAAAAGGAGCTGAGGCTGATGTCGAAGTATCAGACGATGAAGTGCAAACTTGGCTAAAAGCGTTTGAAAAAGCTCCTCATCGCGCACCCGACGTTCATATAGTGCAGCTACCCCCGCGTGATGTACGCAAAAACCCGAATCCATCAAATGATCTTGATCATGCGCGCCAGCAGTCGTTAATTCGCAAGAAAAAGCTAAAAGCAATTGATCCAGACAAGCTAAAAGAGGGGGAAACTGAGTTGTCGCAGGCTGACATGGATGAATGGATCGCGCTTTTTGGGGATGAGACTGTTCGTCAGAAAAAAGAAAGTGAGAAGCCGGTTGTGATTCCTAATCCGGCCGCTGCACGTAAAAAGCCAACCCGACGTAAAACCGGCGAACCTGTAGTGCGCAAATTTGCCGAAGATCAGCTAACTGGGGAAGAAGTTGATACTTGGCTTGAAATCTTCGACAAGCGAAAAAAATAAAAAGTGTTGGCCTACATTAAGAGTTGCAACAGAAAAAAAAAGTCGTAATTATTTGGTCATACGAAGTTTGTCTAGAGACGAATTCGGTTTAGGGGAACTTAGGCGTTTTGTAGAAAGCTTTTCCCATCTTTTTTAAAGCCGCTTGCTTTGCAAAAGCGTTGTTAGAATTCGAATTCTCGAAACTATTAAATAGAGATTCCGAGCTTTTTGCTATTCGCGATCTATTAGCCGCACAAGACAAAAGTCTGTGCAAAACATGGACGAATCGGAAATTGCAATGAATTAATTGCAAAAATATAATGCAAATCTGACAAAAACAGGATATAACTTGTACATTCCTGATCTGCTTTGAGGATTCCTCCCCAAACTGACAAGAGAGAAACGCGACTGGATTACCAGGTCAGGAGTAAATGTCAGCCGTTTGCCTCAATGGCTGCGCATTGCAATTTCATTGTTCCAAATTGATATTTCATTATAGCAGCTGGAATAATGTTAAAGGCCCTCGTCCGGCACAGGCGAGGGTCTTTTTTTATTTAAGTTTTTATCTTTTTTAGTTCTATGCTGGGAAGCCGTTGTTTGTCTCTCAATCTGCCGACCAAAATGCCAATACACCCGGAGCCAATGTGCGTGGGTGTATTGTTCCGCTGACGTCCATTGTGATCACCATCGGGCCGTCACGAGTGCGTACGGGGAAAACGATATTTTGGCTATCGGGAGACCAAATCGTGGCTGAGCGCTGATATTGACTGTAAAAAGTCAGCACCTCGGTAAATTGGGACGTTGTTTCAAATGAACTAAATAACTCAGTCACACCTTCGCTTTGAACATCAATAATTTGAACACTTAATGTCGGCCGGCCGCTGTTAGAGTCTTCATCGGATGGAACAACACCAAATGCAGCGATTTTTGAGCTGTCAGGTGACCAGAAGAAAGCAAGAAGTTTTTTTGATTGGCTAATGACGAGATTTCCATTTTCAAGCGTATAAATAGCGAGTTCACCCTCGGCCGTACCTGTGCTTGCGATGTAGGCGATCATTGAATTGTCGGGTGAAAATGCACCACCAACAAACAAGTCACCATCTAGCCGATCAACGACAGACTTGTTGCGCGTAGTCAGGTCGATGATTGTGACCCAAGTATCATCATCGTCAGCAACATCTGACTGAAGCGGTAGCATAACGAGCCTGCCATCTGGTGAAATATCAGGTGAAGCAAATCTGGCTGGTTCTAAATCTAAAATCTCTTCAATAACCTGAGATTCTAAGCTCAATAAGGAGACACGTTCGGTAGGGGGGACTGAACCGATATGTGTCAAAATTTGGTTGGTATGCGGTGCCCAATCCCAGTATAGCGGGCCTCCTACATCAATAATTTGAAAGGTTTCCTGATTAGATTCTGAGTCACCAGCTTTAAGGAGTGCAAACTGTAATTCTGAGCCACCGGGCTCTTGTAACAACACAGATAAGGTTTCACCGTCAGGTGCCCAATACATGTAGATGGGCCGCGCTGTGCCTGTCCATAGTGTTTGCTGATTTTCTCCATCGGCATCGGCCGAAAAGATTGTATAAATGCTGGTTCTGCCATTTTGTTGCTCTGGGCGTGCTAGTGGTTGAGCGGGGGAATAACCAATCGAAAACATGCCCGTTTGGCTGTTGGAGATTAGATTCGGGACTTGTGCAAAATCTTGGTCACGGGTATCTGTGATTTGGTGTTGAGCAAAGGCTAATTTCCGGCCGCTTGTTGTCCATGTTGGTAGCAAGTAGTAAACTGCATCGGGTGCTCGACTGAGGTCTTCAAACTGCTCTAAATTTGAATCAGAGGTAATAGATACATTGTTTCGCCCGGCTTGATTTATCGTAAAAATATTGCCATTTGGCCCTAGATAAGTGATGAGACCCGATTTTCGGCCGATGAAAATCGCAAAGTCGCTTTCTGTTAAACGCTCTACCTCATTTGCTTCGATGGAAGTATCAGCTGCATCGTTTTTTTCTTCCGTTTCTGGCGCAGGCTGAATCAAGCCACAGGCAGAAAAAAGAGCCAAGGTTCCGATTAGAATGGCGAACTGCCCGTACCAGTTTGAGAGTAATTTTAGGGAGTTAGATTGTCGCATATGCTTTTACCTGTTGCTTTATTGGTCGATACCCAAGGTTGTAAAAATAGACGCGATCGCCTGATCGAGGACAGGATCAAAATCGGCCGTCACTTCGTCCCAATTAGCGTTAACCTGTACGTCTGGTTCAACCCCTAATTGCCCTATGTCACGCTGACTGTTGGTCATGATCAAAGTTGAAGTTGGCATGACTAGCTGTGATCCATTTTGTAAAAATTGAGCTTCGATTTCTTCTAACGATCCGGCCGTCGTTTGTCCCACAATCACTGCACGTCCTTGGTCTTGCAGCGCCGCCGCAAATAATTCAGCCGGGCCAGCTGTTTCTGGACCAACAATGATCGCCATAGCTACCCGGCTGGCTTCTTGCAACGGTGAGAGGATGCCATTGATCGTAATTGGGTTTACCTCACCTTGATTGTTTCGCGAGGCGATGTCCCCATTTACAAATAAAGGGAGCAGCTGGAAGATTGCGGTCCGTTGGATTCCGGTCATTAAGCGCATATCGATAATTAACCCTTTGTTTAGATCGTCTTGTGCCTGTAATCGGTCAAGCACGGCTGAAAACTCATTTAAAATCGAACGATCCTCATGAGCTGGAAAGGCAACATATAGAATATTCGTCTGCGGCAAAACGGCCGAACGTAAAGGCGCTGGCTCCGAACGAACACCACGCCGGATTATCGTGACAATTCGTGGTTCTTGCTGTGGTGAACGGACAACTAGCTGTAATTCACTCCCTGGTTCTCCACGCAATTTCCGAAGGGCGGCTTCCCCCTCACCGATGCTAATAGGCTCCCCATTAATGCTTAAAATCGCATCATGCGACCTAATTCCAGCCGAAACTGCAGCCGAACCGGGGATAACGTGCAACACAATCAACCGAGGTTCTTCAGTTGCTCCATCGCGTACGGCTACAAAAGGGCCAATCCCACTATTGCCGTTTGCCTGACTAATAGACTGCTCAATCCGCTCTGCTCGGGTAATAATCTTAATGCCACTATTCGGAATCTCTCCCACCATTTCCTCTAATAAAACATTAAAATCATCTTGTGTTAGATCGGCGCTTAACTTACTGGTATATTGCTCTTGAACCGCTCCCCAGTCAGTGCCTCCAAAATCCTCACGTAAATAATTATCATTCACATCATTCCATACGGTGTCAAGAATAAGCTGTTGAGATTCTGTGAGATTGGGACTTTCATATCTCGTTTGAGTTAGGGAGCTAGTTAGATTTTGTATGGGGCGGCTATTGCACGCAAATAAGGCTGAGGTGAAGATGAGCATCAGCACAAGTTTTTTTGACTTGCTGGCTTTGTCTGCGATTGTCATGGGGAATCCTTAGGACTCTGTCCTAAATGGGAGAGGCACGGAGCTGGATAGTGAGTTTAAGATAGGGTTTTGAATGTCTCAAGCTGTTTTGCTGTTTTCTAATAAGCGATTCGGTGAGATTCTAAATCATTTGATTTAGGGCTCTTTTTATATTACGTATTGGGCAATTGTCTGTATCATTTTCTTGCACCTCAAAGAGGCAAGGCGTATAAATATAAATGGGGATTTTCCTAATTATAAATCGTATAAAAAACATGATGAGTGACCTGCTAAAAGCACATGATCCACACTTAAAATATTGGTTAGGTTTCAACCTTGTAGATGGGTTGGGACCCTCTAAAGTTCAAGCATTGCTTGAGCGGTTTGGTGATCCTAAATCCGCTTGGCATGCTCCTGAATTCGATCTAGTCCGTTTAGGGTTTGACAGTCGGTCTCTTAAAAATTTCCTCAAATCAAGGCAGACGATTCAATTAGAATCTGAGCTTTCGCGGATAATTGATAAAGGGGTGGCATTACTTCCGTTTGGATCAGACGAGTATCCGCGTTATTTGAAAGAAATTCCGGCTCCGCCAGTTGTTTTATACGTTTGGGGCAATCTTTTGCCAACAGATCAGCAGGCTTTAGCCATTGTAGGCACACGGCGCTTAACCAGCTACGGCCGACAGATGGCGCGCGAGTTGGCCCAAGGGCTAGCACGTAGCGGGATCACAGTGGTTAGCGGATTGGCTCGTGGCATCGATACTGAAGCACATCACGCAGCTTTAGACGCTGGCGGCCGGACTATTGCTATTTTAGGTTCTGGTTTAGATTTTATCTATCCACCTGAAAATCGCGATCTGGTTGATCGAATTTTGACCAGCGGCCAGGGTGCTGTAATTAGTGAGTACCCGCTAGCAACCAAGCCACAAGGGAAGAACTTTCCACCCCGTAATCGTATTATTTCTGGTCTATCGCTTGGGACAATCGTCGTTGAAGGGGCAATTAAAAGTGGGGCGTTGATTACCGCCCGGTATGCGGTTGAACAAAATCGTGAGGTCTTTGCGGTCCCGGGTTTTGTCAACAGCCCCGCCAGTGCTGGCCCTAACCGATTGATTCAAGAAGGAGCCAAACTCATTACGTGTGTTGAAGATGTGCTTGAGGAAATTCAGGTGGAACAGGTTATTCATCAGCAAGCGTTTCAAATGGCATTGCCAGAATCGGCCGAAGAAGCGGCACTTTTGCCAGTTCTGAGTAATGAA
Organism: Anaerolineae bacterium; assembly: GCA_045105475.1. Classification (GTDB taxonomy): domain Bacteria; phylum Chloroflexota; class Anaerolineae; order Promineifilales; family Promineifilaceae; genus WTJY01. Next base: position 18,346 of record JBGCDP010000262.1, read on the forward strand.
CCTCAGCATATCGATGGGCTAGCAAAATTGTCAGGGTTACCAAGTAGCCAAGTTAGTAGTACGCTAACCTTGCTTGAACTGAAGGGTATGGTTCAGCATGTTGGCGGCATGAAATATGTGATTGCAAGATAGAGCGTAAGGCAAAAAGTAATAAAAATAGAATTCAATTAGGTCTTGTTGAGCAGGGAGCGCTTTGCAAAAACCAAATAAGTTAGCAACATTAGTTCGGTTCGGGTAAGAGATAGAAAGTTTCTATTTCTGCCTTGCGCCTATTTAACACATACTACTCATGGTGGTTGCGGAACCCTCCGCTTATTCACCATTCAAATGGAGATTTTTTAACTATGAAAGTAATTATCTTTGCAGGTGGTTTCGGCCGCCGCTTGTGGCCCATTAGCCTCTCAAGTTCACCTAAACAATTTGAGCCAATTATCGGTGATCGTTCGACTATTCAACTTGCAGTGGATCGCGTTTTGCCTCAGTTTGGCGCTGAGAATATCTTTATTTCAACCAATCAGCGTTATGCCGACATCATTCGGGATCAATTACCCGATGTGCCCCCTGAAAACGTAATTGGTGAACCCACCCGTCGTGACCTAGCGGCTGCCGTAGGCTTGGCGATGGCCCATCTGGGCAAGAATGGAGATGCTGACGAGCCGGTAGGGATTTTATGGGGGGACAACTACATGAAAGACGTCCCTGTCTTCCAGAGTGTGATGGGGACGGCCGAAAAAATCATTCAGCAAAAACAGGCTGATATGGTCTTCATGGGTGAGTCTCCTCGCTTTGCAAATGCGAATTTAGGCTGGATTAACTTGGGCGGTGAGCGCGGAAATATTGACGGTACTTCTTTTTATAACTTTGGTAAATTGACCTACCGGCCGGAGCAAAGCTTGTGTGAAGAAATGTATGCATCTAAAAACTGTGTCTGGAATACCGGTTATTTTGTAACCAGCATCGGATATGTTCAGAATGCGTATAAAGAATATATGCCCGAGATGGCAACTCAGCTTGATGAAATTGCAGCTTCTATCGGTACAGATAGCTATCAAGCGACGTTGGATCGTATTTATCCAACGCTTGAATCAATCAGCTTTGATGATGCTATCTTGACCCATTTGAATCCAAAAGATGCGGCCGTACTTCACGCTCCAATGGGCTGGTCTGATCCTGGGACACTTTATTCTTTAAAGGAAGCGATCAACCCATCTGTCGAAGAAAACGTTACACGCGGCCGGGTTATCGACTCAGATTCTAAAGATTCACTTGTTTACAATTATGAAGACCACAAAATTGTAATGGGTGTTGGGTTAGAAGGGATGATTGTTGTGAACACCCCGAACGCAGTTCTTGTGGTTCACAAAGATGATATTAAAAAAGTGAAAGCATTGGTTGAAGGTTTTGCTGGAACCGATTTAGAATCATTTAGCTAAAGTAAGATTTTATCTGCTTTCAGCTTCTATGGTTTTTGAAATAATGCCAGTCTGGGTTGTGATTTAAGCGGCTCAGGCTGGTTTTGTTTTTTATTAGAAGCAGCCAATTTTGGCTGACTATAATAGAAAACTTCTATTCTAATTTCTTCTCAATATTTGCATTATTGAAAAGTCTGGGGCATATTGAAAAATATGGCAAACGATATTCAGATAGAAGGCTACTGCCTTAAATGTAAAGAACACCGTGTGTTCAAAGACGCAAAAGCGGAGTGGGCATCGAACGGAACCCCGGCGACTCGGGGAAAATGCTCGGTCTGTGATGGGAATGTTTACAAGCGTGGTATGACACCTCTCCATGAAGGATTGGAGAAACCTGCTGTGCTGCCTGCTGCTAAAAAGAAGAAGGCTGCAACTAAGAAAAAAGGGAAGAAAGGTAAAGCTGCTGTGAGGCGCTCTGGTCGCTTGGTGATTGTTGAATCACCGGCCAAAGCGAAGACGATTGGCAAATACCTTGGCAAAGGGTATACGGTTAAATCAAGCGTGGGCCATGTGCGTGATTTGTTGAAGTCACGTTTAAGCGTTGACCCTGAAAATAATTTCCAGCCTGAATATCGTGTGCCAAACGAAAAACGGCCGTTGGTGAAAGAGCTTAAAGAAGCGGCTTCAAAAGCGAAAGAGATATTCCTAGCAACTGACCCTGACCGTGAAGGTGAGGCGATTGCCTGGCATGTTTTAGAAAGCGCAGAGATGGAGCCTGAACGGACTCAACGGGTTGTGTTTCATGAAATCACAAAACCGGCCGTACAAGCTGCCTTTGATACACCGCGTGAGATTGACATGCAGCAGGTCGATGCTCAGCAAGCACGGCGCATCTTAGACCGTTTGGTAGGCTATAAGCTAAGCCCTCTGCTATGGCGTAAAGTGCGCGGCCGTTTGTCGGCCGGACGTGTACAGTCAGTGGCTCTACGCTTAGTGGTTGAACGTGAGCGTGCCATCGATGCGTTTGACCCAGTCGAATATTGGACGGTTCAAGCAAATGTCAGCCAGCATAAATATGAAGGCGACAAAAACCGCCATAATTTCATCGCTAAATGGCATCGGTTTGAAGGCAAAGAGCCCGTTCTGAATCAAGAATCAGACGTTTTGCCCCACCTTGAGGCTTTAGAGAAAGCGACTTGGAACGTAGATGCCATCAAGATAGGCACTCGCCAACGTAAACCTGCGGCACCTTTCACAACGAGCACGATGCAGCAAGAAGCTTCTCGTAAGTTGAGCTTTGGTACGCAAAAAACGATGCGGATCGCCCAGCAGCTTTATGAAGGCGTTGATATCGGTAGTGCTGATGGAAAC
>JBGCDP010000263.1:0-6260 GCA_045105475.1 Anaerolineae bacterium
TGAATCTGAAAATCAGCCAACAATTTATGAACAGCATTGTCTGGCTAACCGACAACTAAATTGAAATCTTACGCAATTTAATGATAAATCAGATTTGGCCCGAAGCCAAAAGGGGATTTGCGGACAGCAAAATCGGCCCAAAGGCATGCTCTGTGCCCTAAAAACAAACAAAGTGATTCAAGCTGCCCTCCGGCGCGCTTCGACAGGCTGATTTGCAATATTGTAAAAACGCTCAAGCTGTTGCTCGACATAGACAACCAGCTCAGGGTCTTTTTCCCACAATAAGCGTACATGCTTGTCGTCTTCCAAAATGACATAGAGGAGATGGTAGTGCCTTTTGCTGTACTTGACCTTTACAGTTTTCCGAACAGCGTAAAATTGTTTCAGCTGGCTTGCCGCAATTCGATGATTGTCTTGATAAGGTATCAGGCCGTTATGTATCGTAAAAAACTCATGGTCGGCCGTAATCAAAGTCCGGTTGATCATCCATGCAAACCCTTTAAAAACAAGAGCCAACCCAGTGAGTGCAGGCAAAATCGAAATCAGAAAAAAGGCAAAAAGAGACAAAAGTGTCGTTCCAAACCCTTCAAGGTAACGCCACTCTCTTACCCAATCTATATCAGCCAAAAAAGTTATATAAATCGAAAAGAATAAGCACCCAGCACCAAAAATCAGGCTAAATACCGCTTCTCCATCAAACCAACGGTAACCAAACTTGAACGCTTTATCGCTGTCCTCAACGACTTTTATATAACTGGGCTTTGAGATTAGATCTTGAAGTCTACGTGGTTCTCCTCGTAATAAACGTAGCTCATAACGTGACAAGGCAAATGTATGATCACAGTGGATACAATCAGCTCCCCCTCGATTTAGATCGAGGTGCTCATGTAAAATGCTTCCTCTACAATTGGGGCAAAATAAAGTCATGCTTGTTTAAACCTATAAATAAGTAAATGAAATTATTTCCAGCCTCAACTATTCTAATTCAAAATCCCTTTAAGTTGGTAAAAACCGTATGAAACATAACATTTTAGTCTTGACCGAAGAATTTGAACCCTACAAAGAGTTAATGGCAGCACATCCTTGGCCTGGTGCCACAATCAGCTTCGCAAAAGATGCAGATGAGCAATCCGTATCCCAAGCTGATATTTTGTTCGGTTCACCGGCAAAAATTGCGCCAGCCCTTGAACAAGCCACAAACCTGAAATGGGTGCAGTCAACTTGGGCCGGGGTCGAACCGTTCGTTAAGCCAGCCATGCGCACAGACTACAAACTTACCAATGTAAAAGGAATTTTCGGCCGACTGATCGCTGAATACGCGCTCACCTACATCTTGGCCCACGAACGACATCTGCACAAGCATGCGGCCGACCAGCAAAACAAAGCGTGGGACACAATCAACACGGGGTATTTGAAAAACAAAACGATAGGCATTATCGGCGTAGGGTCCATCGGGACAGATATCGCTCTTTTGTTCAAAACGTTGGGTTTGACAGTTTGGGGCTATACACGCAGCAGCGAAAACTGTGATCAAGTTGATCTCTACTTTCATTCTAGCAAAGCTGGACAAGCTGACGCTTTACTCGAAATGGCGGCCGGGGTTGACTACCTCATCACAACGATGCCCCACACACCAGAGTCTGAAAACATGTTGGGAAAAGCGGTCTTTAAAGCGATGCGGCCGTCAGCATTACTGCTCAACATCGGGCGTGGCACATCAATTATCGATGCAGATTTGATCGACGCTTTAGAATCCGGGGAGATTGCAGGGGCTATTTTAGACGTTTTCAGGCAAGAGCCACTTCCGGCCGATCACCCATTCTGGACAACCAAAAACCTAACCATCACACCCCACACATCTGCCCCAAGCTTTCCAGAAGACGTCGTCCCCATCTTCCACAGAAATTACATGCACTTCGTAAAGGGTGAGCCGCTTGAATACGTCATCGACTTTGCCAAAGGGTACTAACCAAGCCGTTTTTCTTCAGACATAAAAGCGATGAGGAGTGATCCAGCTAAAGCCATTCCACCCCAGAAATAAAACGGGGCTTGAGGGCTGTACGACTCTAGACTATTGCCGATAATGGGGGCGAGTGTGCCCCCTAATTGCTGAATCATAAATGTTAAGCCCACGGCGGTAGAGGCTAGCGCAGCCCCCACACCTTTAACTTCGGTTACGGCCGCGACAGACAGCCCCATCACCGCGTCAAACGTCAGCCCTGCGAGTATCACGCACAAAATCAATACCCAGCCGCCGGTGAGAGGGACACCTAAAACGGCAAGCCCAAGCACCGCAGTCAATACAACCAAAAAGGGGCGACGGCGGCCCACTCGATCTGAGTAGATCGATAGCGGGATAACAAAGATAAGGCTGAACAAGTAGAACAGTGAAATGGTGTAGTCGGCCTGTGTCGGCAACCACCCTTGCCCTCGCAAATACAGTGGCAGATAGCCAGAAAAGCCTCGCACACATCCCAAAAAGCCAAGCTTTGCGACAGCGATAATCCAGAGGTTTGGTTTGAGCAGAACTTGCTTGAGCGGGTCAATGGTCGACTCTCGTAAAGTGAGTGCTTGACGCGCCAAGGTCTCTTCTTCTGACAATTTTGGATACAGCACAAACCACGCGATGCCGATCAGGATGCTAAGGCCACCAAACAGAAAGAAAACGTTGGGCCAACCCCCTAACCATGGTGAGAGGTAGGTTGCGGCCGAAAATGACCCTATTAAAAAACCGCCTGCAAATCCCGCCGAGAAGACCCCGGTTGCCATGCCTCGTTCGGCCGGTGAAAACCAACCGGTGACCACCTTGATCATATTCAAACCAGCTGTGGCGAGAAAAATACCAAAGACAAAGCTGGTTAGTAAAAAAGGAATGTAGCTGGTTGTAAACCCTCGAAGCAGACTAAAAAAACCGCCGACTATAAAAATAATCGTCAACATCGTCCGTGGGCCAAAGCGATCTGATAAAAGCCCTCCTGGTAGCGCCATGAGAAGGCCGGTAAAAGAGGAGACAGACCATATGACGCCGATTTGGACGATAGACAAGCCGATGTCTTGGCGGATTTCATCAAATAATACAGAGAGCGCGCTGCTGGGCATAGCGATGGTCAACATGCTGCTTAAGGCAATAAGGGCCAGCAAAGCCCACCGATAGTTGCTTGTAAATCTTTCTTCTTTGGTCAAAGGTTACCTGCTTAAGTTTGGCTGGCTTGAAAATAAGTCTAAAATAAACATTTATTCAAGCTGTGATGTGTGTAGAGTGGATGGTCTCATAGCAATAGGGAAATAACCAGCAAAAAACAGATTTATTCAATGACAAATATGAACAACTTTGATCTTGCAAAAATTCGGGCCGACTTTCCGATTGTTGATTCAACCGTTTACGTGAATCACGCAGCTGTTGGTCCCATTCCACTGAGTGTGCGGGACGCAATAGTCGAACGGGCTGATATGCACGTTTATCATACTGGGACGGCTTGGGAAGATTCATTGCCTCTTGACCGGCAGGGGCGAAAGTTAGCGGCAGAGCTAGTCAATAGTCGGCCGGAGCGCATTGCTTGGATTCAAAATACGTCAGATGGGGTGTCAAAAATCGCCAATGGGCTCGACTGGCGGCCGGGTGACAATGTCATCGTTCCGGACCGGGAGTTCCCATCCAACTATTTTTCATGGAAAAAACTGGCTAACCAAGGGGTTGAACTACGTCACATTGAATCGGAGGATGGCAAAACGTTGCCGAAAAACCTACTCGATATCATTGATGAAAACACAAAGGTCGTTGCGTTAAGCCAAGTTCAGTATTACAACGGGTTCCATTGCAACATCGAAGAGATTGGGAAAATTTGCCGGGGCCATAGTGCTTTGCTGGTAGTTGATGGCACCCAGTCGATTGGAGCTATTAATCTCGATGTCGTTAAATGCAATGTTGATGCGCTGATTGTTAGTGCGCACAAATGGATGATGGGTCCGTTGGGGATCGGATTTATGGCGCTGTCAGATCAAGCAATGAAAAAGATAGCAGTTACAAATATCGGCTGGCTCAGCTTTAGCGATCCATTTAATTTTGTGCGTGAGAAAGAGCTGCTACCGAATGCCGGCCGATTTGAGCCAGGCACAGAAAACAGCACCGGCATCTATGGGCTCACAGCTAGGTTGAAATCAATCCTTGAGATCGGTCCAAATGTCATTGAACAGCGAATCATCGACCTTACAGACCAACTGTGTGCCGGGCTTGAGGCTCGTGGCTATCAAATAACAAGCCATCGTGGGCCAAGTGAGAAATCGGGCATTGTGACCTTTACTCATCCGGTAACCAAAGGTGTAACGCTTATGGAACGCCTAACACAGCAGAATATAGCGGTCAGTTTGCGGGCAGGTGGCATTCGAGTTTCCCCACACTATTACAATTCAGAAGATGAGATTGATCTGATTTTGTCGGTCTTGGAATAACATGATTACTTTTAAAATCGAATCGATGCAAAAGACAGACTGGAAACAGGTCAAAAAAATCTATGCGGAAGGAATCGCAACCGGACTCGCAAACTTTTATGAAAACACGCCGTCATGGAAAGCGTGGGATAAGAACTATCTAGAAATCGGCCGACTCTTGGCCCGAAACGCAGATGGCACCGTTCTGGGCTGGGCGGCTCTCAGCCCCATTGGCGGTAACTGAGGCTATGTCGGCGTCGCTGAGGTCAGCGTCTATGTTGGTAAGAACTTTCAAGGGATGGGCGTGGGTGCGGCCCTTTTGAGTGCTTTGGAACAGGCGGCTGAAGCTGAAAAATATTGGACCCTTGATGCTCAAATCTTTGCCAAAAACCATGCTAGTTTGGCTTTGCATAAAAAGCAGGGTTTTCGCGAAATCGGCTTTCGTGAAAAAGTCGGTCAGCGCAAAGGAATCTGGCACGATGTCATTTTGCTAGAGAAACGAAGCACTAAAACCGGTGGTCCGAATCTACCCACTCGAATTTGCACAGGATAACTTAATGCTAGAAAACGAAGCTGTTTTTATTCCCCTAATTATCGTCATTTTCTTGGTCTTTTTTACCGCGCTCTGGTCTTTCATCGCTTTTATTACCTCCAGGATTGGAGGTTGGAATGCAATTGCTCAACATTATCAAGGAGAGCTTAGCTACAAAAATGAATCACTGGGATTTAGGAGTGCCAGGTTTGGTTGGATGGGTTATTCTGGTGTTCTCACTTTTTCTGTCAATGATGAAGAGTTGGGAATCTCTGTTCTGTTTCTATACCGAGTGGGCCATCCTCCATTAAAAATCCCTTTTGAAGAAATTAATGCATACGAGAAAACAGTCATTTTGCCAGAGGTGCACATGAGTTTTGCGCAAACTCCAGAACGGGTTATAAAAATTCCAAGACGTGTGGCTGACGCAATCGAAGCAGCGTCTGGTGGGAACTGGACCTACACACGCAAAGAATAAAAAGCCAAAGGAAAACATAATGTATACACTTTATATCGGCAATAAAAACTACTCTTCATGGTCCTTACGGCCGTGGGTTTTACTTAGCGAACTTGAAATCCCGTTTGAAGAAAAGCTAATCCCGTTTAAAGGGCAATCAAATTGGGACAGCTACAGAGCATTTTCACCCAACGGCAAGGTCCCCTGTCTAACAGATGGGGATGTAACTGTCTGGGATTCGATGGCTATCATGGAATATGTGGCAGAAGACCATGCACAAGTATGGGCGGCCGGCAGAGCGGCGAGAGCGTGGGGGCGCTGCGTGGCAGCCGAAATGCATTCAGGCTTTGGGTCATTACGCACGATGTGCGGCATGACCGTCGGTCTACGCGTTGAACTGAACGAGGTGACAGATGGACTTAAAAAAGATGTGGCCCGCATAGACGAACTTTGGTCAGAGGGGATTAGTCGTTTTGGTGGACCGTTCTTAACAGGCACAACGTTTACAGCGGCCGATGCATTTTATGCGCCAGTCGTGTTTCGTGCCCAAACGTACGGTTTGCAACTGAGCCAAATATCTAGCGACTATTGCCAGCACATTCTAGGACTAAAAAGTATGCAGGCTTGGGCGACCTCGGCTTTGGCTGAAACTTGGCGTGATGTTGGTGCTGAGGAAGCGGTTAAAAGCTTCGGCCGAATTACGGAAGATAACCGAGCAACATAGGCAACTCATTCACAGGTTGAGCAGCTTGGCAGGCTCTTTTGACTGTGCAAAACACGCTCCCTTCAACAGGCTCAGGGAGCGTGTCTTTCAACCCACTATAGAGTCAGAATAAACCCTTT
>JBGCDP010000264.1:0-7519 GCA_045105475.1 Anaerolineae bacterium
TGAAGCAAAGGTCCCTTGGTGTCCGTGCAAGAGTAGTATCGTTCCTAAAGACTCGGAGTCGTTTTTGACTTCAAATCGAATCCCCTCGAAAACCGCGCCTGTGGGCATATATCTAGCAAGGTGCTTGTTCACAGCCCAAGGATACATCCATTCATCATCATGATTTCCCCAAATACGGTAATAACGTCCGGCCGGAAAACTCCCTTCTAGCTCCAATATATCTCGGTACGCTTCTTCAACTTTCTTAAATCGTTGCTCCCAAAGCTCTTCGACATCACCCATCAATATTAAGGTGAATCCAGCCTCTCGATAATGGTTTAACGCGGCCGTATACGCTGCTTTGCACTTGCGAAATTCATCCGCTTTATCACCGGCTCCTTTATGTTGATCGGAAAAAAGAATGTATTTGTGATTCGCTTTCAAATCTAGAACAAGCGGTAATGTGTAAGGCCCATTTAGTGCCCGAGTAAGGCCGTCTGAAACTGCTGACATTTATTTCTCCCAATATCGGTGATGTGCTTTATTAAATTTATGGTGTGTAATCGCCAGTCCGCCGTCTAACTGACCCAAATGCTCTGCTTTTGTGGTGAAGCCTCTAGGGTAAACGTTTAGAAAATCAATTGCGAGTAGGCGTTCATCGGATTATTAGACTACGAAGAACTGTGGCAAGCGCATTTCCAACCTTACCCGTGAGTGATCCATCACCTATTGGGATGATCCAATCGTTAATTTGAAGATTTCCAGTAACTAACATGATAGAGTGATCGAATTTTACATGATTGATCTCTGTGTAGTCGCAATGCCCTGATTCTTGATTGATTTTCCAGTGGACGCTGTCCTTTGTAAGCAATACACCTTTTTTCGCTGTCTCAAACAAAGTGTCATCATAAAGGATTAAAACCTGATCTGGCATAATATCAGTTGCATAACTATTAATCGCATTATTCAGTTTATTTAAGGGAATATTGTCTTTAATGTAGAAGCTATCATCCGAGAAATCGCTTAGTAATAGCCGAATCTTTTCTACTGTTAGTTCATTGTAATTAGTGGAATCTCTTTCCTGAATCAATGACTCATCTTGGGGTTTAGATGGAGAATGATTACTGTCAAATTGTGGTGCAAGCCAGTTAACATTTGATCTTAACTCAATAAGTTTCACCACTAATGCATCGACTTTTCCTCTTCGGTCACAATATTGAACCAATTCTCTACTCTTATCAGATTTTGTCTCCCCTCTCAGATCATCGAAGGTGATATCCATTTGGAAGGATAGATCACGAAGCTCTGGCAAGTTAAAATGATCTTCAATTTTTTTAACTAAATCTTGTAAATTCATTTGGGAATGTTTTTATCGCTAATACATCAGCTAAAAGGATCACTAGATTCATATTTAAGTTTGAGGACAATTTTATAATTTTAAATAATATAGACTTTTTATCAAAAGTACCATAATTTCGAGAAGCTACTCTGATAACTAATCGGTTTGAATGGGCTGCTTTGTTTACAACTCCGTTGTGGTAAACGTCTAGAAAACCATCGGCCGACTGTCGCCCAATCAACTTTGTACACATCGGTTTAACCGCACCTATATAATAATGGCAATCTCTGTTCTGAACCCCTTATTATTTTGGGCAACTTCAGCTGAACGACATCATCGAGCAGATACCGCCTTAACTCATCTTTTGAAATGCCAAACATTTGGAACACCGTGTGTCCGGCCGAAATTAAACGCTCTAAATAGAGCGGAACATCAAGCATTTTAAGCGTGATTTCGGCCGGAGCATCCCACGCTAGCACCCCCGGCTCGCCTCGGGATAGCAGGTAACGAATCCGCATCCCCTTGCTCAGCAGCTTCCCGGCCGCTTCTAGCTGGTGAGCCGCCCGTGCCACACGGGTGTTGACCTTGTACTCTCCCACTTCTCGAGTCAAGACCTGTGTAATCACCAGCGATTCAACGTTGGCTTGGCCGTTGCGGAGCTTGTCAATATAGCCCCGAAACGCAGCAAGCGCCTGCGGCATGCAGGGCTCTAATCTTTCCCCAAACGGCACGCCCGCCATGATGTTTATAATCGCCATCTGCGCCTCTTTGATAAACGGTGGCGTGTCCCGCGTTTTCGCCTCAATCCCGCGTACTTTTACCTCCCCGTTGGCAAACGTTCCAAAATAACGATTAGGCACCGAGGCCAGCGGGTCTTCTTTCGAGGGCAAAAAGATAATCCATTTGTAGACCCCTTCATTCCCGATAGGTAGCCCCGTTTTCTCCTCGATTTTTTTCAAGAGCTGATCGAGTTCCGCTTGGCTTGTCGGCTCGTCTTTTTTAAAGTAAATCCCGTCGACATACAGATGAATCGTTTCAAACCCCGCCTCTTCAAGGATCTCTTTGGTGATTAGCATCGCTTCACGGCTGTAGGCGGTGATGCTCTCATGTACCTCGATTTGAGTGTACTTAAAATGTTTGTGCCCCATGTAGCCAAAAGCAACCGTCTGCAGACTTTTTTGAGCATTGTTCTTTTGCTTAAACTCACGGTAGCGGCAGTCTCGCCGGTCGATGGTGGCCAATTTCGATTTTAGGCTGATACGCTTTTTAACGAGCGGCCGGAGCGTTTTCGGAATCAATCCTTCAGTCGACATGTCAACTGAATACCCCAGCTGAGGGACATATGCTGTTGCTGCTCCGCTTTTAAACACCGTTTCAGGAGAGAGATTAAAGTTGGTGATGATGGCCGGATACATCGAAATAAAATCAAACTCGATGGCACCGTAGTGGATGCCCAACTTTGGCTGACCGATGAGGCCACCCTGATCGGCCCGTAGCAGTTGCAGGGCCGTCTTCGGCCGTTCAGCCTGCGCCTTGCGAAACGGGACAAGCACCCCTTCTTTTAAAGCGGTCACCACCTGCATCGCCGAAAAACCGGCTCCAGGTGATTTACGTGCCCCGTCCTGCAAAGGCATGCCGGTAATGCGAGACTGTTCAAACACGCCGACTAGGCCCGACTCGTAGATTTGGGTCAAGTTTCGCGCATCGATGTGTATGCGCCCAAACAGATAGGTTTGGGAGGCGCGATACAAGGTCTGCCCATAGGTTTGATAGCTCAGGGGGTCTTTAACCAGCGGCCGACGATCTTGATCTCGGCACGGATTAAAATAAGAAAGGTCATGTTTTTGGCAGTAGTCAAACAGATAGGGAAAGAGCCAGCTATCCCCATGAGCGGTCACGATCATGTCGGGATCAAAGCGATTAATAACCGCGTTGATCCGATTGAGAAACGTGTCAGTTGAGGTGACAGCGATACGATATTGTTTGTCCGCTTTAATATCGACATAAGATGGGGGTTTATGGAATGGGTCACATTCTGGCTCGATATACAACAAGCGTAAAGCGGGTAGCGCGTACTCAATGTCCGCTGTGGAATCTAAAGATTCAAGCTCGACGATCTGCTGATCTTCAACGGTTAGGCGACAGCGTGCCAGTGGAAAAACGGCGCTGCGAGCGGTTAAGTGGAGCGCAGGGAGCACATCTGCATCGAAATAGTCTAAGTCGGGAAACTGGCTGAGCACAGGGTAAAACAGCCGCTTTTGCTGGGCGGCATCAACGGTGACGGCCAGTAGATCGATGTCGCCAGAAAACAGCTCTCTTTTTTGCTGCCGTTCGAGTGAAAGCGCAAACGGCTGTGCCTGCAAAAAACGCCAAAGCTGACGCAAGCGGGGAAAAGGGCCGGCCGCATAAAAGGTCACATCTAAGCCGAGTTGAAATCGATGTCGTTCACCCAAATCGTCGATAAACCAAACGGTCATCCCCCGCTCTTCGTTTAGATAGGTTTGTAACAGCCAACCTTCAAGCTTTGTCGTGTTTTTCATCGATGCGTTCATCAAGGCCGACGGTGAGTTGCTGATCGAGACGTTCTTGCAAGCTAGCGATTTGCCTTTGTAAATCGATGATCATCACCATTTGGGCCGCATCAATCGGCAGGACATCGTTGGCTTGGCTAATCGCCATCCGGTTGTTTTTAGCCGCGGCAAATAGCTGGTCAAATGCCCGCCGTTCATTGAGGCTCATGAGTGAGCGCCGGAAATTGCCGAAATGGTTTGAGGTGAGTCGATTGATTTTGTCGGTGGTGGTAAGTTGAGATCGTCCCATGTGAGTCGTTATGCTCCTTGGCTGAAGAGGGAAAGTTGCTGACTTTGTACCGGTTGTGGTGGCTCTCGCACAATGACCTGATCGGCCGTCTGCATGACCGCTTGGAGCAAGCAGAGTCGGGCCTGCATATCGGCCGGTGGAGGGGAGGCGGTCAGAATGATTAAAGAATGTTGACGTAGCTGCTGTAAATCGGCCAAGAGTGTGTTGAGCAAGCGCATAGATTCACCAAGCTGGATGTTGTCATCATATAGCAGCCGAAGTGCCCCTATCACAACAATGGGTGAGCCAGCGGGCGGGGGATGCTTGATCAACCCTCGTGCCGCTGTTTTAAATTGATAAGCGGTAAACGGCCGGGAGACTTCTATATTCTCCATCGCTTGTTTGAAATGAACATGCTCAAGATGGATCAGCTCGAGCGTACGGGTGGCGTTAAACGCACAGCCACAGTCGATCACATGGACTGGGCCATGTCCGGCCGCCCATGCGATCAGCTGATGCACGACATCTCTGTCGATATCGATGAGTAGCTGCAATTTGCTGGTAGCCAGCAGGGTTGAGGAAAATCGGGATATGAGTGTTGACATAGGCTCAGATTAACTTCGGTGTAGTCTGTTCACAATCGGCCGCAGGCATATTTTTGGCGGAATATTCTTGTTTTCAGCATATGCCTTAGGCATACACACGTAGGGCAAGCGGGTGATTTTTCGGCCTTTCACGCTTCCTTTACGACTCAGAGCTGGCAAGTGGAATAAAATCGGCTGACAGATTTAGAACGCATGTTCTTGATAGGTTGAGCACAATCTGTCGTCAATCTAAACTTGTAAATCACATCATGTCTTTGCTACAACGTCTCCTGAAAACATTTCAACTCTCTCCTGATGAAGAGAACAATGAGCCTGATAGGGCGGTCTTGAGCTATACCCAGCCGTTAGCGAGAGAGATCAAACGGCTGGCCGACCGAGAGGGAATGCAGCCAGATGAGATGACGGTGGAAATTTTGCAGGCAGGAATTGCAGACCGACGAGCCTATCATCGATCAGCGAAGCTGTGGCATACGCTTACGCCCAAGGAGCAAGAGGTCGCTGCATTTATCTGTTTAAGCTGGTCAAACGATGAGATCGCTGAGCGCTTGTGCATTACACGAGGGACGGTGCGGACGCATGTACGCCATATTTTGCAGAAGTTTCGGGTGGATGGCCGGGCTGAAGTGCGGGAGATGTTACGCTGGTGGCATTTTGCGGAATGAGTTCTGGGCAAAGCTTAAGAACGAGTCGTTGGTAAAACACAAAGCGGCCGGAAATTTGAGGATTTCCGGCCGCTTTTTTGTTTCAATTTATGCAAGTTGCTGCTCAAAAATATCTAGCTGGCTCGCATCTGTTTTGAACCTATAATCAAGCTACATTTGAAAAGATTTGATTTAACAAGAACATAGCTTCGAGGTAGGAACAAATGGCGGAAAATCATTCCCATATTCATGGATCAGTAGCACCCGGATTCGAAAAAGTCCGTGATCAGTTTATTCGAAACTTTTCAGAACGGAACGAGTTGGGAGCGGCGTGTGCCATCTACCATAAAGGGGAGAAAGTTGTCGATTTATGGGGCGGCTATCGAGACCAAAGCACCAAGGGGCTGTGGGAAGAAGACACTTGCGTACTCGTCTTTTCAACAACAAAAGGGATGGCTTCGATGGCGGTTGCCCATGCCAACTCTCACGGCCTGTTTGATTATGACGATCGGGTTGCTCAACATTGGCCAGAATTTGCCCAAAATGGCAAAGAGGCGATTACGATTCGGCAACTGTTTAGCCATCAGGCCGGTGTGTGTGCGATAGACGAACCGCTTGATTTAGCCGCACTGGGAGACCCCGATCAGGTTTCACGAGCGATCGCCATGCAAAAGCCCGCTTGGGAGCCGGGGCAGAAACATGGGTATCATGGGATTACGTTGGGCTGGTATGAGAGTGAATTGCTCCGGCGGGTTGATCCACAAAAACGAACCATCGGCCGGTATTTTCAAGATGAGATCGCTAAGCCATTAGGGATTGATTTCTATATCGGATTGCCTAGTGACATTCCACGGAGTCGTATCGCTGTTTTAGACGCCTACGCACCTTGGCAGATGTTGTTTCATCTAAACAAACTCCCATGGCCGTTTGTGAAAAACTTTCTCAATCCAAAATCGATTACCTCACGCTCTTTTGCCAATCCCAAAGTATTGGGCCTGCCCCGGCGTTATAACGATGTTGAAATGCAGTCGATAGAATTGCCTGCTTCAAACGGAATCGGAGAGGTACGAGGGATCGCGAAGGCGTATGGTGAGTTTGCGACAGGCGGTAAAAACTTGGGACTCACGGCCGAAACGCTGCAAGCGTTGACGCAACCGGCCGCACCACCATCTGGGGGATCGATGGATGAGGTTTTGCATATCAACAGCTCATTCTCGCTAGGATATTTGAAACCATCGGCCGATATTCATTTTGGCAGCAGCACCAATTCGTTTGGCACCCCAGGGGCCGGTGGGTCGTTTGGCTTTGCGGACCCTGATGCTGAAATCGGGTATGCCTATGGGATGAACCGGATGGGGTTTCACTTAATTGTTGACCCACGGGAAGAGGCGTTGCGTTCAGCACTATATGATTGTTTGGGGATTGAGCAGATTTAGAGGAAGTGATCGACGTAATAAAAAAGCGGCCGGAAATCTTCAAATTTCCGGCCGCTTTTTTATTTCTATTTGTTGGTTACCTACCAATTCGGATCTACATCATTTGACTTCCAATACCATGGATCAGTCGTGTCTCCGTACCCGTTCCGACCGTGGCGCATACCACCTCGGAATCCGCCCTGCTGACCTTGACGGCCACTAAATCGGCCGCCTGTGCGCCCCCGATTAAAGCCACCGCGTCGTCCACCGCCGATCATGCCCCTGCGGGGTAGACCGTGCCGATTGTTCAACGAGCCACGATTCAGATGTATGGTTCGCCCATGCGAACTTGGGCCGTGCGAACCACGCCCATACCCATGCTCTTGCATCAGCCGGTCACGGCGCATAATGATCCGGTCTTGCGAATCATACTTGTGTCTGCGGAACGGCTCTTTATCGGCGATCCCCATCAGGCTGCCACCGGCCGAAAAGCGTTCCGGATCAAACAGGCTGATGTCATGGCGCGTATACCCCCGATCAGACAAGTCGGCCATGATTTCACCCATCACACTCGCAAACTTATAGCCGTGACCGGTGAACCCGGCCGCGAAATAAACCTGCTCCATATTCGGCACATGGCCGATGATGAAGTGGCCGTCGGGTGAATTGGTGAACATGCAGGTTTCAAGCGACATCGTCGGCCCTGAAGCCATCGGGAAGTAGCGGTCAACCGCCTCCCGC
>JBGCDP010000265.1:0-13769 GCA_045105475.1 Anaerolineae bacterium
TGCCAACTATTACGAAGATGAGTTCCATATGGGACTCAAGCAAATCGCTCAGATTGTTCGCGCAGACGTGGGACTTGAAGTGGCCTGTCTTGATTTAGGTGGATGGGACACGCACGAAGCGCAAGGGACGATTGGGGGTGAATTCGGCACGCTCATGAGCATTTTAGGGCGTGGCCTCCAGGCGTTCTACACCGATATGCAGGATCAAATGGGAAATGTAACGGTCGTCGTTATGAGCGAATTCGGCCGGACGCTGGTCGAAAACGGCAGCGGCGGCACCGATCACGGACACGGCAATGTCATGTTCTTGATGGGCGGCGGCGTTCGCGGCGGGCAGGTATACGCTAAGTGGCCCGGCCTCGCACCAGAAGGGCTGGATGCTGAAGGTGATCTTGCTATCACAATTGATTATCGAGATGTGCTAACAGAGGTCTTAACTGGCCGGATGGATAGCCACGCGATTGATCAAATTTTCCCCGGCCATGTTGCCACCCAATTGGGATTAGTTAATTCGATATAAATAGTGAGGAGCGAGGAGCAGGGAGCTACACCAATCCCAAATTGCTTTTGTTTAGAGTTACTTGCTAGCAAAAGTTTGTGGAATTGTGTCGCCACCCGCTCCTCGCCACCCGCATAAAAACTCATGTACAAAAAACAACTTTCACTCACAGCTGCTATTTACTTGGCAATACTATTTACGTTTACAGCTTGTAATATCACAAAATCGGCCGATCCAACTGTTGAAGCCGTCGAGCCAATTGTGCAGGTCGTTGACAATTCTGCAGAAATCGAGGGAATTGTTGAGACGAAGGTCTCAGAGGCTCTCGCGGCCGAAAATGATACAGAAACAATCATAGTCGCTGAACCATCTGACCCAATGCAAGATTCAGGTCAAACAGCCGCTGGTGATAACAGCATGGTTGGCAGCAACAATATGGGCGGTGGCATGATGGGCAACATGTCAGGGGTCGATATTCCAGTCATTACCGATTTGCCCGAAGATGACATTGACAGCGATCAAGAACGACAGGCGTTGCAGCTATTGGTCCAAGAAAAACCGATTGCAATGCTGCTCAGTACACATGCTGAATGGCATGTTGAAATGTGGCTGAATGAAGAAGAGTGGCAAATGGAAATCGATCTATTTGATGCCAATTGGGAATGGATTAGTTGGGCTGGCGTTGGGCTAGATGAAAATGAGCTGCCTGTCGTAGTTAACGCGATGTACGCACCGCAATCGCTCACGGTCGAAGAGTATCAATTGCAACAGTCAGCGGCTGAAGGTTTGGTCTTAAACAACGCTGAAGTTCTTGCCATTCTGGGCGACCCGGCCGAATGGGAGCGGTACGCTTGGTATGACGAATGGGAAGCCGCCTGGGATATCTATTTTTATAAGGGGCTAGATGAGATCAGTGTTCGCATTGACAACTACGATGGAGAAATGATGGTGGGCAGCATTAAAAACTTAGCACTCCTAACAGAAGAGCAAACGATTGTTGATAATCATGATCGAGCGATTGAGCTGGCGTGGAGCGCTGATGGGATTGATGAAGCACTCTTCTCCACAGATCAAGAATGGCGCACATATGTGACCCACATAGGCGAGGCACAATACGGTGTCAGCTTTGCAGCGGCCGACAATGAACTGTTCTTTGCACTGGTTGATATCGAGGCAGAACAAGTTTTAGAAAGTAATCCATAACAAAAAAGGGACCAGTTGACAAATTCAACTGGCCCCTTTTTAAATCAAACGTTATGAAATCGGTTTACTCGTGTGGGACCCACTGGTTGACCGAAGCTGAAGTAGCCTGCCAAACAGGCGCTTGGCTCAAATCGGCACTGCCACTCCATGCAAAACCTCCAGACCAAGCAAAACCACCGCTCCATGCAAATCCGTTGCTCTGAGCATAATTACCAGACCAAGCAAAACCACCTGACCAAGCAAAACCACCGCTCCATGCAAAGCCGCTCTGATCAATAATATAGAAATCGCCACTGTTATTTTGGTTGGCTTTACCTTGATAATGTTGTGTCCCAGATAGGTCATTGGCGATATTGAGCCCTTGATTGGCACAGTTTCTATGACTGAAATCAGAAATGGCGTCTTTCGCATTAATCATGCCAGCCCCTTGTTGAAAGATGCTGTACGCCGGTTGATTATTATCATCCAGAGCTGGCCGTGCTGTACCCATCAAGGTGCATTTGATTCTATCGGGGGTTTGATGAGGATAGTATTGAAGCATTAAAGCTACAACCCCACTCGTGACCGCTGTTGCTTGAGAAGTTCCCGACATAGTGAAGTAGTCACCAACGCTATGGAATTGAGGATACTTTTCAGCGATACGCATATCAGAAGGCATATAACCCAACATGTGGCCACCAGGGGCGACGAGATCAGGTTTTACAAACCCTTCAAAAGTTGGCCCGGCAGATGAGAAAGATGCCAACACATCATCGCTCCCATCGGCTGGCGTGTAATTGTCTGACATTGCGCCGACCGTAATAACATAGGGAACATTTCCGGGAACACCTATTGTCATGGGATCTGGCCCTGCGTTGCCAGCAGCAACAACGACCACGATACCAGCTTCCCAGGCACGCATTACCGCTTGATTCAGTGGATCCTCCCAATAGTGTGATTGTGGTGTAGCGCTAAAAGAGAGATTTAGAATGCGGATGTTGTAAGCATTTTTATTGTTTACAGCCCACTCAATTCCACGGATCACATCAGGATAAGTACCACTGCCATCGGCCGCAAATGCTTTAATAGAAATCAGGTTGGCATTAGGTGCGACGCCATTGTATTTTCCATTGTCCGACTTGCTACTACTCACCGCTAAACTTGTAATATGAGTACCATGACCGCTTTCATCGTTAGAGGTATTGGTAGAAACCACACGGTTCTCGATAGCATCATATTTTGCCAACATACGATCCTGTCCATTGACGCCTTTGTTTAAACCAGGGTGCGACCAGTGACCTGTATCAATCATGGCGATACCGATTCCTGACCCATAAATACTTGCCCCATGATACATATCAGCTTGAATTAAGGTTGGGAAATGTGTATCGTGACCAGTGGTATGGCCATCTTGCCAAAAATTAACTTGTACATCATCGATTCTAAAGATGTCTGAACGATCAAGCGATGAGGAAGTCCTAAAACGCAAACGAACTGTCTTACCTAAATATGCAGTTAGATCAAAACGTGCTTTTTGATACCCATAAACATTGGGTTGATTACCAAACTGCTCAAGTTGTTGCCAGCTTTTGCCATTGTTGGTTGATATCTCAACTCGAACGTAGTCCGAAGCACTATCAAAAGATTCTGCTTTATAGTGAAATGAAAAGTCTGCAGTCGAAGCTAGTGCTAAATCAACTTCACGCCAGATCGCGCGATTGCGGCCTGTCATTTGGAGAGCTTGATCAACAATACGGATGTCGCCCCGATTAGGTCCATTTGACTCACCTTGTTCTATCCAAGAGCCAGACCAAACCGCTGCACCATCAGACCCACTAAACGAATTAGAAGAGAAGCTATCCCGATAGTTTTGCAGGAAATTTGCCTCGGTTTGCACCGGACTATCCTGAAAAATATTGGTGACTTCTGGATTTTCAGCCAAAAGTGCTTGTTGATCGACCGTAATTTGAACGCCAACACCATTGATGATCGACAACTCGTGAGTAACTGTAGCCCCAACCGCTTCGACGGCCGCTACAGCCGTCTCTACATCAGCGGCTTGCACAATAAATGTGAGTGTCTCCAATTCTAAATCTTGTGAGCTTGAAATTAAAAGGCTCTCTACAGAGGAGTCTCCTATTTGACGAACATCATCTTGACTAACAGCCTCAGATACAATTTCGGTAGTTTGGAGATCTGAACTCGACAGGGTCGATGTGGTTGCGTTGCTATTGGTACAGCCAAAAAGCAAGCAGAGTAACAAGCCAAAAGCTAAGCTTTTTTGCAGGTTAGGGTACGGTGGGTGCATAGGGGATTTTTCCTTTAAAAACAGTTTTTGTGTGTCGTTTTAAATCAAAACGACGTTAAATGTAAACTCGTATGAATGAACATGTGCCTACAATTTAGTATCTACAACTTGCTTTAATTCTGGCGATATTGCAGGCATTTGCCAACAGAATAGTACATATGGTTCATTACCCCATATATAGCTATAGCCTAAAAAAGATGTCGCATTTCTTTTTACTCTTGGGCAACCCACTGGTTCACAGAAGTTGAAGAAGCATTCCAAGCCGGATTACCATCCCAATCAGTGCTGCCACTCCAAGCGAAGCCGCCTGACCATGCAAAGCCACCGCTCCAAGCAAAACCGCCTGACCACGCAAAGCCACCTGACCATGCGAAGCCACCTGTCCTTGCAAGGTTGCCATTCCATCCATAACCCGTTTCATTAAGGATAATGTATTTCCCGTCATCATCTTTCTGGTCAGCCATACCTTGATAATGTTCAATACCAGCTAAATCATTTGCGATATTCAACCCTTGGTTGGCACAACTGCTGGCAGTGCTTTTTACCGCATCATAAGCGTTAACCATACCAGCTCCTTGCTGAAATATGCTGTACCCTAGTTTGCCTTGTTTCCTCACTGCGGGTCGTGCAGAAAACATCAAACGACATTTCACATCATCGGGTGAAAGATTTGGATTTTCTTGAAGCATCAAAGCAACAACCCCACTCGTCACTGCTGTAGCTTGTGAAGTGCCTGACATCGTAAAGTAGTCGCCCCCACTGTGAAAATGTGGGTAGTTACGGGCGATGTACATTCCGGCTGGCATGTATCCCAACATATGACCACCCGGTGCAACAAGGTCTGGTTTGACAAATCCTTCGTATGTAGGACCTGTTGAAGAAAATGATGCTAAAACATCGTCTGAACCGTCAGCCGGCGTGTAACGGTCAGACATAGCGCCGACAGTAATCACATATGGCAAGTTCCCAGGAACACCAACAGTCATCGGATCAGGGCCGGTATTCCCAGCCGCAACCGTGACAACGATCCCTTGTTGCCAAGCGTACATGACTGCTTGGTTCAGGGGATCGTCCCAGTAATAAGATTGGGGTGTTGCGCTAAAAGAAAGGTTCAAGACGCGGATGTTATACACATCCTTGTTATCAACGGCCCAAGCTATGCCGCGAATCACATCAAGATAACTGCCCCGGCCGTCGGCCGTAAAAGCTTTAATCGAAACAAGATTGGCATTAGGAGCAACACCATTATATTTCCCGTTTGGAGCCTGGCTACTGCTGACAGCCAAACTGGTTATGTGCGTTCCGTGCCCACTGCCATCGTTTGAAACATCATAGGTAGATACCTGGTCTAAGATGGCATCGTACTGAACCAACAACCGATCTTGTCCATAAATCCCTTCATCTAAACCTGGGTGCGACCAATGCCCTGTGTCGAGTACGGCAATCGAAACGCCCGAACCGTTGATGCCGTCTTCGTGAATTCGATCTGCCTCGATCAGAGTTGGAAAGCCGGTGTCATAGGTTCCTGCATTCTTCAAAGTGATCCCCCACAAACTTTCTTCCCAACTATCAAGACCGACATCAGCTCCTTCAAAAAACAGCGTTGCTTCAGCAGACGTGTTTTCACCTGTTTTGCTCACATCGAGCAGGAAAATATCTTGTGCATTTACCCCTAATTGATTGTTACCAACATGGTCGGATGAGTAGAGTGTCATGAGGACTTGGCCTGCATGAAACTCTGTATCAGCGACAACCATATCAGATTCGATCAGTTCTAGGCCGATGATCGGATTGCCGCTATTGATTCCAATATCGTTTCCATCTAGTAAAAGGGAAAAGGTTCCCGTTGGGTTGATATCATCTAGGTTGTCAGACTCGAAATAAAATACTTTTTGATAGTCATCCCGCGTTACGAGTAAAAAATTACCAGCTTTGAGGAGTTTGTCACCGACGATCACATCTTTTTCTATTAAAGTGATGGCGTTAACATTGTCCATTCCCATTTCCCAAAAATCAACCAGACGGTGGAAAGTACCCGAACTATAATCATCAGCATTGTCTGGCCGAAAGTAGAAGATTTCCTCTGCATACTGCTTAAATTGAGATCCATCTTTGTTTCGTAGAAATTCCGTATCATCATAAGTTGATAAAAGAAGATCACCTGCCAGCAGTTGGACTTTGTTTGTTCCAATGATGATGTCATTACTGACATAATGGAGCGCATCTACTTGTGCCTGACCGGGGCTAATTAGAAAATTATCTAACCTAAATTCGGAGGTGAAGTTTCCATGAGTGATACCAGAGGATTCAAAAGTTAATTCTGGATCCCAAAATTCAAGCATCGTGCCACCTGTCCAGCCGGAATCTTCCATCCCTGCAAGCCCACTTGATCCTATTACTGGTGCTCCGGTTGTAAGCCATAAGGCACCGATTTTAGGTGGTGCTTCAGACACATCTGTCGAACTGGGATCAACCGAATCAGGTTCAGTGGGGGTTTCAAAATAGCTAATTTCTAGATCATCAACTCGAAGCTTGTCCTGATTTCCTAGTGAAGAAGATGTGACAAATCGAAGCTGAATGGGGTGTCCCGCGTATGCAGATATATCGATTTGGGCGGTTTGATAACTATAGTCATTCGCTGGACCAGCAAAGCGTTGAAGTTGAGACCAGCTCGATCCACTATCGATTGATATTTCGATAGCTACAAAATCAGATGAATTATCAAACAGTATCCGTTTGTAGCGAAAAGATAACGACGCGCTAGAAGCTGTCGAAAGATCGGCCGCCCGCCAGATGTATCGGTCATCGTCTTTTATCTGCAATTGATTCTGTGAAATTCTTAAATCTCCAGCTCCTGGGCCGTTTGTTTCACCCACTTCAATCCAATTACTTGACCAAGCCTGTGAGCCTTGAGAGCCATTAAACGAATATCCAGTAAATTCGTCTCTATAGGTTAAAGCAGGGTCAGATTCGGTTGTAACCGGGCTATCTTGAAAAATATTTGTGACTTGATCCTGCTCCGCTAAAAGTAATTGCTGGGCGGGTGTCAATTTAGCTCCAACCCCGTTAATGATGCTCAGCTCATGGGTTACGCTTCCACCAACCGACTCAACAGCACGTTTGGCAGTTTCAATGTCGGCCGCTTGCACGATGAATAGATTTGTTTCGCCATTATCGGCCGGGGGCTTATCAGCGTCATTCTGAACAGGCATGACAGAATCAACCGATTCCTGATCCACCGGTATCGGGTCCTGAGACGAATCTTTAGATGTAGCATTTGTTGGAACGACACCAGAAAATCCGATCAATAGGCCGCAGAACAGCACGATTGATACAACCTTCATTAGGTTAAAATTTGAGCTTTGCATAGGGTGATATTTTTCCTTCACATGTTGTGAAACCTATTTCTATTTAGGTTTCAGACTCTTTCAATCTAGCTAGACAATCTTTCTTAAATTCTCGCAGTTTTGAAAAACCGACTAGTACTTTTGATTGTTTTAGCCAATAAAGGTCATATCAGAAGGTCATTACATATTTCATGACCATTAACTTCGTCGTCACCGAAAGCCAAGAGTCATGAAGCAAAATTTGGGACCATTGCAAGCACCTACAAGAAAATCAAAATTTGAAAACATGACTATTGCATTATGTTTTAAGCGCCAAGTCCATATAGAACCCATGGTATCTATGCTAGCATAACCATATTTTAGTAATTGATGGTTCCCACACGATGATACTTTTCCGCGAAAATGAAAAGAATGTTGACGAACAAAATCATAAGGCTTGGGAGTTGAGAAATAGCCAAACCGAGCAAGCGCTTAAAATGAGCCAGGAAGCGTATCTGTGGGCCTGCAACTTAGACTACAAATTGGGGCAAGCAGAAAGCAAAAGAACATCAGCCTATTGCCAAAACCTACTAGGGGGTCATGAGGCAGCCCTTTTAGAATGCACACAGTGCAGGTCTATTTATGAATCAATTAACCATTTGGAAGGGTTATTTGCTATTAACAATATACTGGGGCAAATCTATTGGGAGCTCAGTGATTATCCAAAATCCTTAAGCCACATTGTCGACATGGTCGAATATGCCCGAAAGTTAAAAGATTCAGCCAAAGAAGCTGATGCTTTAAACAATTTGTCAATTGTCTATGGCCAACTCGGAGAAAATCAAAAATCGATTATTGAACTAGAAAAGGCTCTGACTCTTTTTAGACAAAACGGGAATGCCAGAGGGGAGTTTTTTGCTTTAAACAATCTAGCAATGATCCTTAATCTAACGGGAGATTCTGACAAAGCCTTACAGTTTGGTCTGCAAAGTTTAGCTTTAGCTGAAACAGAGGGTCTCGATACAATTATTGTCAAAGTGTATGACACGCTCGGAGAGATACATATGGGTAGAGGCGACCACGAGGTTGCTCTTATCTATCTTTACCAAGTGCTAGACATTGCAACAGCCTATAACATGAAGCGGGATAGTCAGTCGGCATGGGCGAAAATCGGCCAAATAAAACTTGCAGACAAAGAGTATGAAGAGGCCCTATCTTGTTATGAAAAAGCACTCGTTTTTGCAGAGGAAACAGAATCGAAAAAAGAGATGTTTGAATGTCATGCGGCCATTTCTAAAATTCATGAGTATTTAGGCCAATATGAGATGGCTTTAAAATATTTCAAACTGTTTCATGACGTCAACAAAGTTGTTTTTAATGAATCAAGTGACAACAAATTAAAAGGTTTAGAGGTTCGTCATCGAACTGAATCTGTCAAAAGGGAAGCTGATCTCCTTCGAGAAACCAATGAAGAGCTTAATTCAGAAATCAAGGAAAGAAAAAGAGTTGAAGCTGAACTGGTTGAAGCAAAATTGGCGGCCGAATTAGCCAATCAGGCAAAAAGCGAATTTTTGTCAAACATGAGCCATGAGCTGCGGACACCCCTTAATGGCATTTTAGGGTATGCCCAAATCATTAAAAAAGAGTCGAGTGGCCTAAAAAAATCACACGCTAACGGAATCGATATCATCCATCAAAGCGGGAAACATCTACTAACACTTATCAACGACATTTTAGACTTGTCAAAAATTGAGTCTCGCAGGTTAGAGCTGAACTCAACAGAGATACATCTGCAAAGCTTCTTAGAGATGATCGTCTCGATCTTTAAGCTTTCAGCAGAGCAAAAAAAGCTGGATTTTATTTGTGAGTTTGATGAGCTACTGCCTGAAGGAATCGTGGCAGATGAAAAACGGCTGCGCCAGATTTTAATTAATCTACTGGGCAACGCGCTTAAGTTTACGGCTGAGGGATCGGTTAAACTGAGCATCCGTAGCTTACCAGACCCGTCGATTCAACAAGGACATGTTTGCATACGTATTTTGATTCAGGATACAGGTGTGGGTATTTCTGCTAAAAATCAGCAGAAAATCTTTATGCCCATGGTGCAAGTAGGGCAAGCCAAATTACGTTCTCAGGGGACAGGGCTTGGCTTGGCGATAACGAAACAGCTGATTACTGCAATGGGTAGTCAGATTAATTTGGAAAGCAAAATCGATAAGGGCTCTTTATTCTGGTTTGATCTTGTATTGCCCACCGTTAGGTTTAACCAACGGCCGGTATCAAATCCATTTGAGAGCGTAACCGGCTATTTAGGAAATCGCCAAAAAATTGTTATTTTTGAAAAAAAGGCAAGCAACCAAGGAGTCATCATAGACAGTCTTCAACCCTTAGGTTTTGAGGTGCATAGTTGCTCTGATTACCTTGAATGCTCTAAGCTTGTTCAACGAATAAAGCCTGCAGCCATATTAGTCGACACATCAAAACCAAGTAAGCAACGTGAGCAAATGATTCGTTCTTTAAAAAAGAGCGACAGACAAAGTCTAACAATTATTGCGTTATCAACGGGCCTCCATAAATCTCAAACAGATCATTTTGATGGGTTCTTAGCAAAGCCTGTTGATATTAACAAATTACTTGAGCTATTAGGAGATCGGCTAAACCTGACATGGGAGCATCAATCTCAAGCGCAAACCAAAGATACAGTAGACCATACTGACCATATATTTAATCTACCAAGCTTAGACAAAATCGAAGCATTATATTCTCTTGCCCTCATGGGGGATCTCACCCGAATAATTCAAGACGTTCGCCTCATGCAAGAAAAAGAACCAGGGCTGGATCACTTTAGCTTTTCGGTTTTACAGTTAGCTGAAAAGTTTGAAGAAGAAAAATTAATCTCACTCCTGTCTGATTATAAGGAAAATCTACTTTCAGATGAAAATGTCGCATTATCAGTTTGATCCAAAAGAATTTACCGTGCTTGCGATTGATGACACTCCTGCCAATCTAATGATTTTGGTTGAGTTTTTAAATCAAGAAGGGTTTAGGGTTCTAACAGCAAGTAATGGGCAAAGTGGGATTCAGCGTGCCATACACGGGAAGCCTGACATTATTTTGCTAGACGTGATGATGCCAAACATGGATGGGTTTGAGACATGCATCAAGCTAAAAAGTGATCCACAAACACAATCAGTCCCCGTCATTTTCATGACGGCCCTCAATGATACAAGGCATAAGGTCAGAGGCTTTGAAGTCGGGGGGGTCGATTATATCCCTAAGCCGTTTGAACAAGCAGAGCTCTTGGCAAGGCTCCAGACACACCTCACAAACAATCGACTCATTCTCAATCTTGACCAAGAAGTTGTTAAGCGCACAAATGAACTGCATCGATCTCTCGTCAGAGAACAAGATCTGCGTCAGTCATTGGCGGTCGCATTAAATAAAGAACAAGATTTGAATAAGCTGAAGTCGAGCATTATCGCAACCATCAGCCATGAGCTACGAACGCCGTTAAATGCAATTATCGGCTATAGCGAAGTTGTCATCGAAGAAATAGAAGAGGAAGATGATTTAGATTCATGCCATGTTGAAGATATTCGGCGAATTCGCCAATCAGGGCATCATTTACTTAAAATTATTAATGGAATTTTGGACCTTTCGAAATTAGAAGCGAACAAAATGAATTTAATTTTTAAGGATTTTGATGTTCAACTTTTCGTGGATGATTTGGTTGGCGCGATTAGCCCATTGATGATCAAGCAGGGAAATGCGCTAAAAATCGATAACAGGTTGACCATTAATACAATAAGATCTGACAAGTTAAAGGTTCGCCAAATCTTGCTAAATTTTTTAACCAATGCAGCGAAATTCACTATGAACGGCCTCGTTACTTTGAGCTTTTATGAGAACGCTGATGGAGACGTCTGTCTGGCAGTCAAGGATACAGGGATCGGTATTTCAAAAGAAAATCACGCTATGATTTTTGATTCCTTCCGGCAGGTTGAGCACAGCATGTCACGGTCTTATGATGGAACCGGCTTAGGGCTAGCGATCTGTAAGCAATTTGCAGAGTTGTTGGAAGGCCACATTGAAATAGAAAGTGAGTTAGACCAAGGGTCGATCTTCACTTTGATTTTGCCTATTACGCAGGAACCGGCCGAAAATCTAGCCGCGTTGCCTGTTTTTCATGAGCAAGAGTAGGGACAACAAGCCCAGCAAACATTAAGTCAAACAATTGATAGGGGTTACAAACTCCACGATTAGCGATGTTTCCTTCTGAGCTTCGTGTTTAATACATCCAAAAAGCTTTTCAAGATACGATTCATAATCACTCTAACAGGATCGCTTTAACCGGCCCGGCCGTTAAAAACCCCTCTCGCAACTCATCTTCATCAATCGTTTCCGCTAATCGATTGATGATAATGGCCGCTTCTTGATAAGCTCCCTGCGCCTTTGCATCTTCCCCCTGCTCCGCATACAGCTTGCCCAACTCGCCCAAAATCGGCCATTGCTCACCCGGCAATTCCATTTCCTGCGCCAATGCCAGTGCCGCTTCCAAATGCACAATCGCCTGCGCCACATCCCCATCCCACCGGGCCAGCACCGCCCGTGAGCGTAGCAACGGTAAGCGATGGCGGCGATTATCTCCTATCACCTTAGCAAGCCGCTCCACCTCAGCCCGCGCCATATCCTCATCACCACCGCGCAGTAGCGCTTCTGTTTCAAACCAACCCGTGTTTCCCATAGGAGCGAAAGCCTTCTTTTCTTGAAAGGCTGCAACTTGTTTTGCATAGTCGTAAGCAGTCTGCCACTCTCCATTCATCGCATGAACGGCACACAGCTCAGCGTGGACAAGATCTGGATATGGGCTATATCCACCATTGGCAACTACGTTTACACAAGCCAACCCAGCCTCTTGAGCCACCTCTAAAGCAAAAACCGAACGATAAACGATCTGCACAGCATTTAAAATAAGCGTAATTAGTGGATGATTTACTTTTCGTGCTTTGTTTACCGCTTCTTGGATTAATTCGATTGCTTGCCCATATTGTCCCAATTCTATAAGAGTCAGCACCAGATTGCGGGCCGCGAGTGCTTGGTCCCAATCATTTTCGATTTGTTGAGTGAACGCGAATGTTTTTTTGAGGATTTCTAAACTTTGTTTAGGGAATCCTTTTTGCATTTGACATAAGCCAACCAGTCGTTGCACATCATTGGCGCGAATGATGTTGCCGATCTCCTCATAATGTTTTCTGGCCATCATGCCATAATGTTCCCCTTTTTCCCACTCTCTATGTCGTACATAAACAAAAGTCAGCCGTCTTGAACAGCTGGCTAGCAGGTTAGCCTCTTCCAGTTCATCAGCTAAAGTCCATGCCTGTTGTGCATATTTTCGCTCATTGTCTAGATCAAAGACGGCCGACGACGCCTCTGATAAAAGCTGAGCCGTTTCCGCCATACCTCGTCGATCTCCACTCTGCTCCGCCACAAGCCATGCCTGCTCTAAAGCGGCAAACGCCTTATCGATATCAAGTAAAGGCATGTTATATAGTTCAGCCAGGTGGTTTAAGCCCCGCCATTCCATGTTGGCTACTCCGTTCTGTTGGGCAAAAGCCACCATCTCCTCATAAACACCTCGCGCTTGCTCCGCCTGGTCACACAGTTCATAAGCGTGACCCAATCCCAAAAAGAACGCTTCCCAATCGCCTTTCGAGAGAACGGCCGACCATCCGCTTTGATTGACGAGTTGCCACGCTGTTTCGTAATGGGTCAGAGCGACACGGGTGGCTAAGGCTAGCATCGCTTCCTGCCCCGCTTTGAGGCTATAGTGAACCGTTTCAGCTACAAGCCCAGCCCTGAGCGCATGATAGGCACATTCTCCCGCTGGTGCAGTTGCCTCTTGTAGGGCCAAAAACGCCCGTCGATGGAGCAGACGCTGCCGGGCGGTGCCTGCTTCTGCATACACAACCGCACTAATCTTCTGGTGAGAAAAACTATAGATGGCATCCAGCCCAGCGCCCGATAAAGCTGTACGCTCTTCGAGTAACAGCTGTCGGTCGAGCAGTTGATCTACTGCGTCAATCGCCTGTAGTTCATCCAGCCCGGCGACCTGCTTTATATGATCAAATGTGGCCTCTTGTTCGAGGACCGAAACGGCCGTTAACACGACACGCGCCGAATCGCTAATCCGCTTTAACCAGGTCCGAATAATCGCCCGCACGCCTGATATGGTGCGTTGACTAATCGCTTGCTGATCGAGCGTTGTCCAATCAATTTGCCAGCCTGAATCTGAACTGTTTTGCTGTACGAGCCCATCGGCTACCAAAACTTTTAGCGTTTCTGTGAGGAAGAGAGGACTGCCAGCCGTTTCGATGAAGAGCCAATCCCCTAATTGGGTCAGTTTTGTGTCATTGTTCTGCTTTTCCAGCGCAAACAGCGACTGCAGTAAACGGAT
>JBGCDP010000266.1:0-12528 GCA_045105475.1 Anaerolineae bacterium
TGCAATATGCCAAGTCAATTAAGCTTGATCGGGCACAGCTGTTTATCCGGCAAGGGTTAAATGCAAGTGAAGCGGGCTACAAAGTGGGTTATAACAGCCCGGCCCAATTTAGCCGTGAGTACAAGCGCCATTTTGGCTTTACACCTTCAGAAACGCTTTCTTGATCTGACTAAGGGGATGAGTCTCTTAAAAGCAAGCTAAGCTCGACAACCGGCCGATAGCCGTCTAATTTATGTGCAATAAAAAAGCTGGGCCTCACTTCAAGAGTGAGGCCCAGCTTTTTAGTTTTGGTGCGATTGCCCCATCTTAGGGTGCCTGAATCGTCACCCGACACAGAACTGTGTTATCGGTTTCAAGGTCTGGACCCCAAATAATCTCAGCGTTTGAGTCCCAGCTAATTTCATCATAGCCATCTTTTGGGCTTACTGCGGCCGATGAATGAGCGGCGGTCGCGGTCCAGCTGCTATCATCAAATCCGGCCGCTTTCCAGCCGTCTGGCTCACCTAAATCATTGAACCCACACGGTGCAGAACCCGCTACAGGGTTCGATTCACTCTCACAAGTTTTATCGAGGGGCGCTTCATGGATCACAGTACAGGCCCAATCTGAACTAGAAACTGCGACCACCTCGCCAGAGCTGGTGTCAGTTAGCTGCATGATGAAACCACCATCACCCATCTGCTGATTATTGGCTCCGATGTATTCAAGGCCGGTGTCATTTTCTTTAAAGTCTTTGAGAATAAAGTTCAAGTTGAGCGGGTAGTCACCATTAAATGTGACCGATTCCGCGTTGAATGAACGTTCGGTTGTGATGGAAACCGAGTCTTCAATCAGTAACTCTTCATCGATGTAAGCTGCAAACCAGTTGTCGGCCCACGCGTCCATTTTGAAATTGACGGCGCCATCCGTTTCCACCTCAGATACGGCCACTGTGCCAGAGCCTGTTCCCCCTGCACCGCCACAAGCGGTTAAGAGTACGAGTAATAAGCTGCCCATTGCAAAAAAGATTGGTTGTTTTTTCATGTTTTTCTCCTAATTATTTGTTCGACTTAAAATGCTGAATTGTCTACTAGATTCGACCAATATCTATAAACAACTTTAGGAGCAGTTTGTTAATACGATATGAAGAAGTGAATTAGATCTGCGAAAGCCAAAGCCTGCTGGAAACGAAATGGAAACGTTGATTTAGAAAATGTATTAGTGGAGAGAAGTGCGGTGACTCCCTAAATCGGGGTGGTTCTTTCTTTTAGTCTAGTGCAAAACAAATCAAAACAAGGAAAAATCGATGACATATTTAGACAACTTTTTAAAAACATATCCAGCCGAAAGCGTCAACTATGTGTTTACAACGACTGTAAAACACCGGGGAACCGTTATCGCTTTTGCCATGAATGATCAACGTCGTATTTTTTATACGGTGTTGTCACTTGAGCAAGCGAGTGAGAAAAAAAATCCGATCGATGTAAATTATTGGTCAGAGACGCCTAAGGAGCTGTTCTTTTCAAACGAGATCGGCCAAGTTGGGGCTGGTATTGCGGGTGCAACCCAGATGCCGATGGTTAAAAAAGGGGGGCAGGTCGAGGCTGATCCACGAACTGTACGTATGAATGAACTTGATCTATATTTGTCATCAACCGGCCGTTTAACTGCCGCCGCACCGTTTGTCGTGTTGTCGGATGAAAAGCACATTTATGTGTTCCGCCAAGCGATTGGTGCTTCTGACACAGACATGGTGTTTAAGCTTTCAAATGGTGGGGCCTCTGGGGATACGAACAATCCAAATCTAATTAAAGACAGCGGTGCCAATGTCCCCTTGGTGAACAGCACGCTACTTATGGATCGTTTCATGTTGTCTGGCGAGCAGCTAACGCCTAAGCGAGAAGTACGTTTTCGACGTAGTCGGCATAAAGATCGGCCGCAGGGACAAAAAGATACCCTGGGTGCCAAAGACATGAACGGTATTCCGTTTTTTGAACCGACACTAGAGCTTGATTTTGTGCAAGGGTTAAGCGATGGGCGATTTACAGTCTTTTTATTGCCAACCCAAGTAGCCGGAATTCAACGGTGGCAGATTGTTTCGTTCAACGAGACATCAAATAGCTTAGAATTTGTCAATGTAGAAAAATCGAAAGATGGCCTTTTTAATACCCGTGGTACCCGCTTTTCCGGGAATGACTCTAGTGTAACCCCGAATGAGTCACCGGGAGTACGTCGTTCGTATTTGCAACTGCAAAATTGCGGTGCGGTTACGGGGGTAGCGGCCCAACTATATTATCAGCAAGAAGAAGACGAAACGGGGAAGACGCTTAAACAAAACGGCCGAGTACTGTTTGCGTTGTCGACGGCCGCTTTAAGCCAAGATAAAAAACCGCATCTGGTTGCGTTAGATATGGCTGTCACAAATGGCGGGGGGCTTGTTGATACCCCATCTACTCCGACCCAATTGCATACAATTAATCTGAGCCTGATTGACCAGGCATCTGCTGTGGATGCTACCAAGACCGCTGAGCAGCTTGCTGCGAAGCGCCAAACGGAAGGTCAAAAGATTGCAAAATTACAAGGTGAGCTTACCCAGCTAAACACTGATGTCGTTTACTATACCGCAGTTCAAAAGCGTTTGGAAACTCTTGAACGGAGCTTAAGGTGGCGGGCTGAGAATGGAGCAACTTTCTATGCGGACCCGAATTACACTGGGAAGAAGATTCGCTTAACATTAGCCGGGGAAAAGTACATTTCAAACTTAGAAACCCGTACTGACGATAACTTTTCAAAAAATTGGAAAGATGAAATTAGTAGTGTCAGTGTGGGGTCTGGAATCGAAGCTCATTTGTGGCAGTGGAAAGATCGATCAGGTTTCCATGATGTGCTTACGAGTTCGGCCGGAACCTTAGGGCACGATGACGACCATATCAGCATTGAGGTGCGTGAGTCTGCCTCGTTAACAAATGATATTCGCAATGCATCCCAAGCTATTTCAGGTGATCTGGCGGTGCTTTCGGCCGCATTTAATACAAACTACCAGAGTAGCGGTCAGAGAATGGAAGATTTGGCGACTGTTCGCGCTGAATTGAAAGCGATTAAGAAAAAAATTGCGGCTTGGAGCAAGAAACAAGTCGCCACTAACTTTAAATTGAGTGCGGCTCAACGTCGGTTTGCGCAAATAGGCACCGTAAACTTAAGTGATGTAAAAATGAGCATGCCGGTTGTTTACATCGACCATCATGGCTTGACAATGACCGGGGGCATTTTGGGATTCGCTTGGAGCAAGCAGGCACCTGCGTTATTGGATAGTGGTCAAGGGCAAATTGCACTCTATTTTAAAGGGGAAAAAGGGGAGTATTTTTCTGCTTATTATGATGCGGTATGCAAACGGGGCCGATTTGCGAGCAAGCTGAGTTCTGGTTTAGGCAAGTTGGCGATGACGCTGCGCTCGGCCGAAATCGATGCGGCTGATCCTAAATTTTCTATTCACATTAGCGATGGTTCATACCCTGACCTATGCAATGTCAATATTTTACAACAAGTTGGATTGTCAGAAATGTGGGCCGATGTGCCACGCAGTGCAGCCGACTTTGCCAGCGTGCTCAACGGGGAAAATGCGCAGCCGGTTTTTGTCGCGAAGGGGACTGTTTTACCAAGCGGGGACATGGTTTTAACCACTTCCCCCCAACAGCCATTGTTTGGAGAAGCAACCTTGTTGATCAATGGGGATCGTTTACGCCTTTCTGGTATGTCAAGAAATGCAGAAAAAGGGTATGAGGCGTTGCTCTTCGAAGGCCAGACAAATTTTGAAACAAATGCGATTGAGATTACTGGTGTTGAGAGTATTACAACCGCTCAAACCTCTATTCAGTTGCAAAGCCCGACATCACACATTATCCCGGCCGGGCTTTCCCTCGAAATAGGGAAAATGCAGGTTATGGTGCGTGAACGAGCCATTGTCGGGGCAACGGAAATCAAAATCCACCCTGTTCACCCAGAAAAACTAGCCAACTTAGCTGGCAAAAAGATCTATGCCCTGCCCCATGATGGTATTACAAATCGTGAGGTTTCAACTTTCGCCAGTTCATCCAGCGATGGATCTGAACGATTTTTTGTCAAATTTATCTCCCCATCTGCAGCGAGCGAGCAAAAGAAGCATAACCTGAGTAAAGATGACATTTTGCAGATCGGTTCGACGTTAGCGCGAGTAGAAGTTCAGGTTGAAGAAAACCTATTTGAACTAAAAAATCTTTCCAATTCAGGCGGCCAACCGAGCGGCGAGATCAAGAAGTTAGAAGAAATCTCAGTTTTCTGGCTTCCATACGATTATGAAAAGAATGCTATATTGCTTCAAAGCTTTGATCCCAATGTAGGCCCAGAAGCGGTTGGTCGATTGAACAATGGCTCTGTTTTGGTAGCGACTAGTATTGAGCGTGGTACCCAAGCATCCCAGACTGAATCAGAGGTAAAAAACGGGTCGCTTGCCTTGATAATACCTGATCCGCACGCACCCCGTTGGGTCGGCAATGCCCCCGGGCAAACGCTGTTGTTTGGTCCGGGGGGCGGTGGGGTCACGCTGGCCGATGCCGGCCGTTTGAGCAATCTAGACACCCAAGGTGATATAGGGTTAGAGATGTGGGTGAAATCGAGCAATGTTGGCGTTGCGGCCGGGCTAGACAAGCAGCAGCTTATATACCATCATTCTGACAAATCAAGGTATGGGTTGGGGCTAAGCCGCACCTTTGAACAAAAAGCGTTTGACTTTGAGAATAAATACGCTTGTCAGTTGCCTGACATGACGCTAGATTTAACACGGGGGGTAACGCTTGAAGGCTGGGTGAAAATCAATGATAGAGGCTGCACATTATTTGACTTAGGGAATCCTGCGACACCCCCCTATGGAATTTATACACGTAAAGATCGCATCTTATTGGAATTTGACACAAGCAATAGCTTTCAATTAAGTAGCTCAGATTCGAATGGAGCTAAGACGGTGAACTTGTCCTATACGCTGTCATCACAGGCAGACGTTTTTCCTACCACTAAATGGAATCACGTCGCTGTTACTTTTCAACCTGAGTCAAGCGGTAGCGGTGGGCTTTGTACTCTCTACATCAACGGTGAGAAGAAACATGAAGCCCGAACGTCTAGCTATCCATTTACTGACGTGAAAATAAGGAAGCAGAGTTTTCTTGGATATAGAGGATCGGAATGGACCACTTCAGGCTCATCATTTTTTGCTGAGATGGATGAATTGCGTATGTGGGACACTGCACAGTCGGAGAACTCTATCAAGCTGAATTTTAGCCGCCGTGCCCAGCCAGATGATGTACATTTAATTGCTTGCTGGCGGTTTCAAAAAGGGTCTTTAGAGAATCCACGTTACGGTTTGACTGCCCTAGATATTGGTAGAAACAAGTATCATGGAAAAGTGATGACGGCGACTCCAGTTTGGTCTTCTAATTTTTATAGTGATCAACTTGCTGACCTTTTTTACTCGCCAACGCTGAAAACATCTCCTTTTTATGGTTATTCAATCACGGCTGGAGTTGGGCAGGCGGTTAATGGTGCTTTGACCGATACATGGGTAGAAAGTGCTGAAGGATGCATTGAATTTGATGAATGGCACCACATCGGGGCGATGTACAATCAATCTTACGCGCTTAAGTTTAACGGCGAGAACAGCTATCTTAAAGCCCCACACGCTTCTTCTCTCAATATTTCTCAAGATTTAACCATCGAAGCCTTTGTGCAGGTTGATCAGCTGGGCACGGCGCAAGGCATTGTCTCTAAGGGGAATTTGCAGGCGGAACAAAACCAAGAAGCCCCTTATGCCTTTTCCGTGACGGCAGGTGGGGAGTTGAAAATCGCATTTGAAGACCAGGGAGGGGGGTATCATGAGTTTCTGTCTAACAAAAAAATAAAAGCTGGGCAGCTGCATAAAATCGCTGTGGTGCGGGCTAAAGGGCAAGATACCGTTGAACATAAAAAGCAGATGTCCTCTGAAGAAAAGAAAAAGTTGGGGATGGATGAAAGCAAGCCCTTGGAGATGGTTGAAAATGTTGAGGTAAAAAAGTGGCACCAGATTACTTTTTACATCGATGGGGTTGCGGCCGGTTCCGGCCGGTATGCCAGCGACGACATCGGAAATAATGAGCAGCCGGTGACTATCGGCCGTGTACGCAAAGGATTGGATACGCTTCGTTTTACTGGAACAATGAGTGAGTTACGTATCTGGTCCCGGCCGATAGAGTTTGAAAAAATCGGTAAGCGCATTCGAGGGAATGAAAAAGGGCTTACCGCTTGGTGGCGTATGGACGATAACCAAGGGAGTGTGGCGACCGACGAAAAAGAAGGACATCACGCAACCCTGAACGGTTCGATTAAATGGGTCAATAGCCCCGACACTTCAAAAACCGGGTCGCAATGGCAGTTGTACAAAGATGGAAATCCAGTGCAAACGAAATCTCTGGCATCTGCTCCGATTGCGTGGGGTGATAAAACGTTTAGCCTTGGGTCGGCTGGAAGCACCAACCCGTTTCTAGGCCAGCTAGAAGAGGTTCGGGTGTGGAAAAACCCCCGTACGCAAGAACAGATTTTGGACAATTTATTTACTCGGCTAAAAGGGGAAAAGTCCGATCTTATCGCCTATTACACCTTCGATCCTGATTATGCTGATATGCAAGGCGTACTCGATGCCGGGCTGCGTGGAAGCCGTTTGAATATTAACGCTAATGCCTCATTTGAGTTTTCGGAAGCTCCGATTGGGGTTGACACGGCCGAGGTGCGCTCTGCTATTTCCGGTTTTAGAACCCGCTTTAACGGTGCGCTTGACGGTACGCCAGCGGCCGAAGAGTACGGCGATATGCAGTATGACTTTGACGGGAATGCGATTGGGGTGCTCAAACGCTGCTATTCCTATTTAAAAGATGGGGCATGGCATTTGGTCACCGGATACAAAGTGGGCAACTTAGTTACAGAATGGATCGGCCAAGCGCAGTTTAGCCCCCAAATTATGGGGTATGTTGAAGGGGCACCCCCAGTTCCAAGCGAAAACCTAACGGCCGGCCCTAAAAACCCTGCCAGTAGCGACTACACAAACGCCTCTTCGTTGACAGTCAAAGAGGCGGAAGAAGTGACCTATACGTTCTCACGGTCTAACGAAAAAGGGATGGATGCCGCTTTTGAAGCGTCTTTTGGGATGGGGATATCAGGCGAAATCGAGATTGTTACTGCTCCGTTAGGGGTCGGAGTCTCTGTTAAGCCGATTGAGTTAAGCCTTATGAACAACCTAAAAGGGAATTTCAACGCCTCTCAAAGTTGGACAAGCGAGGACAAGGTTGGGGTTGGTCGCAATACGAACAAAGATTTATCAGTTGGTTTAAGTGGAAATTGGGAGGCGATTGACCGCCCATTAAACCGGGCCATCGGCCGCCGGTATCAACCGGCCAACATGGGCTTTGCCCTAGTTCAGTCAGAAACGGCCGACGTGTTTGCCTTGAGGATGGCACATAGCGGTGCGTTGGTCGCCTACCGCTTCATGCCCAACCCTGATATTCCAGCTGATGTCAACATTGTGCCATTCCCCATTAATCCCCGCTATACCAAGCAGGGAACCCTAGACGGTGGGATTGGCTTTAATGAACGAGGCAAAGTGCTTGATCCCGATTATCCGACTGCGGGCGGCTATGGACAGCACAGCTATTTCAAACCGAAAGAAGCGTATGCGTTGAAAAAGCAAATCGAGCGGGAAGAGCAGCAGCTGAAAAGTTACTATGAAAACTATGGGGCATCTCCCTCAAGTACTGCTGGGATTGTCGGCGGGGCGCTCGGTGCGGCCGGGGCTGTCGCTACTCTGTTACCCGGTGGGATGGGGGCAGCCGGAGCGATCATGGGTGGCACTGCGCTGGCATCCGGCTTAACGACATTGGCGGAAGCGGTCAAGGCGGATAAAAGCCCGACCGACCAATTTGCCAAGCGTAATTTGGTCAATACCTACGTCTGGACGGCCGATGGTGGCTTTTATGCCGAATCGACCCAGCTGTCAGAAGTGAAGCAAGAGGTTGTCGGTGGTAATTACAACATTTCAGGCGGCGTTAGCGGCTCGACCGCCTTTGAAGCAAAGGCAGCTGCAACCGTCAGTTTTGGCATGCAAGGGACGATGGGCGGCCATTATGCTGTGACAAAGACGAAGAGCAAAGAGGCGAAAGTGTCGTTCAGTGTCGATGTCAGCATCGATGTGCCAGGTGATTTGCAAGCCTATGACAAGCAGCAAAATCGAGTGTATGACATCGCCGGCGCACCGGTAAATGTGCCCGGTAAAGTAGATGCGTATCGTTTTATGACGTTTTACATGGCGTCCGATCACAATAATTTTGATGATCTATTTAGCCGCGTGGTTGACCCGATCTGGCTAGAACAGAGTACGCACCCGAACGCGGCCGCCATGCGTCAGGCGCAACAAAAGGACAAAAAACCACCGTGTTGGCGAGTATTTCACCGGGTGACATTTGTGAGTAGGCTGCTGCCCGACTTCCCAATCGCAGCTTCGCCTCCATTGCCCCAAAAGATGAAGCAAATCAATATAGACAGCAACTGGATGCTGCTTCAGAGGCTTGAACCCCATGTCAAGCAACACACCGGCAACCCGGTAGAGTTTCGGGATGCTGTGCGGCGTACGGTTGAGGTGTATATGGCTGAGTTAATCCCATATACGGTTGAAATTATCGACTTAGCGATGAACTATTTTGGAGTGGTTGATGGATAAGTAAACGATAGCAAGCTTTTTGAAGACCCGCCTGATTTTAAAAATCGGGCGGGCCTATTTAACTAGCGGTGTCCGTTGATCGGCTTACTCTAAAAAGTGGCTCAAGTAGTTATTGACAATATCGGGCCGTTCTAAGTTGGGCAAATGGGCGGTTCCTTTGATTTCTTGCCCTTGCGCGGCCGGAATCGATTCGACCAAATAGCGGCAACGATCTTGGATATGCGGAAAATCGAGATCACCCCACAAGACAAGGGTAGGCATGGTGAGTTGTGAAACCCGCTCATAGGCTGAAGCAGGTTCAGTTTCTTTCTCAAGCTCTGGCATGGCTAAAGCGATCCCGTTCATGTCTAAAAACAGCCCTCTGAGCGGGCCAGAAACACGGCCAGCTTTGCTTTGCGGCCCATCGAGCCATAAATGAGCTTCGATTTTATTGACCCACTCAAGGTCGTCTGCTTCTTCAGCTTTTTCCAGCTCTTCCAAGAGTGCCTCAATGTCGGCCGGGATTTCTTCCGGTGGCACTGCGCCGCTTATGGCCGGGGCGATTAGCACCAGCTTGTTGACACGATCTGGAAAGGTGAGGGCAAAATCAATGGCGATCCGGCCCCCCTGCGAGCAACCGACCAAAGTCACTTTGGTTAAGTCAAAATGGTTCAGCACGCTTTCTAAATCTTGCGTATTGGAAAACGGCTCATCTGGGGATGTTGTTTCCCCAAAGCCACGTCGATCATAAGCAACGACCTGGTGGCTGTTTTGGAAGGCCTCCATCTGCGGTCGCCACATGCGCCGATCTGCTACGCCTGCGTGTAAAAAGACAAGCGCCTCACCACTCCCATTACTCTCACCAACAAGGTCAGCCTGACCACTTTGAATACGAAAGATTCTACTCATAAATCACCTGCTTCTAAGTTTGACTTTCAGCTACATTTTCTGAGTTTGCGTTGCCTGCCAACGTCTCTTGCAGAGAATCTAGCTCAATTTTGACATCTGCATCAACCAAATAAGCTGCAGTGAGCCCAGAATCTGGAGAAATCGTCTCATCATCAACCACCACAATCATGTGATCATCCGCGTTTATACCAAATAGAGGTTGGAAAAGTCTGTTTTCATCAAAGTCAAGATTGGCTGCTATTTCAGCGATTTCAGGGCCGGTTAACGTGATGATCTCAGCTTTTAGATAGTAGAGTCGGTCTAATTCGTTAAAGTGGAGCGTTTCATCAAACAGAATGTGCCCACGCAAATTTTCTGAGATTTGATGAGGTCCTTGAAGAATAGGTGCAAGCTGGAAAACGTTTTTAGAGCCAACCCACTCGGTAAAATGTAGGGTTGCTAAAGTGTTTAATTCGCTGTTAGCCGTCATTGCGAAAATGCGGCCAATTTGTTCGATCGGTATTTCATCAATAATACCGTCTGTCATAATGCTCGTACGGACAGCATTGAGCCCCATTTTTTTTGCCAGATCGATTTGACGATTATTGGTATCAACGAGCCAGACATCAAATCCGAGCTCTTGAATAGCGAGAGCAAGCTGTCTTCCCCAATGGTGAGCACCGACAATCAAGGTCCCTTGGGGTGTTTGTTCCGTTAGGCCAAGCAATTTCGCCAGCGGCCTAGAAACAAGTGAATAGACTAAAACGGTGCCTACGACAACGACAAATGTAATATTCACGAGCTGGTCGGCACCATCGAAACCAGCTTGGGTGAGCTCCAACGCAAAAAGTGAAGCAACCGACACCGCCACGATACCGCGAGGTGCCATAGCGGAGATAAACAGTCTCTCTTTGAATGGAACATTGCTGAACAAGGTTGATGCAAATACAGAAAGCGGGCGAGCAACTAGAATAATGATGAGTAGAAAAGCAAAATCTTGCCAAGCGATTTGAATGAGCGCGTCTATTTCGACCCGGGCGGCCAGCACAATAAACAAGACCGATAGGAGCAGTACAACAAGTTCTTCTTTAAAGTGGATAATGCGCGAAACATCAACCTTCTTCTGGTTGACCATGATGATCCCCATGATCGTTACCGCCATGAGCCCCGCTTCTTCGCGGAGCTCGTTGGAGATGGCAAAAGCAACGACTACGGCCATGACGACGATGGCTGTTTCTAACCCAGGTGAAATCCACTTACGTTTCATTATTTGAATCAGACAGTAGCCAACACCACCTCCGATCACTGTCCCTACAAGCAGGGTGACAATGATGCCGGTCATAATGCTGACAAAGGTTAGCTGGTTCCCTTCACCGCCGTGGATAATCCCTTCAAAAACAAGAACGGCTAATGTCGCACCGACCGGGTCGATGAGAATCCCTTCCCACTTTAGAACCGAGGCGACACGCGCCACCGGCCGGATTTGACGCAGGAGGGGCATGACAACTGTTGGACCAGTAACGACCAAAACTGCCCCTGTTAACACAGAGAGCAAGAGATCAAATTGGAGGATGTAATAAGCCGCCACTGAAACGATGCCCCAGCTGACTAATGCGCCTAACGAAACAAGAAGCCGAACAACACTCTGTACCCCACGAATTTCGTCTAACTTTAAGCTTAGCCCACCTTCGAATAAAATAATTGCGACAGATAATGAGACAAATGGAAATAGTAGTTCCCCAAATAACTCATCTGGATGCAGGATGCCTGTGACTGGACCGGCCATGAAACCAAAAATTAGAAGTAATAAAATTGATGGTATTTTAAATCGCCATGCAAACCACTGAGCACTAATACCCAATAAAATGATGACCGCCAAACCGATAACGATTGGTTGGTGCATTCGAGAAATTCCTTTGTAATTTTGACTGCCGCAGAGCGAACCGTGCTAGCATATGAGAGTTTTGTTTAAGTATCTATCCGTAAATTGCCATATCACTAAGAATGTGTGCGCAAGCAAACTGAATGAAAGCCAGCCAATTCTGTGATTTTTTGCACCATCTGGTGCGAATACTTCTTCTTTTTGCTAGCCAACCAAAGGTTCTTTCAACAACCCATCGACGCGCAGGATGTTTTTTATCGTTTGGTATCGGAACCGGAATCGGTTCGCCCCGCCTTCTTCGATGAGCAATATGCTTATGATAATTTGACGCTGTAACGAGCTGATGGATATCGGCAGAATCATATGCTTTATCCAGACAAAGATGCTGCTCACTCGTCGGTCGAGAAACCATGATTGAAAAAATAAGATCATCAACAGACCACTTATCATGCTGATTGGCACCGGTTAGGTTAATTGAAAGGGGTGCACCTCGTTGGTCAACTAAAATATGAACTTTTGCACCTCGTTTGGCTCGATCAGTTGGATTTGGACCCGTTGCTTCTCCTCCTAGAGGAGCTGGAACCGATTTGCTATCAATCGCTTGCCACTTCCACTTGACCCGCCGTTTTCTGGCATAAAAACGAAGCATTCGACGCATAATGTGTTCCCAGATACCAGCTTCTTGCCAAGTTTGGAATCTTTCATGCAACACGCTGCTCGATACTCCGAACCAATCTCGATGGACTGCTTTCCATTGGCAACCTGTCCAAAGGACGTACCATATCCCATTGACGATTGCTCGATTTTCAGCCCGTGGACGACCGGGGCCTTGCTTCTTAGGTCTCTTGGGAAGTTCTCGTTTAATGATGCGCCACAATGGGCGTGGCACCCAAAAGTAATCTATGTTTTTGGGTTTTGTGATATTCTTGCGCTTGCTTATTTTGCACCTCGTTGGTTAGCGTTTTTGGTTGAACACTATTTTCCACGAGGTGCATTTATTTTTTAAGCAATCTATTTACGGATAGGTTCT
>JBGCDP010000267.1:0-7766 GCA_045105475.1 Anaerolineae bacterium
GGCCGGAGATGGGGAAGTACTCGAAATCGAAACGGTGAAAGAGGATGGGTTGGGTGATTCTGAATGGCTCCGTATCGCTGTTTTCTTGTCGATTACAGACGTGCATGTCAATCGCTCTCCTGTGTCCGGCCGAGTGCAAAAAGTGTGGCACAAGCAAGGGCTGTTTGAAGTCGCAAGCACGCCGGAAGCGGTCCACAACGAATCGATATACACAATGATCGATACAGTTTCTGGGCCGATAGCGGTGGCTCAACGGGTTGGGGCAGTGGCTCGCCGGGTTGTGAATCGCACCAAGCCGA
Source organism: Anaerolineae bacterium (assembly GCA_045105475.1). Classification (GTDB taxonomy): domain Bacteria; phylum Chloroflexota; class Anaerolineae; order Promineifilales; family Promineifilaceae; genus WTJY01. The sequence goes on from JBGCDP010000267.1 coordinate 300, forward strand.
ATGCACTTTTGGTGCAGGGTGAAAAATATGGGCTGATGCGGTTTGGCTCACGCATCGATGTGTATATTCCGGCCGGAAAAGCGGAAGTTTTGGTGGAGGTTGGGCAAAAGGTTGTAGGTGGCGAAACAGTGCTGGCAACTTACTTGGAACAAAGCTAATCTGAAATTCGTTCTCTATATCTTAGAAGAAATCATCTAAGTAACTCTGGAGAACTAAATGGCTCATACAATCAAACAATTCAAAGTTTCCCATAAGGCACTACTTTCATTTCTTTGCTTTTTTCTGTTGGGTGCACAAACTATTTATGCATGCAGCCCCGAACCGAATTTCATACTCAAATGCAATGGTGAGGAAAGTTATCATTGGGTTTATGAATCAGCAGATACGGGAAGCATAGTAGATGACTGTCCGGCACTTTTAGATGCTAAAGAATATATTAGCACTATCGCTCTCGACCCTGAAAACATCCTCATTGCCGCATCAACGGAGACATTCGAGGGACTCATACCAGATAACAATTGCTTTCTAAAAACAATCGCAAAGATAGGTGACTCAGTTGTTATCTCGGTAAAAGCCCAGCCTTATTGTGTAACTGAATTCAATGTTTGCCACTCCCCAACTTCCCTCACGATATCAACTTCGGAAAAGATATTTTTTGATCTCAATTCAGGCAATTTTCTTCTCCCGGTATTAATACTCTTGACAGCTATAAGCGGGATGGCCGCTGGTTTCTATTTAGCGCAAGAAAAAACATTACCCACTCTATTGAGGCCAATAATTTCGTTTTTGAAAATTGTAGGCATGTCTTTGCTAATTTTGGGAGCCACAGTTCTTTCGTCTTTATTGTGGGAAACTCAGACATTTTATTTATTTGATTCAATTACTGATATATTCTCTCCTTTCAATCAAGGTCTTGGTCCTTTGCTTCTTCGAGTAGTGCCTATACTTTTAATTATCGGATTTATTGTTTGGTTGATTCAAAGACCACCTCAAGCACCAAGGTCATCAATCCAAAAGACAGTTCTTTTTATACTTGCAGCCACATTGCTTGCCCCATTAACAGCATTATTTATGTTTTTGTCGCTAATGACCGGAACAATAGCAACCTGGATTATCTACCCACCCGTGCCAATATTTATATTCCGAATTGGAGTCCTGTTTCTAGCCCTTGCTTTCTTCATTAGTAAAAAGTGGATATGGAAGCTCCCGATCTATTCCAAGATTTAATCGGCTGCCGCAACACGTGGCAAAAAGTTCGCCACTAGCAGCCCCAGCAACGCAAAGCCAAAGAACCAAATAAACACCGTTTGATAAGCTTCCAGTGCATCGGCCCCAAAACGGTCAAAATTCGCCTGCAACAGAATACCACCCACGGCCGCGCCTAACGCTGAGCCTAAAAAGCGGATCATGCTGTAAATACCTGACGAGGTCCCTAAATCCGCATCCGCAATGCCTGTCAGCGCTGCCCGATGGAGCGACGCGAGCATTAAACCAGCCCCCACACCAAATAATATCAATACACCCCACAAAATATAGGATGGCGTTGCTCCCGTTAAGCGAGATAATGAGAACATTACTACCGCAAAAATCCCGAATCCGGTCATCACTATTTTTCGGCTGCCCACACGGTCAGACACACTCCCGCCGAAGCGAACAAAAATAATCATCGCAGCCGGGTTTAACATCAGGTAAAAGCCTGACTGGCGCGGAGTCAGCCCAACTACATTGGCCAAATAAAGCGGCATGATAAACCCCATCCCACCGCTCAAACTGATCATACGCAAACATGCACCAAATGATCCAACGACCAAAGATCGGTTATTCAAGATCGACAGCTTGATGAATGGATTGGCTTTATTTCTCTCGTAAGCAACAAAAGCGATCCCAAATAAAACTGTGGCGCCGAATAACCGCCAATCTTGCAATGGTGCAATACCGGTGATCGGCCGACTAGAAAGATAGAAAAGCAAAAATGTCAGAGTTGAAGCCAACAACCCAACCCCTACCCAATCAAATCGCTGCAAAAAAGAGATATCGATCTTACGATTACTCGATGGAATGAAGGAGTACACAGCAGCCAATGCGGCAACAGACATAAAAACAGACGGTAAAAAGCTGGTCCGCCATCCCCAATTGGCCACGATAAAGCCTGCCAACACAGGGCCAACAACCCCAGTTACTGGGCCAACCGTGCTCCAAGCCCCCATCGCTTTACCCCGCTCTTCGGCCGGGAACACCTCACTAATCAAAGCCAACGCCAAAGGCACAAGCCCTGCTGCGCCCAACCCCTGAATAAAACGGCCGATTAATAGCATCTGCATGTTGGTTGATAGAAAAGCGACAACCCCGCCTCCTGCAAAAACTGAAATACCAAACAGTAGCAAGCGCCGTTTGCCCAAGCCATCACTCACCCGGCCGTATACAGGCATCAAGATCATAAACGGAAGCGAAAAGACAGTCGCAATCCAAGCGGCAACATCAGCCGGAATTTGAAAATCAGCCTTAATTGTCGGGAGGGCCACGGAGAACATCCAGCCAGCCAAAGGCATAACAATGGCCGGAAACATGAGGCTATACAACAGTTGGTAGGGGTTGACGTCACGAGAGGGAGCTTTGTCAGCTTTTACAGAATCCATCAGACAACTGTACCGATTTCTTTCAGAGAGGGAAATAACTCTATTGGCTATCAGACATCACATCAAACAAAGTTGCAGCTCCCTGCATCCGGATTCGTCGTGTGCTATCATCGGTCACATATTTTTTTGAGCAAGGAATGAATTGTTATGAGAACTGTCTATTGGGATTATGACGCTAACACCCTAAAAATGATCGACCAAACCAAACTCCCTTGGTCGTATGAAATTGCTGAATTTTCAACCTACGAGGCAACTGCAAACGCCATTACCACGATGGTTGTGCGCGGTGCACCTGCCATCGGAGCAACCGGGGCATTTGGGATGGTTTTAGCCGCCATGCAGGTAAAAACCAAAGATCGCTTGGCATTCATGACTGAAATGAGCAAAGCGGCCGACATTCTAAACGCATCCCGGCCGACCGCGGTTAACCTCATGTGGGCGGTGGCTCAACAAATGCAGGTAGTAGCCGATGAGTCGCTTGAACATGTTGATGACATCAAGGACGCGTTGCTCAAAAAAGCGCAGAAAATCGCCGACGACGACGTCGCATTAAACCGCCGGATGGGCTTTCACGGGGCAGAACTTGTTTCTGACGGAGACACAATTTTGCACCACTGCAACACAGGTGCACTCGCAACTGTCGATTGGGGAACAGCGTTAGGCGTTATCTTCGCGGCCCATGAGCAGGGCAAAAACATCCATGTGCTTGTTGATGAAACCCGACCCCGCTTGCAAGGGTCACGGCTCACCTGCTGGGAGCTTAAAGAGCGTGGGATTTCGTTTGACCAAATCGTAGACAGCGCCTCGGGGCATTTTATGCGCAAAGGGGAGATCGACATCTGCTTTGTGGGGTCAGACCGCACGGCCGCCAATGGGGATGTCGCCAACAAGATTGGCACTTACAACGTTGCTGTATTGGCAAAAGAAAATGGGGTTCCGTTTTACCCCGTTGTGCCAACCAGCACGGTTGACCTCGCACTCGATCATGGGGATAAAATCCCAATCGAAGAGCGCGGCATCGAAGAAGTTGTCTCTGTTTTTGGCCGATCAATCGCACCCGAAGGCATTTCAGCCCGCAATCCAGCCTTTGATGTCACACCTCATCGTTATGTGACCGGCATCGTGACCGAGATGGGGATTATCTACCCACCTTATGTGAAAAATCTAAAAGCGGCCGTTGAAGCAGCACAGAGCGGTAATTAAAGTCCAGCGTGCTTCGTGCCGGTGATCAGTAGAGGAACACTCATCACGGCGCTATTTCCATTTGAACGAAAAAATCAAGAATCAAGAATCTGAGAAGCATGTACCCGTTGTCATCCTGTGCGGTGGTCAAGGGACCCGCATGGGGGACACGCTCACCAAAAAAGAGCTGATCGACATCGGCGGCCGACCGTTGTTGTGGCACGTCTTACGCATCTTTTCCGCCTATGGGTACAACCACTTTAATTTAGCATTAGGCCACTTGGGTGATCAGGTACGTCGCTACTTTCTAGAGTATGAAACGATGTCGCGCGATGTGACATTGACTGTTGCTCAAGACAAACATGGTGACACTGGCCCATCTATTAATTTCGGCAAGCGGCCGGAGCATGACCCGTGGCACATCACGATGGTGGACACGGGGCTAACAACCGAAAAGGCGGCCCGCATCGGCCAATTACGGCCGTATCTCGATAGTTGCGACCGTTTTTTTGTCGCTTATGGTGAGGCGGTATCCGACATTGACTTGGCAAACTTAATGGCGTTCCACAAAGCCCATGGCAAGCTGGCCACTGTCACCGGCATCCAGGTTGATTTTCAGTATGGGGTAATCGACTCGGCCGAAGATGGTTCTGTAACTGGCTTTCAAGAAAAGCCCAAGCTCCCCTATTGGATCAACGGTGGTTTCATGATCTTTGAACGGAGCGTCCTCGACATGCTGGAAGCTGGCGGTGAAACTTTGCACTTAGAAAATGATATTTTGCCATCGCTGGCCCAAGATAATCAGCTCATGCTCTATCAGCACTCCGGCTACTGGCAATCGATGAAAACGCTAAAAGATGCACTTGAACTCAAAAAATCATGGGACGATTCAGCTCCTTGGAAAGTTTGGTAAGCGAGGTTGAGTGCCTGTGGCTCATTGGTTGGTAGGTCGGTAAGAAAGTTACCGCACACCATTGCGAAGCAGACTGATTACTGACATACCGAACACCGATTTGATACAATAACCCTATGTCACGAGTGCTAATAACCGGCGGGACCGGTTTTATCGGGAAAAATCTGGTGAACCGGCTAGTTGCCGACGGCCAACATGATATTTGCCTGCTTGTGCGTGAGCCTTATGGAATGGGAACGCCATTGCCAACCCCTTTAAATAACCTGCGCGAAAAGATCGATCTTTTTTTTGCAGATCTACGCACAGCCAACTTGGTCAACCGGGCGGTTCGCGATGCGGCACCTGATATCGTTGTGCATTTGGCGGCCGTTGGGTCAACCGATCCCTTTTTGTCTCCCCATAAAGCAGTGCGCCATAATGTAGATGGGATGATTAATCTCGTTGAAGCCTGCTTTGAAAAAAACTACACGACTAAAAAAATGATCGTAGCCCGTACGCCGGGCGAGCTAACAAAGATGAATCCGTATGCGGCAAGTAAATTAGCCGGATGGCATTTTTGTGAAATGTATGCTCGCACGCGCAGTTTCCCCATTTTCGGCGGGATGATTTTTCAGGCTTTCGGCCCTTGGCAGCCTAAGCGTGCGATTATTCCAGCCGCCATGTCGGCCGCACTTAAGCACGAAGATTTCCCAATGACGGCCGGAACGCAAAAGCGGGACTGGATCCATGTAGATGACGTTGTTTCTGGCTTTGAGGCAGCAATGGATGCAAACAAGCTCGCTCCTGGGGATACCATCGAGTTAGGCACGGGTAACTGCTACAGCGTAGCCAAAATGGTTGAGACTATTTACGACATTAGCGAGAGCGGAGGCAAGCCGCTTATTGGGGCATTGCCCAGCCGTCCGGGGGAAGCCCCGCTACAAGTCGCAAATGTTGACGAAAGCGAAGCACTTACCGGCTGGCGACCGAAACTTTCGCTTGAAGATGGTTTGCGCCAAATGCAGATGACGCTTGAAGCAGAGTTAGCCTAAATTTAAAGCAGAGCCACAATCTTTCTGACCAATTGAATATTGCCAAAACAGCCTAATCAAGAGATTCTTAACGCATGAAAAAATTAGCACCCTTCATTCTAATTACAGTTTTCAGCCTATTTTTGATTGGCAACCTTCAAACATCAAATGCGGCCGAAAGACCGGCAACTCAAACGCTATATCTGCTGGGCGATTCGTGGACCCAGCAAGCGGCCGATGATCACGGCACGTTTGAGAAAGCTCTGTTGGAACGTGGCCTCGCGGATTCAATTGATGTCCAAAGTTTTGCAATTAGTGGATCAACGGCGGATGAGTGGGCCAATGACAACGGAAATCGCTTATCCAATTTAACCAATGCCATTAAAAATGACCCCCTACCAAATCCGGTTGTCTTTTTTACACTAGGTGGAAATGATTTACGTGATGCTTTTATCGCCGGACCAAACCCGGCCGCCTACGACGATATCGAGGCAGACGTACGTGTGGTTATTAATGCGCTGAATGCCAGCCGAAGCGATATCAAGATCGTTATGGGTGGATATGACATCTTAAATCCAGATATAAGCCCGGCCATCTGCAATTTTGCAGCAAATGCTCTGTTTGGCAGCACAGATCCGGCCGTTGTCAATCCATACGTCATCCAACTGTATGACACAATTAAAATCGTGGCCGATGATTTCGATCATGTTGATGCGATAAATACAAATGGAAGTCTGCAAGGCACACCTGGCAACCCAGCAATCGACCAATGGAGCCCTGTCGGATTAATTGCAGACTGTATTCATCCAAACTCTGCAGGGTATGACCTTTACATTGGTACAGTATTTGACCAACGCCTAGAAACGTTGCTTATGTCGACAAATACATCAGCAAGCTTTGCAATCTTATTACCTTTCGTTTCAACTGGTGAGTAATCTCAAGAGGTTGAACTTAAATAGACAGGTAACTGTTGAGGCCCTTTATTCATTATTCAGCCTCAGATAATTTTGATAAACTCAGCATTGAAGGCTTACACAGAAATTGCTTGCAACTTCACGCTATTAGATCAAAAAAGTTAGCCAAGAATGTCCGGCCGTCCGTGTGTTCTTCATCCCATTCTTCAGGATGAAATTGGACGCTAAATAGCGGCATAGAGTCGTGCGCCATGAACTGAATCGGCGTTATATCAGAAGAGGCAAAGGTGCTGAAACCGGCCGGAAGCGACTTCACCTCCCAATAGTGAGCCTGAAACATCACCAATTCTTTGCCTAATCCAGCCAAAAGCGGGTGGTCTTGGGTCACTTTCACAGGTGTCATCCCAAACTCATGCGTCCGATTTTGCCAACCGCCACCAGTCATTGTCCCTGACTCTGCTTCGTTAATAGGCTTAACATCAACACCATAAAGTTCTGACAACATTTGGTGCCCGCCGCAAAAACCGATAGTCGGCCGAGTGACCGTCTGAAATATTTGGCGCATACCCGCCATATCTGATTTTGAATAGTGGGTCAATTCAGTTGAAGAACCACTAACGCAGATCGCTTTTATCCCAAGTGAATCGAGATATTCAGGCGAAACCTTTTCATAACGGATAATCAGACAAGGTTCACCACTCAATTCTTCAAGCTTATATTTAACATTGAGCAAGCGGGCCAAACGTGCAGCCCAACGCTCCTTGTTCGCCTTCATACTCATATGCTCAATATCGATATATGCGATCATAATG
>JBGCDP010000268.1:0-8666 GCA_045105475.1 Anaerolineae bacterium
CGTGTCATCGCATCAGATGGGTTTCTCGCTAGTGAGGCAACCGTTGGCCCATTTACTGTTCCATCAAGCGAGCCTGAGCCAACCATCATCGCCCCTGATGAAGATGAGACTTTTAGTGTCGGGCAGCTGATTACGCTGCAAACGATCGCGTATGACGCCGAAGACGGCAAACTTGCAGGAGCTGCCTTGAGCTGGCAATCGGACATCGATGGGGTACTTGGCACTGGTGAATTGCTCCAAACCAGCTCGCTTTCGGCCGGGGTTCATACGATCACCCTCACAGCCACAGATAGCGATGGGAAAACGGGGCAAGCGGTTCGATTTATCACAGTTTTAGACGCGGCCGGGTCTGTTCCAGATCGTTTGGTCGTCGCACCCTTTGTCATCAGCCTAATTAAAGCTACGAGTGATAATGCTAAATCTGGTCATGTTTTGTCGCTTCGAAATACAAATGGGGCTGACTTGAATTGGACAGCCAGCACAAATGCATCTTGGATTAGCTTGAACAGCTCAGCAGGCACAACACCATCTAACTTAACGGCGACAATAGACTCAAGCCAATTAGCGGCTGGGTCTTACAACGGCTCGATTATATTTGAGTCAGTCGGAGCGGAAAATTCTCCAATTGAGTTCCCCGTAATTTTAGAAGTTAGTGATACAGCGCCATCTACGTTTAATTGGCACATTTATCTACCACTGGCTGTTAGATAAGTTCATCAGCATGAAGGTGTGCGAGACCGGAGCGATGAATCTCATGTAGCCGCCTGACACTCGCATGCTGATGAGCATCGCCCCAGCGAATCAAATCCAGCACGGCTGAGATCATTCTTGTCAACGGCCCTTCGTAGATAAGAGATGCGCTGGTCATTATTTAATAGGGCTAACTCAATGAATGATTTACCTAAAGTTACATTTTTAAAGACAGAGAAAATCATTTATCGAAGCCCCTTATGAACTGGAGCGTGAGAAGTTTATCGCTTGGATGAACCAATCGATCAATAAAAAGCTTGTTCTTCTTGAGATGGGGGCAGGCTATAACACCCCTGTTGTTATTCGTATGCCGATGGAAAGCATCGCCAAACAGGCTGCTAATGCGTCACTTATCCGAGTGAATTGGGAATATGCTCAGGTTCCACACGAGATCCAACATAAGAGCGTGTCAGTTCAAGGTGATATTGAAGAATTCATTGATGGGGTTAGGTCACTGTCGGTTTAGATCCGCGTGTTGATCAGAACCAAAGCCACCGTATAATCCTTTATCGTTAATCAATTGGCGAATCATAATTCTAAGGATTTTGGCATGAAAAAAGAAACGATCTGTGTGATTGGAATGAGCGGTTATGTTGGCAGTCACGTTGTAGCAGAGCTTTTGCAGCAAGGCTATTCTGTAAATGGCACACTGAGAGACCCTCAAGGGCCTCATGCCAGTTGGATTTCGCGAGAACTCGAGCCTCTTGCCCAAGCGGGGCAGGAGCTTCGCATTTTCCCGGCCGAACTGCACGATCAAGCGTCGCTAGAAAATGCGATGGCAGGCTGTACGGGTGTCATCATGAGTGCGGGAGTCGAAACGCAGGTGTCAGAAACGGTTACCCTAATGGTCGCGGCCGCAGAGAACACCCTAAACGCTGCTTTAAAACTGGGCATTAATCGAGTGGTGTTTACCTCAAGCACCGGCTCAACCAATCCACCTGAGGGCGAACCCCCTGTTAAAGATGAACTTGTTCATTGGTCAGACCCTGAGCAACAAATCTCAGTTGGGAAACATTCCCCGGCCGCTAAGACCCTCATGGAGAAAAAGGCTTTGGAAATAATGGCAGCCAATCCCGCGGTACGAGTATGCATCCTTAATCCCTCGATGATTGCGGGACCAGCTTTCCAAGACCAGCCTCCTTCTGTTTTGAATTTTATACGAGCCATCTTAAAAAAGGAGCGCATGGCAGATGTCGTTCCCAATGGCTCGATGTCGATGATCGCTGTTAATGACTTGGCGAAATTGCACATCGCCGCCTTAGAACAGGAAACCGCTTCCGGCCGATATTTTGCCCTCAAGCAAAGTTGGCACTGGAAAGACATTCTCACAACGCTCAGTCAGCTCTATCCAGCCTACACACCCCCAGCATGGAATGCTGAAACCGAACCGATTAAACCGACCGGGTTTGATTTTACTCGCCGAGACAGTTTGGGAGTTGAACTAAAAGATTTAGACAAGATCCTTGAGGGTGTTATCCATGAGATCCAACGCCGTAACATGCTATAAAAGGTGATGCTTACTCATCAATACAAGAAAATACAAGTTTGTAAATCGAAGATGGAAAAGTGAGATGATGCAATCAAAAATTACTGAGTTTTTTAAACTACTCTTTATTCTATTCACCTTAACAGTTGTCACTTCCGTTTTTGCACAGGATTCGAATGATGGTCTATGGGACGATCGCTTTGGTGCACCTGGCATCACCTGCTGCGTTGGTTTTAGCTTCGACATCTACACGGCCGAAACTGGGCCGGATGGGATCTATGTGGGTGGCACCTTTCAGCAGTTAGGCGAACAGTATGGCACTCGTGGCATCGCCCGCTGGGACGGGCGTCGCTGGCATTCGCTCGATGGTGGTTTATTCGATACTGAGACGCTTGGTGGGGATGTTTATGATATCGCCATAGATGGAGACAACGTCTACGTGGTTGGTGACTTTCACAGCGCAAGTGGCAAACAGATGTTTGGCATCGCTCGTTGGCATATCCCTTCACAAGAATGGTTCCCCGTTGGTAGTGGAAAAGGGCCAGAAGAATCGACGATATTTGACGATTATGAGTCTGTACCGCGTGCGGTGGCGGTAGTTGATGGAGATGTCTACATTGGCGGATCTTTTGATGAGGTAGATGATCTATTTGTGCGCCGTGCAGCACGCTGGAACGGGTCAAGCTGGTCATCTTTAGGCAATGGTCTGTACATGGGAGACTCGGGAAATGAGGCGGTTGTGCGTGCTATTGCAGGCGTTAACGGGCTTGTCTATGTCGGTGGCGAAATTGACGAGGTGTTTAACAGGGATCATTTGGCTGAAAATGTGGTAGTGAATCACCTTGCCGTATACGACCCGGCTACAGATATTTGGTCGGATGTGGGGGGCGGCACATCTGCTAGGGTTCGCACGCTTACGGCGCACGAAGATGCGCTTTATGTGGGCGGCGGTTTCTTCAGAGCTGGCGGCAACACGGTAAATGGCATTGCCAAGTGGCAAAATAATCAATGGTCTGCACTAGATACCGGTGTTGATGGCTGGGTCGATTCAATTAAGGTTTTAGGCGACGATGTCTATGTCGGTGGTGGCTTTTATGACGCAAGCGGCGTGGCAGATACCGATAGCTTAGCCAGATGGGACGGTAGCCAATGGCACTCCATGGGGACGAGTGACTTCTTTTTTAATCCTGCTGAAAATTATATCAGTGCGCTAGGCGTCTTCCCTGACGGCCGGGTTTTGGTTGGGGGTGAGTTTGGTGAGTATGCGCCACGCCTCTTTGAACATATCGCGTTTTGGAACGGCAACAACTGGCAAGGCTCTGGTCTTGGCTTTGAAGATGGCTCCACAACGTTTGTTGGGGCAGACGGTTATGCGGTCGCTGTGGCACCCAACGGCCATGTTTTTGTCGGAGGGGATTTTGAACACATCAGCGGTTTGCCCTATAGCCACATCGCCATGTGGGACGGAAACCGCTGGAACGATTTAGCTGGGGGCGTTAATGGGGACATCTCAAGTCTAATCCTCCGTGGCGACTACCTTTACGTTGGCGGCGGATTTGCAACAGTTGGAAATAATATTCAGTCGGCTCGCGTTGCTCGATGGCATATTCCATCCCAAACGTGGTCTGCGGTGGGTAGCGGTTTTCCTGGCGGATATGTTAGTACGATGGCGTTTGTCGGCGACACACTTTTTGTGGGTGGGAGCGGCTTTGCGTTTGATGATGAATGCTGCCTTTTGAAATGGAATCCGGATGAAAACGGTGGCGCATGGCAAGCTTTCAGCGAAGCCTTTGTGACGGATCGATATGTGTCTTCGATTTGTTGTAGAGAAACGGCCGTCAGAGCGATGGCGTCTGATGATGAGGTGCTGATGGTTGGCGGTGTGTGGGTTGACGTGGAGAGGCGCATCGGCCGGGATCAAGTGACGGACGGTGATCTGTTTCTCTATCACCCAGCAACCGACTCAATTGCTGATTTTGGCACAGGCATTGATGGCTCATCGTTGGTTTCGATTAATGAGATTGCAATCACGCACAGTGGTGTTTACATCGGCGGTGAGTTCAGTAGTATAAATGGTTTGCTGGCATCTAATATCGCCCGATTGACGGCCGATGGTTGGTCGTCCTTAAACGTTGTCGTCGCCGGTGATGACCCGCTTGTGACCTCGGTTGTGCAAAATGGCAACGAGCTTTATATGGCGGGTTCATTTGACGAAGTGGGCGGGATTCCAGCCTATAACGTCGCTCGTCTCGATCTAACGACCAATCGTTGGTCCGCACTCGGCTGCGGCATCACTAGAACGGGGGAAACTGTTCGCACCGATAGTGTCAGAGCATTGGCCGTGCAACCAGAAGGATTGCCCAATGCTGGCCTATTCGCGACCGGTGGGATCGCACGAGCTGGTTGTGCTCCCTCGGTGGGATTTGCAGCCTGGTATGGCGTGGGTGCTGACAATAGCTCAGCGCAGGGTCAACCCCGCTTCCCATTTGACGTCTTTGGTGCCAACCCTACCGCTGGCACCGAACGCCTCTTTTTACCAATGATTCGGAAATAAGCTTTAAGGGTGTAGCTGAATGCTAACGTATTCACCGTCTACGGTGAGCTCTAGCGTATCGCCGATCAATGTGTGAGACACATTTACCTTTGCGCCACCAACCTTGCTCGGTACCAGCAGGGTCAGGATATCGTGCTTTTTCTTCGCTTTGAACTTAGCTTCAACGTGGCGGTGAATGTCCAAATCTTTGTATTCAGCAGGATCAACCTCACCAAACCCTTCAATACTTTCAATCGACAAAATATCATCTTTGCTATCGTTGATGAAGGTGACGTCCAAGATCGCTTTTTCCCCCAAGATTTGGAACGACCGGTCGGCCGATTCCGTGTTAAAAGTGGTATGCAGTAGCCAAGTTAAATCTTGCTCTGAGCTTAGCGTTGCGGTGTCACGCATCACAAATAGTTTCCCCTTCACGAACCATATCTTCCGTTTGTACGATTCCAGATCAGGATTAAAGAACTGGTACGAAGCGCTTGCATCCCCTTCAACAAACGGGACGTCCGCCTCGGTATCGAAATCGCAGATGGTGCCACCCGCTTCAATACAGTAGCGGTCTTGGTGGCCTTCAAATTTCGATGAGGTATTTTCAGCATACTGACCTTTCCCACCAAATAGCGGCAAGTTTTTAGAGAAGGTCTGGCGCCGCCACTTTAGATGCATATCAACGCCAAAGCCACCGTAGTAACCGGTAACCGCAGCCAGCGTATCGCCAAAAGCATGCAGCGTAAATGCGTTCTGATCTCCATGTGAGTGGCTAATCGAACCGAAAGGACTGCATTTATAAATCATGTGGATATGCTCATCGCGATGGAGCATGTTGTTGTGGAATGCGGCCCATCCGGTGATGGGAAATACCCTTAAGAGCGGATCATTTGATGGTTCAATTTCCGGCATATCGTTCCACAGATAATCGAAGCGCAGATCGTCGTAGCCAAAGTCCCACCACCCATAATTGTAAAATTTCGTATGCGCTTCTGTATCACGAGCTTTGAGCTGGTTGTAGTACCAAATATATTCCGGCTTGTTATTCACACCTGCAAAATGTTTGATGTTATATGCTAGCTTTAAGCCGGGGAAATCACCGATGCTTGATTGGTCACAGAAGCTCGCACGTATTGAGTGTATGGGCATACAGTACAAAATGAAGTCACCCGTCTCCTTGTAAAACTTTTTATTGAATAGGTTGATCGAAGTGTAGCTTTTGAGCAGGTCAAACGCTTCACCCAAGAACGCCATTTGGGTGTTCCAATAATCTGGACCTTCTGCCCACGCGCCATCATTCCCACCCCATGGCGGATAGTGAACGGCGTAGTATTCGAGCGAGTATTCGATATATTGACGGGCTTTTGGATACTCGTTGTAGAGCGCAATACAAGTTGGGACAATCGCTGAGCTAATGCTCCGCACCCCGTGGCTGTTCAGTGGATTGGCGATCAAGTCGATGGTCACTTCTAAATGGTGCATGAGCTCTTCGAGGCGAACAATCAGCACTTTTCGGATCGTTTCCCGTTCTTCCTCTGAAAAGTAGTTGTGGAGCCAGTCGTACCCCCAAGCCATAGCGCCAATAACGCGGAAGGCGGCTTCATCGTTATATCCGCGCGAAGTCACCCCTTCTGGATCGTAAGAGGTGAGTTTTAATGTCCACGCTTTGGCTTTCGCGATAATGGTTTCATCTTCTAGAATCACGCCTGCCATTGACAGATTGCGTGTGGCGTTAAAGGCCATTTGGCAATCAACATACATTTTGCGCCAGTACGGCCGCCATAAAGACGCTTTACCAACCGTTTCTTCTGGATAAGGTTCAGGCTCTGCGAAAGGGACTGTGTCCAAAAATTTGTTGGTTGAATTGCTCATAAACGCATCAAACTTGCAGTAGCTTGGGTCGTTTCTAAGCTTCGCTCTGAAACCAGCTAGATCTCTGCTTTGGACTAACAAACGTGGATGTTCCACGCTTAAGTTGTCGAGGAAAGAAAGATCGATATCTGCTTGCTCAACTTTAATCGGCATGCAATCGACAAGATTCCCGGCCGATTTGTCGTTTTCTAATTTGATCGCTTTAATCGCATCAAAAGATTTGTCTTTAGACATTTAAAACCTCTGAATATAAAGGGTATTTGTGTATTAAATCTGAACCTTTTTCTCTGTTAAAAGGTTCAGGTGTATTTGTGGAGCCGCCCCAAAAGAGAATGTATTTTACATCATCGGAAATAAAAAAATTAAGGTGGGGATTAAACCTAATGCGGCTCTAGCAGGGCTCATGTTATGCAAGTTCGCAAGAGCGGCCGTTAAATAAAAGACCAGGCTAATATCCGAGTCACTTTATTCCCCTGCACCAATTCTATTTCCCGTATTTCAGTTGTATCAAGCTTGCGAAGCAATTTTTTTGCAGGTTTGATGTGTTCAGCTTTTGAAACGAGACTGGTAAACCAGCGGCATTGATCTGAAAAAAGTTGGCTTTCTTTCATTAATTTTTTAAGGAATAGTCGCTCGCCACCTTTGCACCAAAGCTCGTCTTCAAGGCCCCCAAAATTTAGAGTTGAAGATGGAGCGGCTGACTCGCCACGATTGCGAGCAAGGTTGTTAAGTTTACGCTGGTTGCTTTTGAGCGCCTCTTTTCGTGAAGCATGGAAAGGGGGATTGCATACGCTGACATCAAAGAATTCCCCCGGTTGAATGATCCCGGCAAACATACGATTTTTATCGTACTGTTGGCGCAGTGTGAAGCAATCTTTTAGCTTCGGGTTTTTCTCGATAATCGAGGTGACGTTTTGAAGCGACTGTGCATTAATATCACTACCCACACACTTCCAGCCGTATATTTTGCAGGCCAACAGTGGGTAGATGCCATTGGCCCCTGTTCCGATATCGAGCAGAGTGGTTTCCGGCCGGGCGCTGGCCTCATTCGGTGCCAATTCACTACGCCCCAGCAATTCAGCTATGTGATGGATATAGTCGGCCCGGCCCGGAATGGGAGGACAAAGCGCACCTTCTGGAATATCCCAATCGATAATGTTGTAGTGGTGTTTTAATAGAGCTGCATTGAGCGCTTTTACGGCCGCTGGGTCAGCGAAGTCTATGGAAAGGTTGCCATATGCGTTTGTTTTCACATACGAGACTAGACGTGGGCAGCTTTTTTGCAGAGCAGGAAAATCATACCCTTGCCTATGGAGGTTCCTTGCGTGCAGCCCTTTGGGGTTAAGCTTGGGTTGGTTGGTTTTACTTCGATGTGGTGTGCTCATCGTTATGTGCCTATGGCTTAGAATTTAAGCGCAAGTGGATATTGATCCTATCGTGATTGTAACCTTGAACGATGAACGCGGCAGGCAGAACAAACGCAGCAAAGATGATGCTCGTCTCGCGCACCTTTCAGCAACAAGGTAAACCAATTCAATGCTAAAATCTTGAGTAGGTATCAGATTCAACTATCGATAAGGAACGAAACATGGGTGTTAGAAACTATTTAATCGACGGCGTTTCCTGCGCGGGTAAAACCACAGTCTGCAACGAGCTGCAACGGCGTGGCTATCACGCCATTCACGGGGACAGAGAGTTGGCCTATTGGGGTGATCTAAATACCGGGGAGCCGGTGAACGGCCGTCGCCAAGCGCACCATGCGTGGATATGGAATGCCGAGAAGGTTAGAGATATAACGGCCGACCACGGCCACGCTGTAACGTTCTTTTGCGGCGGTTCTCGAAACGCCACCCAATTCATCGATCTGTTCGACGCCGTTTTTGTGCTTGAGATCGATCTCGATACGCTGAACCAGCGTCTGGCCGCCCGGCCGAAAGACGAGTGGGGAGGAACGGCTAGCGAAGGAGAAGCCTTTGCACGCCACCAACATGCGACAAAAGAGGGGCTCCCTGAAAATGCAAT
>JBGCDP010000269.1:0-3955 GCA_045105475.1 Anaerolineae bacterium
TGGTCGCTTGGATGCGTGACAGTGATGCGAACCCGGAATCAAAAGTTGATTTGAGCATCGTCACCCGCCACTGGAACGGTAGCAGCTGGCAGGCTGAACAAACAGTTGCCAACGACCCGACCAGTCAGGACAGCCAGCCGGTGATTCAGTACAACACCGACGGCAGCGAAGCGTGGGTGCTGTGGACTCGGGATCATGACGGCGATTTCAACACCAATCCTGACCGGAAATTGGCCTACGCCATTTGGAACGGCAGTTCATGGTCGGCCGCAGTTGAGCCGAGCAACTGGCCAACCGGTGCTTACAACGGGCAGATGGTCTTCTCCACGGCGAGCGATAAACCGCTGGTGACGATGATCGTGCTAGGTGACTTGGGCAAAGATGATGCGGGCAACGATTTGGGCCAAGCAACCATCGGGAAAGAAGGACGTTTGTACGCCGCATGGCACGGCGGCTCAGCATCGGGCTGGGACGTGCAATCGGTGCACGACACCCGAGCAGAGTCGGCCCAACCGATCTTGGCCAGCCCGAATCGAGCGTTGATCTTGATGCGTAACTTCGGTGGTGGCGGATCAGACGGCTATCCGAGTGCCGGACGCATGGCGATTTCGGCCGGTGAAATCAATCCTGATGGTGCCCGCTGGGTTGCTCCAGGCTTGCTCACTGAAGGTGAATTGCCGGTTTGGCAGGTTCAGGGGATCAGTGTTCCGTTGGGTGACCCCTCTGACGCTGACTTTGGGATTAATTTTGTCGGGGTTGAGCAAGACACCGATATTAGTAACGGCCGTGCGGTTGAACTGGCTCGTGGGGTAGAAGCGACTGTCGCGACGGCCGATCACGTGCGGGCGACCAATCTAGCCGGAACCAATCAGACAAAGATTCTTGATTTTGAGACAGCCACCAACGGGGCTGACTTGGAACTCGAACCGCTTGAGTTCTCGAACTTAGCCCCTCTTCCAGGGGAGGTGGTTGTCGTCACAGCTACGGTCCGTAGTAAAACGGTCCGGCCGATGTCATGGACCGATGGAGGTCCACAGTTCCGCATCACTTTACGCAGTTTGCGCGACGGGCTGAACGAAAACATTCAGCTTCACACTGAGTTAGTCCCTGTTGACTTGCTCTTTAACGAAACAGAAACGGTTGTGATGAGCTATCGTAGTACAGGTGACAGCGGCCGAATTTTGGCCCAAGTTAGCTTCACCGGCGATATCGACACCAGCAACAACGACTACTACCAGCGCGTGGGTGAACACACTGCACCGCTTAATCTAGCGGTCAATGAACTATTCGACAAAACGACGTTGAGCTGGGACTCACCGATCCGACAAACGCCGACGAGCTGGTTCTACCACATTTATCGTGGCCCATCGGCCGAAGGGCCGTGGACGTTCTATGATCTGTCAAAGCAACCGGAATACACTGACAACTCACCAGACAGTGACAACAGCTATTACGCAGTTGAAGCGTTCGACCAATACAAACAACGGTCTGACCAGGTTGTTGGCACCGGCTCTGAACCGCCGTTGCTCCCGCTGACAACGGGTGAGACGCAGGTGTCGTTTTCAACCAGCGAAGCGTTAGTGCATGAAACAGGTGGCAATGCGATGCTGACTGTGAATCTGTCTGAGCCTTTGCTCACGCAAGTCACAGTTGACTATGCGGCAAGCAGTGGCACGGCGACAGTCGGCAGTGACCTAGCCAACGCATCTGGCACGATTACGTTTAACCCAGGTGAAACGGTGAAGATGATCAGCGTCCCGATTACAAATGACAACAACAATGAAGGAAATGAAACCTTTATTGTGACATTGAGCAATTCAATTGGAACGTTGATTGGGAGCAAGGACACGGTGACGGTTGAGATTATGGACGATGATGACGGCGTGCCTGATGCGCCATCGGTGTCGCTATCGGCTGCCGCTGCAACAGTCTCAGAAAATGCAGGTGAGTTGATTGTGACGGTCAACTTATCAAATGCGTGGACGCAGGCGGTGACGGTGAAGATCGGTACAAGCTCTAGCACGGCCGACAGTGGTAGTGACTTTGGTGGTCAAAGCCAAACGCTGACATTTGTGCCAGGGGTGACATCTCGCACGCTAACGATTCCGATTATCAATGATAATTGGGTTGAGACGAGTGAGACATTTACTGTCACGTTATCAGATCCGGCCGGGATGACGTTGGGGTCAGTGACAACCACAACCGTAACGATTATAGACGATGGGGATACAAAGACGCCGGGAGAGGATGTGTACCTCCCTCTGATCGTTAGATAGGCTTAACTGACAGAGGATAATAGATATAGATCGGTGTCATTTCTAGAATGGCACCGATCTTTTTTTTACTAATCAGCGGCCGCGATAATCGAAATCTCAACCAAGATATTTGTGCGAGCCATATGGGCCTCCACGCAAGCACGGGCTGGTGCATGTCCTTCAGGCACCCATGCATCCCAAATCTCATTCATCAAAGCAAAATCGTTATCGATGTCACGCAAGTAAATAATGGCCGACAAAACTTGTTCCCGGCGGCTACCAGCTTCTTTCAACAAGCCATCAATTTTCTCTAACGTAGAGCGTGTTTGCTCTTGAACATCTGCATCAAAATCGCTTCCAACTTGGCCGGCTAAATAAACGGTTCCATTGTGTTTAACAATGGCGCTCATGCGCGCTCCGGTTTTTTGTCTTTCAATTGACATCATTTTCTCCTGTGTTTAAATTACATCACTCGAACTAAAACGAAGGCTACTGCAAATATCTTTGCAGGCCAAAGAGTTCGCAAAAATCAAATTGACCTTTTATTTGATTACTGAGCTAAACACAAATCTAAAAAATGACACTACTCGAATCTTATACAGAATTTGACGACCAAAGCTTAACCGACCTCACTTTTGAATCCGGCCAAGTGAACGAAACAACGTTCACAGATTGCACCTTCAAAAACTGCAACCTGCGTGAAACGGAGTTTATTTATTGCCGATTTAATGACTGTGTTTTTGAAAATTGTGACTTGAGCCTTATCACGGTTGAGGATTGTTCGTTTCGTGAAGTTAGCTTTAAAAACTGTAAAGTTGTGGGGGTCAACTGGATTTCGGCCGATTGGCCCCGCATCTCATCAGGCTCTCCGATCAATTTTTCCGATTGCGTCATTGATTATTCGACCTTTATCGGGCTAACGCTCAATAAAATCAGCTTTAAAGGGTGTTCAGCCAAAGACGTTGAGTTTTCAGAAGCGAACTTAACCGGAGCAAATTTTAGTGACTCAAATTTGAAAGACAGCCGCTTTAACAACACCAATCTGACCCAAGCCAATTTTAACGGTTCCAAAGATTACAAGATCGACATCACAAAAAATATTATTAAAAAGACGAAGTTTTCCGTGCCAGAAGCCTACTCACTTGTGCATTGCCTGGAAGAAATTATTTTGACAGAATAGCCGATGGCAACGATAAATTCCCGCGAGCTTGAGCCCGACGTAATACATACAAAAAAAGCGTTAACGCCACTCCATAAAGCCAAATCCAACCCCTTCCCGATGGGGTTGACTATAAATCGGTGTGTAGAGGTCCCATTGCGGGTCAAGGTGCTGACAAGTACTCACCAAAGAAATCCAATTCAGCATCTCAGAGTTCCCAGACTGGAGCATTGAAATCGGAATATCCATCAACTTCGCACGGTCCCCCTCACGCATCAAATCCATCATTTCACGGTCCCACTCTTCATTAACGACAAAGTGGCTAATACCGCCAGAGGCTAACACGCCGACATTTAGATCATCAGGCAATTCGGCAACAGCCTGGGCAATCGCCCGGCCAATCTGCCAGCAAATTTCAGGGGTTGGCTGATTCGGTGGGAAATAAGTATTGAGCAAAATCGGTATCAAAGGAATCTGCTGATCACGCCCTTTTTGCACTTCTAAAAGTTGTTGAATCACGATGCCGATGCCATGCCCATAA
>JBGCDP010000270.1:0-25625 GCA_045105475.1 Anaerolineae bacterium
AACTTCCAGGATCATCTGCTCTGCCCCGTGATTTTTAGCTCACCTAAACCGGTCCCAGCTACCTTGGCTGGATTGCAGCAGATGACGAGTCAGTTGTTTATGAAAACCGATGAAGCGTGCATTGTGCCAAACAGTCAGCCGCTGATGTTTCATATTCCAAACTACCGGCCAGGTATGAGTGGCCCTGAGCACGGGTTCACACTGATGGCCAGCGCCGTGCGGGCACACAGCATCGGACAGATTTCGTTGAGATCGGCCGATCCGATGCAACGCCCCGTGCTTGATCCTAACTATTTAAGCGCAGAAGTTGACGTACACACACTAGTCCGCTCAATCAAAATGTGCCGAGACATCGCCCATCAATCAGCTCTGGATGAGTGGCGAGATATTGAAGTTTATCCAGGTGAACAAGAGCTTGAAACATACGTCCGGCGCCATACAGTAACAAACCATCACCAAAGCTGTACGTGCAAAATGGGTGTAGACGAGATGGCGGTTGTTGATCCTCAACTACGGGCTTATGGCATCGACGGGCTGCGTGTGGCTGATGCCTCTATCTTCCCCACTGTGCCGACGGGGAACACAAATGCTCCAACCATTATGGTGGCAGAAAAAGCGGCCGATTTGATTATTAAAAGCAATAGTTAGGAACGACTGTAGACACGCACGTAGGAGGCAACCCCGTCTTTACTCACGAAACAGCTGAGAATCATTCCCAAACAAATTCTGCCAAATCGTCCGGACAATAATTTTCACATCCAGCAGCAGCGACCAATTCTCAATATACCAAAGATCAAACTTAGTCCGTTCCGCCACTGACGTATCGCCACGCAAGCCGTTAACCTGCGCCCAACCGGTCATTCCGGCCTTTGCCCGATGGCGGTCCATGTAGCGCGGTACACTGTTGCTAAATTGCTCTACGTAGTAGGGCTGTTCCGGCCGGGGTCCGACGAGGCTCATCTCCCCCAACAACACATTAATTAACTGCGGCCATTCATCGATGTCTAAACGGCGTAGCCAGCGCCCCAAGCGTGTTTGGCGCGGATCGTCGTCGACCGTCCAGCCAGGGCCGCCACGCTCAGCATCGTTGCGCATTGAACGGAACTTTAAAATTTTGAACGGCTTCCCATCGAGCCCCATGCGTTCCTGCACAAAAAAGACAGAGCCAGGGGACTCAACCCGAATGGCTAGGGCAACGAGCAAAATCAGCGGGGAGAAAAGGACCAAAATCACAAAGGCAAACAGCATATCAGCTAGCCGCTTAATCAGCAGCAGATAGCCGCGCATGGCGTAATCGCGCACAGAAAGCAGCGGCAGGCCGCCCAGGTCGTCAATGGTTGGCTGTGTGGCGACCATTTGGAAAATGTCAGGGAACACTTTAATCGAGACTTCCCCCCGCTCACACATTGAAATGATTTTTACCGCTTCACGATGCCCTTTTTCAGGGATGGCGATAATCACTTCGTCAATTCCTTTGGCATCGATTAGATCTGGCAGTTCATAAATTTGCCCCAGCACCCGTACACCCGCAATCATTCCCTCAGCATCCGCGATGTCATCTTCTTCATCGCCGGCCGCAACCGCTCCAATGACTTCGTAGCCAAGCTGAGGTGACCACAATATCCGTTGCAGCACAACTCTAGCCATTTCACCCGAGCCAACAACGAGCACTCGGTCACGACCGATGCCCCGCTGCTGGAGTTTTTTACGAAAGTATGCGAACAGCAGGCGGCCGATCATGATCAACAAAATATTGAGCACCCACGCATAAAATATCATCGCGCGTGGAATCTCAAAGTCAGTTGAGTAGACAAACACCGTAACAGCTACCGCCATCAAAATCCCGATTGTGACGCTAAAAACAACCGAGTAAAACTGGTCAACCCGCGAAATCGCCCGCGGAATATAGTATTGCCGATTAAAAAATAGGGTAAACAGGATAATGCCGACTGAGATGCCGATTAGCCCCGTAAATGATGACAGTTGGCTGCCGGGTGCAAGCGGATTAGGAAATGGAATCGAGTAGCGTAACGCATATGAAAGCAGAAACCCGGCGATAATCATCGCCATGTCGGTAAAAACCAGCGTAAAAGCCAACCAGTTGCGCAGGGTCTGCTTTTTGATTTTCCAGCCGCTTCTAACCTCAATCTCGTTTGGGGAGATAAGCGTCGCCCTCTCATCATCGCCGTCTACAGACGGCTGGGAGGGGCTATTTTCATCAACTTTGATCATGATATTTTCGGCCGTCAAGCTCAGGCCATAGCTGCGGGCCACCTTTGATCGCCAAGCCCAACATCACCAGCATGTGCATGAACCAAGATGTTTCACGCCGATAGTGGCGATAGTAAAAGATAATCATCGCTCGGTTAAACTCAAACAGGGCTTTTGGATTTTGACGGCTAGATGCCCGTTTGATGTGTTTCACTTTTCTAGCGGGATTATAAACGATTTTCCAGCCAGCATCTTTTATTCTTTTGGACCAGTCTAAATCTTCCCCATACATCCAAAATGTTTCATCCAGCATGCCGATTTTATCGATTGCGGTCGTACGCACCAGCATGAATGCACCGACGACAGAATCGACTTCAGTTAGTTCATCTTCTGGCAGGTAGGTCATGTTGTAACGGCCGAAGGTGGGTGACTTTGGAAACAGGCGACCCAGCCCCAGCATGTGCAGCATCGAGACATTTGGGGAAGGGAAACTCCGGCGGCAGGCCAAGTCAAGCGAGCCATCGGGCAAAACCAAGCGAGGGCCTACGACACCCACATCGTGATTCTG
Source organism: Anaerolineae bacterium (assembly GCA_045105475.1). Taxonomy (GTDB): domain Bacteria; phylum Chloroflexota; class Anaerolineae; order Promineifilales; family Promineifilaceae; genus WTJY01. The sequence continues at coordinate 2,780 of JBGCDP010000270.1, forward strand.
ATCCATCCAATTAACGTATTCGGCCAAACAATCGGCCGGAAGTTCTGTATCTGGGTTTAAAAGTAATACATAGCGGGGCGCGGTTTCAGCATCCCCCCCCACGCCTAAAGCAACCATGCCTTGGTTATTGGCGGCCGGATAGCCCACGTTGTCTTTATTTGCAATGAGAGTGGCTTGTGGAAACTCATCCTGTACCATTTGTACAGACATGTCTGGCGATGCATTGTCGATAACACAGACTTTGTAGGTAATTTCCCCTGAACTTGCATAAACAGACGTTAAGCAATTTCGAAGTAGGTCAGTGACATTATAGTTGACGATGATTACCGCCAAATCATATGACATAAGTAATTCCTATAAAGGAGAGATTTGAGGGGAAGTGGCGTGCTATTTTTACAAGTCGCAGCATTTTGCCTAGCCATCCTATCTGTTTAGACTATTTATACGATAAATTCTATCGACAATCTATTTCGTGTCAGGTAGCTTATCCGTTTAAAAATGAATCTCTACCCTTCGTTTAGCCGGACGAGATTCTAGCACATTTGCATTTCTGTTATCTTGCAGGTGTCACTTTACTAATTTTATCTTACATTATGATCGAACCAACTAACCAATTACCCACGTTTAGACAACGGGTTGCTGACTATTTCGTCACCATTTTTCTCATCATTATTACTTTCTCGCTCGGGTACGCGGCCGGGCAATCCCGCTGGGCCCCCATCCGCTTGACTGGGCTGGCCGGGCAAACACCGGCCGAAGCTCAGGAGGCCTTCACCCCCTTCTGGGAAGTGTGGGACCTCGTCAATCGAAATTCGTTACAACGGCCGCTAGAACCAACTGTGCTCGTACAAGGCGCAATCGATGGCATGCTGGCGACCCTAGATGATCCACATACCGCCTATTTGCCGCCGGTCGAGCAGTCTGCCATGGAAGATTCAATTGGCGGCGAACTGCAAGGGATCGGCGCTGAAGTCGAAAGTATTGAAGGGGCGATTACGATCGTTTCACCATTTGATGGGTCACCTGCGGCCGAAGCCGGTCTGCAACCCGGCGACATCATCCGCGAAGCAGATGGAACGATCCTAAACGAGATGGATGTGGGTGAAGCCGCATCTCTTGTACGTGGCCCTGCAGGCACCGATGTCGCCTTAATCATCGAGCGGGATGGGGAACAATTCCCGATCACAATTACACGGGGCATTATCGATATACCGAGCGTATTAGGTGAGATGCTAACCGGTGACGCGGCCGGGATCGCCTATATTCGAATCAACCGCTTCGGGGAAAAAACGGCCGAAGAACTCGAAACGCTCTTAGCAGAAGTCATCGACCCCAATCCAGCTGGGATTGTGCTCGACCTGCGCCGTAATCCGGGCGGGTCACTCACAACCGTTGTAGACGTAGCTGATCAGTTTCTACCAGAGAGCGTTATTCTCATTGAAGATTTCGGTGATGGTGACCCTGAGATATTCGAAGCAACAGACGAAGGGCTGCTTGAGCAAGGACAAATTATCGTCATGATAGACGGTGGCAGCGCAAGTGCGGCCGAGGTGCTGGCGGGCGCCATCCGCGACAATGACCGAGGCATTTTGCTCGGCACCACGACATTTGGCAAAGGGACAGTCCAAAATTGGTTCTCACTGCGAGACGGCAGCGGAGTACGTATCACCACCGCCCGCTGGCTAACACCGGATGACATTTGGGTCCATGAAAATGGGCTGGAACCAGATATCACAGTTGAGCTTGATGAAGGTTTCATCCGGCCGATGGAAAATGATGCCCAGTTTGATGAGGCGGTTGATTATTTACTAGGTAGATAAAGGGTTGCATGCATCGATCTGATTTAACAAAACCGAATATCGCCATTATCGGTACAGGGGCGCTGGCCTGTCTCTTTGGTGCTCGGCTCAGCCAAGTCGCAAATATTACCCTGATTGGCACTTGGCAAGCTCAGATCGATGCGATTAACGTCAATGGCGTGACAGTGAAAGAGCTATCAGGCGATGAGCAGGTTTTCCAAGTAAACGCCAAAGTCCATCCGTTTAAAGATGGCTTTAACCAAGCTGATTTTGCACTGCTGCTCGTTAAAAGCTTTCAAACAGCCGCGGCCGCCAAACGGGTGCGGGATTGCATCAAGCCCAACGGCGTGACGCTCTCGCTCCAAAATGGATTAGGTAATCAGGAGGTACTGCTTGCTGAATTGCCGTTCCACATGATCAGCAGCGGTAGTACGATGCAAGGTGCCCATCTAGATCCCAATCGGCCGGGGGTTGTCACACATGCGGGGAACGGTGCCAGCATCATCGATAATAAGCCGTTTTTAGCTGAATTGAAGGCGCTGCTAGAAACGGCAGGGCTGCCGGTCCAAACGCACACAGAAACAGATGCTTTTAGCATCGAGGCGGTCCTCTGGCGCAAAATGATCGTCAATGCGTCTATCAATCCACTAACAGCTCTTTTAGGAGAGCCAAATGGCTTTATAGCCGCCGATCCACTTGCCCGGAAGCTGTGCATTGCCACGACGAAAGAGGCCGTAAAAATTGCTCAGCTAGAAGGTAATTGGCCTGAAAATAAAGATGCTGAATTGATAGGGATAGAAGTTGCCCAAAGTACCGCAAACAATCGATCTTCAATGTTACAAGATGTGAGCAGAGGCGGTCGGACTGAAATCGAAGCGATTTGTGGTGAAATTGTGCGACGAGCTGAGAGGCTAAATGTGCAGACCCCAATCAATCGACTATGGCTAGATTTGGTTACAAAAGTTAACGAAGAGGGTGCTACAGACGGCCGGCAGGTTTATTCTGCGGCCGCCCTTTTGCAAAAGCTAGGGGCTAAACTTTAAAGGATGTTGTCTTCCAGAACGGCAGGCTTCCATGTGTCTGACTCAGAATACTCACCACTTGAAAGGGTCTGGTTTTCGTCGTCATATTTGCCTTCTAGCTCGTCAATCTTTGTCTTTTCCCACAAAACTACTTTGTCAGAATAGGCCGCGCGGCCGATCATATGTGCAGACACTGGGGCAGTGGCTAGAAGAAACAAGAAAATGGCCAAGGCTCGGCCGGTGACACCTAAATCTCCGAAAAAGATAATCACACCAGTTAGCATAAATCCGGTTCCAAGAATTGTCGTTTTAGTTGCGGCCGACATACGAATAAACACATCTTGCATTCGCAAAACGCCAACTGCGCCGACAAAAACAAACATCACGCCGATCAAAAGAAAAAGGCTGCTTGCTATTTCTACAACTGCACCCATAAAAATATCCTTCCTAAGAACTAAAGTTACACCGTTAAGGGGTTTATGTTCTCTGACAGAATCAACGGAGAAAAGCCACTCTACTGGCGCCTGTCAATATAATAAGCGAATCCAATCGTGCCTAAAAATGTGATCAGAGAAACGACCAGTGCGACATCAAGAAAAACTGTTTCACCGGTGGCAACCGCATAGGCGGCCATCATAGCAACGGCAATTCCAGAGAGTATGTCAATCGCGACGATACGGTCGGGCAAGCTGGGCCCTTTTACAAAACGGACAAATGTCACCACAATCGACAAAGCCAAGAATGGCACCATGACCCAAGTCATTAAAAAACTTGTAAATACTTGAATTGAACTCATGGATTCATCACCTCGATGACACGCTTTTCAAATCCATTTTTGATTTCTTTTCGAAAGGATTCGACATCCTCAAAATCGATTGTATGCACATACATCACACGCCTATCGGTTGAAACATCAAGTGTCAGTGTGCCGGGAGTAAGTGTGATCAAATTGGCGAGAAGTGTGATTTCAGGGCGGCTTTTAACATCTAGTGGAACGGCTATCACACCGGGCTGTAGCCCTCTTGGATTGAGAATCGACCAGAATACGGTGGACCCTGCGATCACCAATTGCCCTAAAAAGAAGAGAGAAAAACGGGCCAATGTCACCAGATATTTGAAGATATTGAACCCTTTTCGGGGTTGGAAGTAACTGACCTGCATTCTTCGGCCGCTAGTAAACACCAACAACAAGGAAAGAAAAGAGGCGAAGCCGACGTTCCCCCAAGACAATTCCCCTGTCAAAAAGACCCAAATGAAAATCATGGCTATAAATAAAAACATTAGGGAAAGCCTCCTATCCTGAGCCTAGCACGGCCGTAATATAAACTTCAGGGTTCATCAACTGCTGTGCAGCTTCGGTCACTAGGCTAAACAATGGACCGGCCCATAGCCCCATAATCACTGTCATGGCACCAACGGCCAAAGTCGGTCCCCAACGCAGCCAGAATGAAGCAGTTGGCAGTTCATTGATGGGCGTACTCTCATATTCGGCCGGCCGTTTACGCATAAACACATAATTCCAAATTTTTGTCATCGAATACAGGGTCCATACACTCACGAACAATCCTGCACCGACATAAATGTATTGTTCGGCCTCAAGTCCAGCTTTGATAATGGCGAACTTCGCCCAAAATCCAGACAGGGGTGGAATCCCTGCCAAAGCCATCGCCGGAATAAAAAACAGCATCGAAAGAGCCACATTGTTATGGTAAAAGCCGCCCAGCTTTTTAAGATCGTACGTCCCAGCCATTTTATTCACAATACCGCTTACCAAGAACAGTGCTGACTTCGCCAAAATCACATGCACCATAAAAAATATTGTGCCTGCTAATGACCCGACAGTAAATATACCTAAGCCCAGAATCAAATAGCCGATCTGGCTGATAATGTGGAACGATAACAGCCGCCGGAAATCATATTGAGACACAGCCCCAAAAACGCCAGTGATCATAGTCAACGCCGCCAGGATCAATAGGACGGGTTGAGCCACAGCTCGAATTTCTGGTGCAGCAAAGACTAACGTAAAGGTTCGAATAAGAGCATACACACCTACTTTCGTTAGCAACGCCCCAAAGATGGTTGTAATCGCTGTAGGAGGAGTGTGGTAGCTAGCGGGCAACCAGCCAAACATAGGGAAGAGTGCCCCTTTCAAGCCAAATGCAACAATGTAGAGCATCGCAATCGATGTGGCGATTACCGGATTTTCGGCCGCCAATTGTGGAACCCGGCGACCCAAGTCAGCCATATTAACCGTACCAGCTACCCCGAAAACAAGCCCTGTTGCCCCAAGAAACAACGCGGATGACACCAAGTTCATGATGACATATTTAACGCCAGCTTCGATTTGAGCCCGGCCGCCCCCCATTGAAAGGAGAACGAACGACGAAATAAGCATGATCTCAAACCAGACAAACAGGTTAAACAGGTCACCGGTTAAAAATGACCCAGTCACACCCACAAGCAGGAATTGAAACAGAATGTGATATCCATTTTGTTCATACTTAGGCCCGATATCGTCTAAGGCATAGATAGCTACCATCAGCCCCATAAACGCGGTGATTAACACCATAATCGCTGCCAATAAGTCAGCAACCAAAACGATGCCTAACGGAGCTTCCCAACCGGCCAAATTAAGGGTCTGAATCCCATTGGTTGAAACATAGCTTAAAAACCACAGGTTATACCCAAGCGTTAGAGCAGATGCTGCCAAACTGATTCGGCGCTGATAAACGGGGAGATTCCAACATACTAAGCAAAAAACGGCCGCTAATAGTGGAATTAAGATGGGTAAAACAACAATCATATTTTTAGTTGGTCAACAAACAAAATTAAAGTTAGCATCTTAAAATCCTTACTCATCTGTCGAGAGAATTTTATCGATATCATCAGATTCAGTGACCTGATAAGCCCGTTTTAACAAAACAACGGCGTATGCCATCATCGCCATACCAATTACGATAGCGGTTAAAATTAGGGCTTGTGGGATAGGATTGGCAAAATCACCAGTTAGCGCCGTATCCCCTTCATGGATAATTGGTGGAACAGAGTTTGAAACCCCACCAACTGTAAATAAAAGTAAATTGGTTGCATTCCCAAGCAGCCCGATGCCAAGAATTAATTTGACAATACTGCGGCGCAAAACCATGAACACACCGGTTGTATATAAAACACCGATAACAATCGCGAGTAATAGATTCATGCTTAGTCTCCTCCTTGTACTGGGTCGGTTCGGCGCAGATTATCTTCTTCAGCCGCAAGCCCAAATACAATAGCAAGTACCACGCCCACCACGGTAATCATCACACCGATGTCAAAAATTAGAGGGGTTCCTAACTTACCCACAGCAGGAATAACAACTTCGCCCCAAACGCCTTGCATAAACGGTTGTTGAAAAACAATCGGAGCAAATAGCGTGCTGCCAACTGCCACAACTAATCCGATTCCTATCAAAGTAATCGGCCGCACTCGTAGCAAGGCACGGGCATCTTCAATACTGAATGCAAAGATGTAGAGTACAAATGCAGAGGAGGCCAATAATCCGCCGATAAATCCACCACCGGGGTCATTATGCCCACGAAGTAAAGCAAAGACAGAAAATAGCAGAATAATTGGTACCAAGTAACGGCTTGCTGTCTGAAAAATTAGCGAGTGAATCATTAAAGTAATCTTCTCGTCTAATTTCTCACTGGTTGCCAGAAGCGCTAATACACCGATCGCCGCCACCGCCAAAACTGTGATCTCGACCAGTGTATCGACACCGCGATAGTCAACTAAAATGACGTTGACGATGTTCCGACCTTTAGCCAAGGTATAGCTTGTTTCAGCATAAAAGTCTGAAATATGAGTGCTATAAGGAATCGAGGTCGCAAACATCACGAGGGTAAACATCACCAGGCCAACAATTCCGGAGATAATCCAATCTCGATAACGGCCGACATCAGTTGTTCTGGCTCGATATTGAGGTAACTTGTAAAGAACAAGGACAAAAATGATGACTGTTAGCGTTTCAACTGAAAACTGAGTCATAGCGACGTCTGGCGCGTTAAAGTAGAAAAAGAGCATCGCAATGCCGTATCCAACCACGCCTAAGGCTGCAATGGCTGACAGACGGCCGGGGAACCTAACCACCCATATCGCACCCCCGATAATGACAATCGAAATGATGATCGCATTAATTGGGGGGATACCTTCCAAAACAAACGGAGTTCTCAGCCCTTCACCATAAATCCAGAAGGGAAGTGATGTGAGCACAACCAACGTTACAAACACATAGGCCAGATAGCGGCGCAAATAACCGTTTTGCATCAGGGCTGTAAAATCATGGGTGATCTTAAGCATCCCGTCGATAAAAGCGAAATAGGCAGCTTCTGGGCCAAAATCGCCGATCTTCTCCGTCCAAGATGTTGCCCCAGCCAGCAAACGTTTGTGGAAAACAACAAAAATCGCTCCAGCCACAATGGTCAAAATACTAAGCATGGGAATCAGATTAAATTCAGGCGGCAATGCGTATAAGTAGGTTACTTCCGTTTTCCCATAAACGGCCGACAGTGCAGGTGAAAAGATTAGTTTAGAGAAGAGGTCGCTGCCGATGAATATCCAAGAAGCCAATGCGGTAGCGCCTAAAACGATAGGGCCAAACCATAAGGTCCAAGGTGCTTCATGGACGTGACTGCTATCAAAGTCTTCAGATGGCTCTTCAAAAAACGGCCGGTAGATAATAATGCCAGCGGCCGCAACATTGAAAAAGTTCATCGCGAAGGCACCGATCGTTAACCAAACCGCCCCTAAGCTGCTCTCAAGCGTCGCTTCATAGATTAACTCTTTACCCGTGAAGCCTAGCAACGGTGGAACACCTGCCATCGAAAGGGTGGCGGCGAGGACTGCAATTAGGGTGATCGGCATGATTCGGGCCAACTTGCCTAACTTATTAATATCACGTGTGCCGGTTTCATGGTCAATCGCACCGGCCGTCATGAATAATGCCCCTTTATAAAGAGAGTGCACAATCAAGAAGACCAGCATCGCTTTAACACCGATTTTCTCGCCTACGCCAAGAAGAAAGACGAGAAGACCCAAAGCGGAAATGGTGGTGTAAGCCATGATCTTTTTCATATCCGGCCGCTGCCAAGCCATCCAACCACCTAAAAAGGCTGTAATGCCACCGATAATAATTAGCGTCCAAGTCCACCCGGCGTAATCTTGAAATACCGGATTTAAACGAGCCAAAATATATACGCCAGCCTTGACCATAGTGGCTGAATGCAAGTAAGCAGAAACCGGGGTTGGGGCCGCCATTGCATTAGGAAGCCAAAAGTGGAAAGGGAATTGAGCTGACTTGGTGAAGGCACCTATAATGATCAAAAAGATGATCATAGGTAACAAAGAGCTTTCTTTGATCAGCTCTTTGTTCTGCAAAATTTCGGAAAGCTCCCAGCTTCCGGCCGCATTTCCTAGCAAGATCAACCCTGCCATTAGAAACAGTCCACCAGTTGCAGTTACGAACAGTGCCTGCTGCGCTGATACTTGGGATTTAGCACTTTCATGGTCAAACCCAATCAGTAAATAGGATGAAATACTGGTCAGTTCCCAAAAAACGAATAGCAAAATGATATTATTAGCGGTTACGACACCTAGCATCGCAACCATAAACAAAATCAAAATCGCGAAAAATCGGCCGATTTTGGGATGCCCGTCCATATAGCCACTGGCATAGATGAGAATGAGGCTACCAACTCCAAGCACAAGCAAAGACATCAATAGGCTTAAACCGTCTAATCGAAATGAAAGCCTAGTCCCCAATTCAGGTATCCAAGCGATGTCAATTTGAGGGAATTGTTCAGCAGCAATAGATGGAAGCTGCATGAATAACCAAACAACGCAGGCGGCCGGAATAATTCCGAATAACCAAAACAAATTCCCCGATGAGTTTCCTTTTCCAGCCAATTTAATACTTCTCCCAATCCAAATAGTTAGTTCGAAATAAACCGGTCATATTTTCCAAATGTTCCATTTGTTTAATGTATAAACGCAGTCAATTGTATTTAAAATCTTATTTTGATTTTAAAATAAACTTCTGGTTCTGCGAACAACAATTGTTTGTAAAAACACAATTTAAATAGGCTTTTTGAGTTAAGATTTTAGTGGGATTTGGAGATACCGATTATAGATTAATCAAATAAAAAGTCATGGAATGTAACAATCCCAGTGAGGTAAACCTTACATCCAAATGATGGTCAGCTTATCGAAAATTGATCATGAATAAAGTTTAGACCTTTTAAGTCTAATATGCACGACTCCCAACTTTTATGATCTACAGGTTGATTCAACAGCTAGGATGTAGTTTCAGAACAAACCGTCTCAGGATTCTCATCCAAAATATACCAGTTGGGAAAATGGCTCATAAATTCAACGAGATCCCCTGGATAAGCCAGCATTTGGCCTCTTACGCGAGAGTTGACTGCAACAGATCGAATGTCTTGAAATAAGAATGTTGCAGGGAGATCCTTATCAAAAAATGTGCGGAATGCATTGTAGTAAGGTTTGCGCAATTCATATTCCCAAACCTGACGGCCGGCCTCGAGTGCTTCACTCGCGGGCCTGCTGTTCCAACGCGAAATATTCTGACCCCGTACAATCGCCTCTTGGCTCCAAAAGTCATAAAGATCAGGGTCGTTAAACAAATTTGTTTTTTGGACGATCACATCGAACTGACGCCCAGCGATAGCGGCTTCATACTCAGATGAAGGCAACGCTTTAACGCTAGCTTGCACTCCTAATTCTGCCCATTGGCGAGCTAACTCAGAACCGATGGCTAGATTAATTCCCTGATTTGTCGTCAGAATCTCCAACTCTAGACTGGCTCCAGCTTTTTCCCGAATTGTCGTTAAGCCGCCATCAGGCACAACCCAGCCAGCTTCATCTAACAAAGCTTCAGCCGAGCTTAAATCAGCCAGATCGTTTGACAATTGAGTTTGATCATCAAAACGGTCGTGCAGTGGCCACAAGCCAGATGTCGTAATACCTTGCCCATCAGCAACTGCGTCAATTAAAGCACGACGGTCGAGTGCGATGCTTAGCGCCTGCCGCACAGCTAGGTCTGCAATAGGTGGAGGCAGCTCTGTCTCATCCAACTCCGTTGCGGCATCCATACGGAAAAACAGCTGAGTTGCTTGTTCGGCCGGACCAGAGAGTAGCTTCACTTGCTCGGCTGATAGTCGGCCCAATGCAGAGATCGGCGTGTAGGTGGGCAAAACAGCTAAATCTACTTCTTCGCCCGCAAAATCAGACGTCATCGCAGCTAGGGACGGATAAAAGCGAAGTTCCAACTGATTTAAGAAAGATTGTTTGAGCGGATTAAGTAAAATTAGACCGTCAGATTCCCATTGATTGCTAACGGCAAACTCTCCATTACCAACCGGTTTTGCGGCAAAATCTGAATCCTGCAGGTTTTGACCATCTAATCCTAAATGAGCGGGCAGCAAGCCAACCGTAGCCGCTTCAAGAAACGGAGAGTACGGAGCTGGCAGGCTGACTTGCAACATGGCTGAATCAAGGACTTGGACTGTCACTGATTCCCACGGGAAGTTTCCAGGGACTGCATAATTCCCAGAAGCTAGTGTGCTGATTGTAAAAGCAGCATCATTGGCGGTTACAGGGGTTCCATCATGCCAAACGGCCCCCTGATCAAAAGCAAAGGTCAGCGAAAGCCCATCTTCAGAAACTTGCCATGAAGCAAGATCAGGAACCGGCTCGCCTTCAGATGTATAGCGAACAAGGCCGCGAAAAATCAGCTTTGACAGTTCAGTCTCGATCTGACTACGGGGGCTACTAGAAGCTAAATTAAATGGCAAGAGGGTTGCAGGGCGGCCGACAATGCCGACGACCAGTGGCCCGGTTGCAAAGGTAACCTCTTCCCCTTCACAACTAATCGATTCAGAAATTTCAGCCACCAATTCAGGGGTAGGCTCAATTAGCGCAATCGGTTCAACCTCAGGGGAAAACACACTTGCCCCATAAGAAAGCACCGTTGCGATAAAGGCTAGGCAAACAATTCCTAGAAAAATCCTAAATTTCATAGCATAAAAATAAGGGTGCCCGGAAATACCGAAACACCCCTTATTTAGTATTCAGCATTCGTAAAACAGCTGTGCCCGTGAAGTTACACTGAGCCATTGGCCACCGAATGCTGGTACGAAGCAGATAGTCTTATGATGCTTGGCCTAGTGAGAGAAAGGTCAAGATTGTGATGACAAAGAAAACAACCGATAGATAGATGGTCCACCGATGTAACACGACCTCTAGTCCACGTTTTGTACGGTAAGAGCTGCCGCTGTCACCACCACCCATCATCGCGCTAAGGTCACTACCTTTAGCTTGGAGTAGCACCATCACTGTCAAGATTACAGCTAGAATGATTTCGATCAGACCAAACCATGTTGAAAAATTTTGTAGAAATGCGAGCATTTAAATCACCTAATTATGTCTAAATAAAAAATCGGGTTGTACCCCGTTAAGCTTGTTTTTGTTGAAACTACCGTTAGTCCAGCGACGATTATAGCAGTTCAGCGATGGGTGTGGGAATTTCTGAAAATTCTTTCACATGCCGATTATACAGTTTCGACACCTGCTGCTACAGTCAGGTCAAACTGGGTCTACTTGGTGAACTTCGACGTTAACTTTGAAATGATTGACCAAACACCGTAAAATCCAAGATACGTATCTATGTTTATGGGATTTCGGGGCTGGAAGTATGCCATCCTCTATTCAAATCAAAATTTAGATAATTCTATTTGATTCACAAAAGCATCGGCCGTCAGAATATCGGCGGCCGGTTAAGATTTTAGTCAGGAAAGACGGTAGAAGTACTATCAGCATCGTCCTGACAAAAGCACGGAGATTAACATGACGACGCAGACGCAAACACTCGATGTGATCGGTGTTCGGTTTCAGAAGCTCGGCAAAATGTACCACTTTAGTTCGGGCGGGAATACCGATATCGAACCGGGAGACTATGTGGTGATTCCAACCCGGCGGGGGCGCAAGTTGGGACAAGTTATTTCATTTATTCAACCTGAAGATGTTTTTCGGCCAAAATCAATTCGGCCGATTGAGCGCAGTGCCAACCCACGTGACATGATTATGAAGCAGGTGTGGCAAGACAAAGAGTTAAACGCACTCATCACCTGCCGTGAACAGGCACATAAATTGCGCATCCGCGATGTCAAGTTTGTAAAGTCTGAATATAACTTTGAAGGCAAATGGCTGACGATTTTTTACACAACAGACGACAAAAGCGTTAATCTATCAACACTCCAGAAAAACTTAGGCAAAGTATTACGGGTCCAGGTGGATATGCAGGTTATTGGCCCTCGTGATTTAGCTAAAATTTTGGGTGGTCACGGTGCCTGTGGTAGCCCGCGTTGCTGTTCAACCTTTATTACTGAATTTAGCCCTGTTTCGATCAAAATGGCCAAGGCACAAGGCATTTCGCTGAGTCCGGGTGAAATCACAGGCGTCTGCGGCCGACTGAAATGCTGTTTGGTTTATGAATACGAGCAGTATGTTGAAGCTCGTAAAAACATGCCGAAACGAGGCAAAAAGGTTGGAACACCTGAAGGGGACGGCGTTGTCAAAGACATCCGGCCACTAAGCGAAGAAGTGGTTGTCTCGGTTAATAACAAGTGGCACACCTTCAAACTTGAAGAGTTAGTCCCAATCGAAGAGTTAAAAGCGTTACAAGAAAAAGCGGCGGCCGGTTGCTCAAAGCATGAAGGCGGCGGCTGCGACTGCGGCGCTAAGTAAAAACAGACGCTAGATGATAGTTATGGGAGCAATACAACTCCCCACTATTATCTAAGGTTTTTCCGAAGGAAATAAAAAAATGTTTACACCTGAAAAAGCATGGGATCTTGTTTGCGAGCATGTGCAAGATGAAGGGCTACGCCGACATATGAAGTCAGTTGGCGTCGCGATGGGACATTACGCCGCAAAGCTAGGAGAAGATGTACCCTACTGGGAAGCGGTTGGTATTGTGCATGACTTTGACTGGGAAATTCACCCAGATTTAAATGGACATCCGATTAAAGGATCAGAAATTCTGCGGGATCGAGGTGTTGATGAAGAAACAATCCGCACCGTTCTTTCTCACTATACTGAAGGGACAGGGATTGAACGCGAAAAACCGATCGACTTCGCACTGCTGGCTTGTGATGAAATCACAGGATTACTGGTAGCTGGAACACTTGTCCGGCCGTCAGGTGACATTCGTGAAATGGCGATAAAGTCGGTTAAGAAAAAGTGGAAAGACCGTCGGTTTGCGGCTGGGGTTGATCGAGATCATGTTGAAGAAGTAACGGCCGATTTCAGTAACGCCTGTTTTGACGGCAACCTTGATCTGTGGACACACATCGGTAACGTACTTGATGCCATGAAAGAACGAGCAGAAGATCTCAAGCTCGCTGGACGATCAGCAGAATAGATATCATTCCGTCAGCAACTGATTTTTAATAATTTTTTACTAACAGGTGCTGACAAAACTAAAAAATGGCGTTTGCTCCCCGCAATTCGCCCCTCCGTTCCATGTTCGACTTAGTTTATTCCCTCTTCATAGAAAACGGTGCCACTGAAAGCGTTGCGTGGTTTTTTGCGCTCATCAGTGGGTTAGTCGTTGTGCTCATGATCTGCGCTTTTTTGCAAAACATCATCGAGCGAATATTGAAGGTTGTGGCAACACAGCTAATTCAAAAAAATGCCTTTGCTTGGGACGATCATCTTGAAAAAGCTGGGGTCTTATCGATTCTAAGTTACCTGTTTCCAGCCGTCTTGTTTCGGGTGATGATTCCATTTGCATTTGATGAAAATTGGGTGGCCAACACCGCTTACTACGCTGATAGGGTTATCGGCGTTGTCATCATAGGCATCCTCGCTATCACATTGAATCGGCTCATTAATGCACTGCGTGATTATGTCCTTACGCTTGAATTCTCAAAAGAATTACCTGTGATCGGCTTTGTCCAACTATTTAAGGTCCTTCTGTTTATTGGTGCCTTGGTGATGACATACTCGACATTGGCTCGTGAGTCTCCAACTACCGTTTTAGCCAGCCTTGGCGCAATTGCGGCCGTGCTTTCGTTTATCTATCAGGATGCCTTACGTGGCTTGGTTGCAGGGATTCAGCTCACTTGGAACGATCTGCTGGCGAAAGGGGATTGGATCGAAATGCCTAGCTACAATGTCAGCGGCACAGTCACCGAAATCGGGCTAACAACGGTCAAAATCCAAAATTTTGACTACTCAACCACTGCCGTCCCTACGTACGCTCTCATCTCCGACGCACTGAAAAACTGGCGCGGCATGCAAGAAGCGGCCGGGCGACGCATGATTCGTTCGCTCATTATAGATGTCAACACAATCCGTTTTTGTGACGAAGAGCTCCTTGCCCAGCTTAAAACAATCGCTTTAATCGAACCGTACATAGCTGGCAAAGAAGCCGCAATCGAAGCCTACAATCGACGTTTAAGCGTTGATACGACCAATATCGGCAACGGCCGGCAGCAAACCAATATCGGCATCTTCCGCCATTATTTTCTCGCTTACCTGCGCCGTCATCCTAAAATAATTAACGATATGACCCTAGTCGTGCGGCAGCTTGAACCGACCGATCATGGCATGCCGATTCAACTATATGCATTTTGTTCAGAGAAGAGCATGCTCGATTTTGAAAATGTACAGGCTGACATCTTTGACCATATCCTAGCCATTTTGCCCCAGTTCGATCTACGCGTATTCCAACACCCCACCGGACCAGATGTAAGCGCAAAAAACCAAAAAGCTTCATCCTAAATTCTTTATGAACATTAAAAAATGGGAAACGATTTCCAGCAAAATGATGCTCCATCTCAAAATTATGGAGCTATGGTCAAACGAGCGTCGCTCACCCACCAAAGGGACAGACCATACATTTTATGCCTTGCACTCTAACGATTGGATCAATGTTGTCCCAGTCACAGCAGAAGGCAAGATTGTGATGGTTCGTCAATTTCGACATGGGAATCAGGAAATCACGTTGGAAGTACCCGGTGGCCTGGTCGATGATGGCGAAGAGCCAATAACTTCAGCTGCTCGCGAACTACGCGAAGAAACAGGCTTTTTATCAGACCCCTTGCGCAAGATCGGGGCAGTTGCTCCTAATCCGGCCCTTTTCAACAATGTCTGCCATACTTTTCTGGCAACAAATGCTGTTCAAAAATATGCTATCGCCCCCGATGGCACTGAAGAATTAGAAATGAGTCTGCATACACTCGCCGAAATCAATGAGATGATTACAGCGGGTGAAATCACACACGCCCTCACCATTAATGCTATTTATTGGTATGAAAAGTTTTTGAGTAAAGAGTAGAGGGAGGTATCCTCTTTACTCTTTATCATTAGTTTCCATTTCCTTATGACACAATCTGATTATCTTCCCGTCCAAGAAGCACTTCAAAAAGTATTGGCCCTCGTCAAACAGCTACCGGCTGAGACAGTTCCTCTATCTAAGGCTGCTGGCCGCATCTTGGCTGAAAACATTTTCGCAACTGACAGCCTCCCCCCTTTTGACAATTCTGGTATGGATGGCTATGCGCTAAAAGCAGCTGATACCACCCGCGCATCTGAAACATCTCCGATTGTGCTTAAAGTTGTGGGAGAAGTCGCGGCCGGGTTTGTTTATGAAGGCTCATTACGACGGGGGCAAGCGATCCGCATCATGACCGGAGCCCCGATTCCAGATGGGGCCGATGCGGTTATTCGTATTGAAGATACGGGAGAGGATTACAGCGAGTCGGAGCGGCCGTTGCCAGAATTGGTCACGATTAAAGCGGAGGTTGGCCCTGCCAACGCAATTCGCAATGCAGGCAGCGATCTGCGAGCGGGACAAAAAATATTAAACGTTGGCCGCAAAATTCGGCCGCAAGAAATCGGTGTACTGGCATCATTGGGCGTCGCCCAAGTTCCAGTGATACGCCGGCCGAAAGTCGGCATACTAGCTACTGGGGACGAGCTAATCCGGATCGATGAGCCACTCACACCTGGAAAGATTCGGAATTCCAACGGCTATGCTCAAGCGGCCCAGATCGAAGCGTTAGGGGCTGAAGCGATATCGCTAGGTGTGGCAAAGGACACGCCTGAAGATTTACGTGCGAAATTGCAGGCAGGTCTCGATGCAGGCGTGGATCTATTTATTAGTTCAGCTGGAGTATCAGTTGGCGTTTATGATGTGGTCACAGACGTTTTACAGAAGTCAGGGGACATCAACTTTTGGAAAGTGCGTATGCGGCCGGGTAAACCCCTAGCGGCCGGACATTATGCAGAGGTCCCCTATTTAGGTCTCCCAGGCAATCCGGTTTCAGCCATGGTCTCGTTTGAACGTTTTGCTCGTCCAGCTATTTTAAAGATGGGTGGGCATGCTAACCTAGATCGGCCGATGCGTACCGTCACATTCCTCGAAGAAATTCGATCAGACGGCCGGGAAACCTATGTCCGTGCGATTATCAGTCGTCAATCTGACGGTAGCTTAGCCGCCATGTCTACCGGCAATCAAGGCTCACACGTCATGACCTCGCTTGTCAAAGCCAACGGATTGGTCATCATTCCTGAAGGAGTTCGACACGTTCAAGCAGGTACAAAGCTCAAAGCATTCATGACCGATTGGCCTGAAACAGTTTTCTAAACAAAGATAGCGCTAGAAGACAAGCTTTCGTTTATTTGCCAGATGCTAAGGCATAAATGCCGTAGTCAACCTTATCACCCTCAAAACTTAACTTTCTCGATCATCTTTTTGTGTAAGATTCTTGCAATCGCTAAGCCGCCTGTGCTAGTATTCTTCCGCTCTCACGCCAGTGTACAAAACTGGTTTTTATAACCACATGAATCCATGGAGATTAAACAGTGGCAAATACAAAGTCCGCAAAGAAAAGAATTCGACAGAATGAAAAGCGTCGGGAGCATAACCGTCGTTACACATCTGCAGCTCGTACTCACATCTCAACTACCCGCGAATTAATCGCAGAGGGTAAGTTAGATGAAGCCGAAACTACAATGAGATTGGCAGTTAGCACGCTTGATAAGGCAGCTAAGAGAGGAGTTATCCACAAAGGTAACGCTTCTCGTCGCAAAGGCCGCATCATGGCTGCACTGGCTAAAGCCCGCGCTTCCGCGTCGTAAACTTTTTTAAACGCAAAAGAGAGACATCCGAAAGGGTGTCTTTTTTTTTGAACAGAATTAAAATCCAGCCTTTATTCATAACGAAAGCATGCAAGAGGAAAAATGAAAATTGAGCATTTCGCAATTAATGTGAGCGATCCGGCCGGAATGGCACAATGGTGGTCAAAAAACCTTGGCTTAAAAATTATTAGAGCCGACACAGATGGTGCATTCGTTCATTTTCTGTCTGATGATGGGGATCAAACATTAATCGAGATTTATAACAACCCAGCTGGGGAGATTCCTGATTACCCAAACCTGTCAATTTTCACCTTCCATATCGCCTTTGCTGTCGACGATATTACGGCCGAATGTGAGCGGCTATTATCGGCCGAAGCTACATCTGCCAGCGATATGCTGACGATGGAGAATGGTGACAAAATGCGTTTTGTGCGTGACCCATGGGGTGTTTGCATTCAGTTTTTACAGCGTGCAAAACCACTAATTGGCTAGCCCAAAACAGACTAATTCTCGTTTACGTTCCTCTAATTTTTAGAGGATAAAATCTGGGACGAAAAAATTTATATTCCCGAGGGAAATCAACTAAACGCGACTATCTATGCTGAAAAAAGTGCACCATGCAAGGAAGATAGTCGCCTCATAAAACAAAACTATGTCTGATCAAAAAAACTACACATTTAAAGCTGAAATCAAACAGCTTCTCGATATTCTGATTCACTCTCTCTATAAAGAGAAAGAAATCTTCTTGCGCGAGCTTGTCTCAAACGCATCTGATGCGATTACGCGGCTCCAGTTTGAAATGCTGACAAATAGCAAAATTCTTGACCCTGATGCGGAGTTAGCGATTCACATCGAAACAAAAAAACCGGAAGAAAGCGAAGAAGATGGCGCACCGGCTGAGGGTGATCATTGGCTCATTATCAAGGACACCGGAATTGGCTTAACTGGGCAAGAAATGCGCGAAAATTTGGGTACGATTGCCCAATCAGGTGCACGTGATTTCATCGCTAAGATGAAAGAAGGGGAAGCTGTGCCAGATATGAATGACGTCATCGGCCGTTTTGGTGTTGGTTTCTATTCTGTATTCATGGCAGCAACTGAGGTTCAGGTCATTTCACGCAGCTATAAACCCCAAGCGAAAGCGGCCAAGTGGACGTCTGACGGCGGTGAGAATTACACCGTTGAAGCGGCCGACAAAAAAGACCGTGGCACCGAAATCCATATTAAACTGCGTGATGACGCTAAAGAGTTTGCTGACACATGGCATCTACGCCAAGTGATCAAAAAGCATTCTGACTTTGTGGCTTTCCCAATCTATGTCGATGGCGAACAAGCGAATACAACGCAGAGCCTATGGCGCAAAAAACCGGCCGATGTTGAGGAAGAAGAGTACAACAGCTTCTATCAACAAATGACGATGGATTTTGAGCCCCCCACAGCGAAGGTTCATTTCTCATCAGATGCACCGCTCAACTTGCGCGCCGTCCTATTTATTCCTGCAAAACGGGAAAAGACGATGTTCGCTAAACGCAAAGAGCCAGGCGTTATGCTCTACTCTAAAAATGTGTTGATTCAAGAATATTGCGCTGACCTATTGCCCAAATGGCTCCAATTCGTAGATGGCGTTGTCGACTCTGAAGATTTGCCATTGAATGTAAGCCGTGAAAGCGTGCAAAACACCCGCATCATGCGCCAATTGGGCAAAACGGTTCGTCGCCGGGTGATTCGTGAGATCAACAAACTCGCCAAAGACGATGAGAAGTTCCCAGCATTCTGGTCAGAGTTCGGCCGCTTCTTAAAAGAAGGGATCGGCATTGCCCCTGAAGATCGGGAAGAAATCATGCCACTGCTGCATTTTGCCACCTCAAAGTCAGACGGCAAACTGATTTCGTTCGACACCTATATCGAAAACATGCCAGAAGAGCAGTCAGACATCTACTATGTTTTGGGCGATGATCCAAACTCTGTCGCTAACAGCCCCCATCTTGATCCGTTTAAATCGCGCGACATCGAAGTTATTTTCTTAACTGACGCATTTGACGCATTTATGGCACCAAACCTGCAAGAGTACAAAGAAAAGAACTTCAAAAACATCGATGACGGCAATTTAGAAATGCCAGACATTGAGGCGAAAGAAGAGGAAGAATCGGCCGACGATGATTCTAAATCTTTGAGTGATGATGAGCTAAACGGTGTCGTTGAAAAATTCAAAGAAGTATTGGGTGAACGCGTGACAGACGTACGAGTATCAAAAGTCCTACGCTCAAGCGCCGTCCGCCTAGTTGCGCCAGAAGATGGCCCCAACAGCGCCATGAGTCGCCTGTATCGCTATGTTGAGCAAGATTATGAAGTACCAAAGCGCATTTTAGAATTGAACCGCAAACACATCCTAATCAACAATTTGGTCTCGATGCTCAACGGCGATGCGGAGAATCCGATGCTTGATCTAACCGTCGAGCAAGTCTACGAAACAGCACTGCTTCAGGAAGGATTACATCCAAATCCGGCCGACATGGTGCCTCGTCTCCAGCAGATGATGGAAATGGCAACAAAGCAGTAAGACAATAAATAGATGAGTAGTGGCCCATGCTGATCATGGGCTACTACTCACTTTCCAATTAAATATGATCACAAAAATCCCATTCGGCCGGACCGGCCACCTCAGTTCTCGTGTTTTGTTTGGTGCGTTTGCAGTTGCCCATTGTGATCAAAAGCGGGCCGGGGAAATCCTCGACCTACTTCTCAAATATGGGATTAATCACATCGATACCGCCCCTACATACGGGGATTCAGAGTTGCGTGTGGGTGAATGGATGGGTCGCTATCGGGATGAATTTTTCTTGGCGACAAAAACGGGAGAGCGAACATACGAGGCAGCTTACACAGAAATCCAAAAATCTTTAGACAGACTCCAGACCAATCAAATCGATCTGATCCAATTTCATAATTTGGTTGATCCCGAAGCTTGGGAGACCGCCTTAGGTGAAGGTGGTGCGCTGGAAGCGGCACTCGAAGCAAAAGAAAAAGGGTATGTGAAACACATCGGGGTAACGGGGCATGGCATCACAGTGGCGGCTCGCCACCTAATGAGCTTAAATCGCCATCCGTTTGATTCGGTATTGCTTCCGTATAACTTTGAGTTTATACATAAAAAGGAGCAGTATCCGGCCGATTTCGAGGCTCTTTACAACTACTGTCAGGAAAATAACGTGGCGATGCAGACGATCAAATCGGTTGCCAGCGGCCGATGGGGAAGCCAAGGCCGAACGCGGACCACATGGTATAAGCCGCTTGAAGAGCAGCATGAAATTGATGCGGCTGTTGCGTTTGTGCTGGATCGGCCGGGGGTCTTCTTAAATTCGGCCGGAGATCCTGATTTACTGGAGCGTTCGCTCGATGCTGCAAACAGATGGTCGGCCGGGGAAGAGCTGGGTGATTTTATGGGGACGCTGGCAGGCATGGAGCTGAAGCCGCTGTTTGTTGATAGCGACGCCATCTAAAACAAAGATTTTCGGCCAAATTTTGAACAGATTGGGCACACATACGGATCATGTCCACGTGCGGGGCAATGCTCACGGCCAAAAAATATAATCTGTAAATGGAGGTCGTTCCATTTTTCTTTGGGAAACAGCCGTTTTAAATCTTTTTCTGTTTTGTCTACATTCTTCCCCGTCGACAAATTCCATCTGTAAGCCAACCGATGAATGTGCGTGTCGACCGGGAAAGCGGGCACCCCGAACGCCTGCGCCATCACAACCGATGCAGTTTTATGCCCCACTCCGGGCAATGCCTCTAAATCCTCAAACGTATTGGGCACTTCCCCACCATGCTTGTTGAGCAAAATGTGTGACAGGTCCCAAATCGCCTGACTTTTGCGCGGCGAAAGGCCACACGGCCGAATGATCGCTTTTATCTCTTCAACCGTTAGCTTCACCATCTCTTGCGGCGTATCCGCTTTGCCAAACAGTTCAGGCGTGGTCAGGTTCACCCGTTTGTCAGTGCATTGGGCTGAGAGCAGCACCGCAATCAATAACGTGTAGTTGCTGGTGTGGTCAAGCGGGATGGGTGGATTGGGATAGAGATCTTCAAGGATTCGGCCGATTTCGGCTACTTTTTCAGCTTTGTTCATAGTTAACGTTGCAGGCAGAAATGTTGTAAGTTGTAAGTTGTGATTATAGCCAAGCTGTTAGTGCAAGCCATCTAATTCAGGCAGCAAAACAACACCCTCTTGCTCATTTGGATCGGTCCGTGCAACAACGGCCGTACAAGGTTCAGTGTCGCTTGCGTTATAGGGCAGATGAGGCACTCCGGCCGGGATATAAAGATAGTCCCCCGGCTTACAATCACAATGTTCCTCTAGATTTTCACCAAACCACATTCCAGCCTGCCCACTAAGCACATACAGCACACTTTCATGCCCTTAATGCAGATGGGCCTTAGCTCGAGCAGCCGGGGGAATCGTCACGAGGTGCATGCAAATTCCCTGCGCTCCACTGTTTTCGGCCGAAATTCCGCCAAAATAGTTAAGCGTCTGCTGACTCTTGTACCCTTCACCCGAAGGGATAACAACACAAGTCGGTTTATCGTTTATAGCCATCTTTCTCAAACCTCGGTTTTTTTATAAAGCTTAGCAAAGTTTTTAAGAATTGACCTAATGATCAATTTCTGGCATTAATCCTGAAAAAGAGAGGATAAATGATCGACAGTGCAAACTTTTCACAACAAATTCAAGCCATTATCAGCACAGACCTCCCAAAAGTTGATCAAATCATCGCAGAGGGGCATGCAATTGGAGCAGATCTTCAGCTCGGCCGGTCTTTGTTTTGTCAAGAGATGGGAGTTGCATCTGAAGCTGAATACAAACAACAGTGCAAGAAAAATGGCTCGATCATGTACCACGCTCACATCGGGATGGGGTCATGGGAAACGACGGATGAAGCTTTACGCCACATTTATCAACATGCGCAGACTGAAGGGTTTGTGATCGATCGGGCCGGATTGTGCCTAGATCGGCGCATGGCACTCCCGCCCCATCTGCGGGCCAATGCACCGGCCGAAACCGGACCAATGCTTATCGCCAGCGACTGGCCCAAAGTCGGCCGCGTTGTTCCCATTCAGCCTCATATGGGGGACTTCATGATCGGATTTCCAGCTGCAACCACCAACACCGTTCAAGCATTGCGGGCTGGCGTCACAACCATCGGCAATTTGTCCCAATACTTTTCACACGAAGCACCGCTCTGGAACGACCCTGTCACTACGGTGGTTGAAACAGTACGTGCTATCGCCATCTTGGGAAAACGCAGAGAAGCGGGTCTCATGCTCCACTCTTATTTGGAAGATGGCTACGGGGCTCTATTTTTTGATTGCGTCACCGTCGCTGGCTGGGCATTCTTAGAACGATACATAGTGGAAACATTGCTAGGAGCCAAACTGGCCCACTGCATTGGCGGGCTAACCAGCGATCCGATCAAACGAGCAGGCTGGGTCTTTGCGCTTGATCAAATCCACGAAGGGGATTGCTTAGGTTCGATGATATATGGGGACACGATTTCTTTCACGCATAACTTTCCGCACAATTGGGGCGTGGTTGGCGAATATCTGCTGTGGGACATCTTAGCCCAGCTTGAATGCCCCACTGGCCATGCGGTCCATCCATTGCCGATTACGGAAGCGGTCCGCATTCCATCCAAAGAAGAGATCGCTGAAATCCACACATACGGCCGTCAGATTGAAAAGATGGCCCGGCGCATGCACCCGCATGTCGATTTTTCACCGGCACGAGCGTTTGCCAAACAGGTTGTCGAAGGGGGCCGACGTGTG
>JBGCDP010000271.1:0-26002 GCA_045105475.1 Anaerolineae bacterium
CTTGACCAAGAAGAGCAGGCTTTGGTGCATGGCTTTGTGGTGAATAAATTTCGGGGGGACCCACGCCTGTTTGATGATGGGATCACCATCCTTGAAGAAAGAAGCGGTAAACGAGTTTTAGGAGTCATGCCGTGGCTCAAAGACTTGTATCTGCCAGAAGAAGATGGGGTGGCCTTAGACAACCTATCTGTTCAAAAAGATGGGGATATTGATATCGCGGTCATCCGCTTGCCCCGTATTTCTAATTTTGATGATTTTGATCCGCTGGAGAAAGAACCAAACGTACGTGTGCGCTACGTGCAAAAGGCTGAGGATTTGGGGCAGCCAGATGCAATTATCTTGCCCGGAACGAAGACAACGGTGCCGGACATGGCTTGGCTGTGGGAAAGCGGTTTAGCCTTAAAAATTCAGGAGCTTGAGAAGCAGGGCACGGCGGTAGTCGGTATTTGTGGCGGTTATCAGATGTTGGGCAAAATGATTTATGACCCTGACTTGATTGAGTCTGACCGGCCGGAAGTCGCTGGATTAGCAGTGTTTGACTACGACACAACGTTTGTGGGCGAGAAAGCGACCTATCGATCAAAAGCGAAAATTACGGGCGGGATTGGTTGGCTGGCTGGGTTGGAGGGATCGATGATTGAAGGATATGAAATCCACATGGGGCGTACGGGATCAGAGTCGGCGTGGTTGCAGTTTGCTGAGCGGGGTGATGCGAGCGTGAGTTTGCCAGATGGTAGTATGGACGCGGCCGGTCGGGTGTGGGGCTGTTACATGCACGGGCTGTTTGAAAACGATGATCTGCGCCGGGCGTGGTTAGGGTCGCTGGGATTGGTTGAGCCGGGCGTCAACTTGCCTTCTTTAGATGAATCGCTGGAGCGTTTGGCCGATGAGCTTGAGGCTAATTTGAACCTTTCGGGCCTTGGGTAGTTGGTTTAACTTAAAGCTTTAGCTGCTCTTGCTCAAGCGCGAGAAACAGACGGGCAAACATAAATCCATTCTCTCCGTTGGCAGTGAATAGATACCCCTCTGCATTGTGAGAAAACTCCGGCCGTAGCTCAGCATGTGCTTCACAGTCTGCTTCCATTTGTGCTAACTTCTTTAGGGCGGCTCCAACCGCTTCGTCTTCGCTAATGACTAAGATTTGGTAGCCCTCCTCTTCTTGCCAGATATGGACGTGCTGACCCCGGAGCTTGCTTAAAATTTGATGCCCTTCTGTGCTGGAAAGCTGGCACCCATGCTGCTGGATGACCCAGTTGAGCATAAAGTCGCTCGACGTTTGCTCTTCAGGGTGGGCACAGACCCGATCAACCAGCTCATCAAACGCACTTGTTTCAGCCGGGTGCTTCTGGGCTTCATGTCCGTGAATGTCTTGCAAGAAGTGGGCTAGCTCACGGCGTAATACAAGCATTTTTGTTACCTGTTTTTCAAGTGCGAAGTAGCGCGCTTCGGCCGTGTCGATTAGTTTTTGATTGCTGAGGTCACCCGTTTCCCAACTGGTGAGCAAGGCGCGAATGTCAGCCAGCGAGAAGCCTACCCGCTGGGCTCGTTGGATGAGGTGGATCGTTTGAGCCGCTTCTGGCTTGTAGAGCCGATAGCCAGCTTCAGACCGGCCGTCAGGTGTGATCAGCCCCTCTTTTTCATAGTAGCGTAGCGTTGAGGTGCGGACTCCCATCTGCTTTGCCAATTGGCCAATTGTTAGTTTGAGCATGTGAGAGATTATGGTTGATTATCTAAATCAGCTCAAATTCTCTAGCGCAAATCATTAGAAATAGCTGAAAGTCCATTTCTGGCTAGTGTTTGAAAAAGATCATTCAACTCTTCCGGTGATGTCTGCATACCCATTTTGTTCCACCAACCCAACAAGGCCATTAGCGCTCCGGTTAGATAAAAGGCAACCGGCATCGAGTCGATTGCCAGATGAGTTCCCATTTTCTCCAGTTTGGCAAAGTGATCGATCCAATTTTCAATCATGCGTTCGCGCGATTTCAGATTGATCAGATGCATGATATCAGTGTCTTGCATCGCTGTTAGCCATGCTTGTCCTTCTTTTATATGTTGAAAGAGGGCGGTGACGGGTGGTAGTAGCTCGGTGGAATCCCACGTACCATAGTGCAATATGTTTTCTGGAAATCCGGTCAATAGGAGCTCGTTTTTATCTTGGTAATGGGTATAAAAAGCGGCTCGACTAACATCTGCCGTATCGAGGATATTTTGCACAGAAATGTTCTTATAGGGTTTTTCAAGCAATAGCTCCACCAAAGCGTTTCGTAACCTTTCTTTTGTGCGCACGACCCGTCGATCTTCTCGTGGCATTGACATTCTTTCCTCCATAAATGGGCAATTTCGTTCTGAATGTACGTTAACATACAAAACTGCTCAATTTGTCTGTTGACACACTGGTTTCAGCGATTTATCTTTTCCATACAGTTGTATGTTTTCAAGCAATCATATGAAAAAGCATGACGTTTGCAAACGCCAAAATGGAGAACTTGATATGAGCAGCATAAATATAGTGGGGGCAGGTCCGGCCGGAGTCACACTGGCCTATTTGCTGGCAAAGTCAGGCATTAAAGTCACACTTCTGGAGCGTGAGACTGATTTTTATCGGATTTTCCGTGGGGAAGCGATGATGCCTTTAGGGTTAGAAGCACTTGAGCAAATGCAAATCGATATTCGCGATATCCCCAGCCGGTTGATCCATAGCTGGGACATGCACGTTGCAAATCAACAAATCTTCAACGTTATTGAGCCTCAAGCTGAATTGGGATCGAGGGCTGTTAGTGTGATGTCACAGCCGCATTTTTTAGAGCATGTGGTTGGGCTGGCTTTAAAATATGAGAATTTTAAGCTGATGCGAGGTGTGACGGTCCGTGATTTGGTGAAGAAAGACGGTCGTGCTGTTGGTGTTTCTGGCCTCATGCATGGTGAGGAGGTTGAATTTTTGGCAGATTTCACAATTGGCTGTGATGGGCGAGGGTCGATTGTGCGCACAAGGAGTGAAATACAGCTCGATCTTCTGCCTGAAAGCTATGATATTCTTTGGTTTAAATTTCCCGCGCCAGAATCGATCCACGGCCGGACCGATGTGTTGATGATGGGGTCTGTTAAAAACACAGCGTTGGCTTACAACTCTTTTGATAATCAGATTCGCTATGCTCTGCTTTTGCCAAAGGGGGGATACGATCGCCAAAACGACTGGATTTCAGAAATTGCTGAACCAGCTCCCCCATGGCTGGCTAAGCATATTTTGAGTTTACGCAATCAAATCGAAGAACCATTGAAGCTCAATGTGATTGTCGGCCGGGCCCAGCAGTGGCATCAGCCTGGTGTCTTGCTTATCGGTGATGCGGCTCACCCGATGTCACCTATTCGTGCACAGGGGATCAATCTTGCTTTGCGTGATGTGATTGTAGCTGCAAATTATTTGGTACCACTTTTGCAAAATGGTGCAGGCAGGCAAGCATTGGACAGTGCGGCTCATGATATTGAGGCTGAACGGTTGCCTGAAATTGTGCGGGCACAAACGCTTCAATTGAGGGAGGCTCGGGGGCAAATGAATGAGCGATGGAAGCCGGTATTAATCGGTATTGCTAAGATGACAGGCCCGCTGTTCGGCCGGTTCAAATGGGCTTCCAATGCATGGCTAAAACAACAGCATGATTTACGCTTTGGTACTGTGCCGGTAGAGTTACACATTTAATCGTTTTTAACTACTCATCCCGATTAATGATATTGGGAATAATCTTTGAGATCAAAACAAGATCAGTCCACAAACTGTAGTTCTTGATGTAGTTAAGCTCGTAGGCGGTGCGCTCTTCTAAGGGCAAATCCCCTTGCCCCGTGATCTGCAACGGGCTGACCATGCCGGGTTTGACCATCAGACGGCGCCGATATTCACTTTCGTACGCATCGACCCGACTTGCCACTTCCGGCCGAGGGCCGATAAGACTCATTTCCCCTTTAAGCACGTTCCAAAACTGGGGCAGTTCGTCTAAGCTCCAGCGACGCAGCCGTGCACCAGCTTTGGTGATGCGCGGGTCATCTTTGATCTTGAAATTTGGATCTTTGAGTTTGTCTCGGTCAACGAGCGCATCGAGCCGACTTTCCGCATCTTTAAACATCGAGCGAAATTTGTAAATAGTAAACGTTTTACCTTCGGCCCCGATCCGTTTTTGCTTAAAAAGTATCGGCCCATCTGACCCTTTTTTAATGGCAAGGGCGATAAACGGAGCGAGGATGGCTGTGACTGTCAAACCACCAACTGCGCCCAAAACATCTAACCCTCGTTTTAGAAAGTAGCCCAAGCCGCTGATGGCGGCCGTGTGCGTGTCATCGATTGGGATCGGCCGGACAATGCCCCACAGGTAGCCGCAGCTGAGCGCGGCCGCACGGACAAAAAGCATATGAGGGGATGCAAGGGCCAACGCCTTGTCCTTGTCCCAGGCTTTAATGACAAACGGAATTGTGGAAGCTAAAAACACGAGCAGAAGTGTCGGAACACTTAAGCTGAGCCAACCCCAGGGTAGCTGTGGTAACAGCCAGTTGAGCACTGGAATGAGCAAGAGTCCGATTAGGCTGGCGGCTAACAGAATGACGAGCCCCATCTGTACTTTTTGAACTTGAGGGGTGTGGGAATCTTTGACGCTCCGTTGTGGAAAACGTTTAACGATGAGGGCGGTCCAATAACCGTTGAAAAACTTTTTCTTGAAATACCCTGGCAGGGTGTGGCTATGAATATGGTAGACGATTGCGTCTGGATTAAACGCCATTTTGTAACCGCGTGAGGCCAGCCGGAATGCGAGCTCCCGATCTTCAGCAAAAGTGAACCCTTCATGGAAGCCCCCTTCATTTGAATAGAGGTCATCACGTAAAAACGCGGCCGAATAAGTATCTACAAAATTGATGTATGTTTGCGGCCGGAGTAGATCATATTTGTCTTCATATTCGATTTGGACAAAGCGGGCCACAATCTCTTTTTGGTCAGTCAGATAGGTTCCTTTAGCGGCCAAAAGCTCACGGTTCTCTGTGAGGGTGTTTCTTAGCTCTTCGGCCCACGTGGGGGTCGGCCGACAGTCCGCATCGGTAAAGCAGACGATATCACCCGTGGCATGCGCGATACCCATATTGCGTGCGGCTGAGGCACCTCTTTTCGGCTGGAATAGAACGGTTACTTCCTCAAACCGTTTCCCGATTTGCGAAGTAGAATCTTTTGAATTGTTGTCAACCACAATCACCTCATGCAGTTCAGCCGTTTGACAACGGAGTGCTTCGAGGCAAGCGGCAAGCGTTTTTTCTGCATTATAAGCAGGGATGACAACAGAGATTTTCATAAAGAATAATTAAGCTTAAAGGGGGCGAAAATGCGGCCGAATTGTAGCACAACCGATAGAGGGTATTCATCTAGGCTTACCTTACTGATCAGCCCCAACTTCCTCCAAAAATAAAACGTCGGCACCTGAATCGGTTTGCCAGCGGCCGTTGTTTTGGCGTTGATAGACGCCCAAGGATAGCTCGTACTGCTGTTGGCTAAAACCTTCTAGTAGCCAGATCAAGTGGCGTTGCAAAATCAGATCGCCGATTTGCAACTGAGGAATAAATGCATCAAATCCGTCGTGTTGAGCCGCAATCGCTCTACTATCTGACTCAGTTAGATGGACAAACATGGCAAGATCATCTGGTAAATGATCTTCTACGCGCCACAGTGTATAAACTTCGAGTCGGCCTTCGTTGATGAATGGGACTGTTTCTGAATTAAGTAAGGTGAGGGCAGATTGGAACGTTTGGTCATTGTCTACCGTGCTCATATTTTCAAGATTGGCCAATTCATACACGGCAAATGTGGGCCATGTTTCAGAACGGTAGATGGGATCTGCCAGTCCGACCCTATCCGCAAGCGTTGCGTTTAGATTGGCAAATTCTGGCAGGTAAAAGCGAATGGGAGTCGAGCCAGATTGCGATTCGGCCGGGAATACGATTGCGCCTGAGGTGACGTTTTGGTCAACGGCGACCCAGCGCAACGGCCGATTTTCCCCAATGGAGCGTACGACCCGGTCATGATCGATCGGATCAACCCAACTATCCGCGATGACAATATGAGCATCGGGATGCGCCTTGATATCGGCCGCCATATCGCGCCAGATCGGACCATATTTTTCAATCGTGGGTGTCGCTTGGCTCCAAGCTATAAAGCCGTCGGCTACTGTTGAATAAAACTGCCAGCCAAAAGCGATGGGGATGAGCAATACCAATAACCGGCCGTGCTTTTTACCAAGCGCGATTAACTGATCACTGCCAACCGCAATCATCAGATAAACCAGTGGCAAGATTCCGATTAGGCGAATTAAGCTGGGTGCTTCAGGCGCAAGGATTGTTGGCAAAAGGGCCAAACTGAACCAGTAAAGTACTAACCTAAATTTTGGCGTTTGAATTTGCCAGACGATTAGACCTAATCCGCCTAGCAGTAGCAGGCCGCTGAGCCAGTCGAAGAGCGGTTGTCCTGAATTGGCATACGACCAAAGCGGGTCGCCTGAAATAGTAAATACTCCTAAGGTAGCGAGGATGTTTTGCCACAGGAGGGCAAAGTCGCCTTGGCTTACCGCATCTGTCACGGCCGACAGTTGGCCAACGCGGGATTGCAGTGTTGGGTCACGCCACAGCATCATTTGGAGCGGCAGGTAAATGGCGTAAGTGCCGGTTGTAAATGACCAGATTGCGGAGTGGCTTTGTTTATCTTTTTGAAAAAGATAGGCGTCGAGCAACATTAAGATCGGCAAGCCTAGCATGACACGGGCGGCCGTGTAGGTGTAAAAACTGAGCCCAATGCAGACAGCGGCCAAAACAGGTTTCTTATTGAGCCAGTAATAGTGACCCAAAACTAGTAAAACCGGGAGGGATATAGCGCGCAAGCCCAGCCTACTAAAAATAATCGGCCACCAGCCAAGGGCTAACCCTAAAGCACAAAGCAGTGCCACAGTTCTTGATCCGGTGAGTCGTTTGGCCCACGGCACGCTGAGCGCAATTAGCAGCATGCCTAAAAAGAAAGAGGGGAGGCGAATGGCAAGGGCGTTGTCACCCAATAGGCGTTGAAAAGGGACCCCAAAATAATGATAAAGCGGTTCGTGTCCGTACCCCTCGCGGAAAAATAGACTGTGCTGGCCATTGCGAATTAGCTCAACAATGTCAGCATTTAGAACTTCATCTCGCATGAGGCCGGGTGGCACTGTTTGAAATCCAACAAGTCTAAGCGCAGATGCTCCTAGCAGGATGACGAGTGCTAAAAGCGCAAAACGGTTTGATTTCCAAAAATCTATCATGTCGATGGGGGTGATAAAGGGGGTTAGTCGTTAAGCTGTTGAGCCAAGCTTTGCCAACTTTCTGCACGATTTTTAACTGCAACTGGCCGGTTTAGCTCGGGAAGCAGGTCGTCAACATAGTCTAGCTGGCGCATACCGATCAGGGCTGAGGTGACGCCTTGGGTTGTGCGTAAGGCACGTATGGCCGTCTGGCTGAGGGTTTTGCTGCCGCGCCAGTCGGAATCGGCCGTTTCAACGTTGACCTTAATGGTGGCAAGCATGCCAGCTTCTTGTGCACGATAGACGGCCGAAATCGTGTCGAGTGTTTGATAAAGTGTCTCTTGATAGCTGGTAATCCATTCCGCTGCTTCTTCCGGCAGTTCCGGCCGGTTGTTTAAAAACTGAACGGCAAACCCAACACGCGGTTCTAAATACCCTTGGCGAACGTCGCGCCAGTTGCTGAAAGTGCCGAAGCCTTCCCAACGCTGTTGTAGTAAACGTCCGGCCCCGGTCGTGGATGCAAACTCTTGCTTGGTGCGAAAGGGGATGTCGATAGAAAAAACGGCTCGCTGTAAACGAGCCTCTTCATTGATCAGCTTATCGATCCATGCTTCTGCAACGTCTTTATCGGCAGAGCCTGCCACCATCGGCAAGCTGGCTAGCCGAATGAGATTGTTGCCGACAACGGCATTGAGGGGCCGATTAGCGAGGGCTATCAGTCCATTCTCATGGGCCACATCGAGCAAGGTGCGGCCGTTTGATTGATTAAGATGGGTCGCTGCTCCGGTTTCGAGTAGGTTCATCGGGAACTGAATCGCATGAAAGTGATGGTCTGGTGAAATTGATTCAGCGATTTCTAAGAGTTTTTCGAGCGAGGTGAAATCGTAGCTGTCAGCCTGATTGGGAAAGCTGTTTGAACTAATGCCATACCGTTGGATTCGGCCGTTCGCGACCTCAGTTTCTAAATATTCAAACGCTAAGCGGATACGCCGATAATACTCTTCACGGGCTTCTGCTAGGTTCCAATCCGCTTTTTTTGCCCAGCCTAAGAAGTATTCAGGGTTATGGAGTAAGAAGATGTCGATTGTTTCTAGCTCAAGGCGCACGATGCTGCGTTGAATTTGATCTGCTAAAAACTTGGAATGGATGCAATGCTCAAGCCCTTGGCCGTACTCAACTAAATCTGGCCAAGGTTGGCCTTCGGCTTTTAGCTGTTGGCTAATGGCAAAGTTTTGCCCTTGCAGATAGCCCCCTTTGGTTACGACGATAATGCTTTCTCGCTGGATGCGGCCGTTTGCAATTAACTCTTCGATGACAGAACCTACCAGCTCTTCTGAACCGCCATCTCCATAGTTTGAACTGGTATCGATGACGTTGATTCCGTTTTGAACCGCATGCAGTAATGCTTGGCGATGGCTGTTGTCATTGATGACTGTGCGGTAGGTGCCAAAACCTGCGGCCGAGAACATTAATCCCGCTCTTTGGTTTTGATTTACCTGCAAAGATGAAAAATTGCTGAGAAACTCGTGAGTGCCGTTGAGGGTTGCATTACCTGAAATCATAAATTGGTCCTGTGTGAAAATGATGCTCGATTTTAGCTGACAACCTTGTTTTGTCCCCACATTTGCAATGAAAACAGGATACCTCGTCGTTTTGTGATGACTTTTGTTAGTGACGAAACATGTACATTATAGTGACGAATTGCCTACATGTTTTGACCATTAAGAGGCTTACAGATAAATTAGGTGACTGAAATGCAATGTACGGTGGGTGGTCACAGAAATTTCCAAGTAGACCGTTAAATTTTTGAATTAGGAGAAAAAGGTATGCATAAAAAGGAAGGCATAAATTATTCAGGGCGTCTATTTGCCCTGATGACAATTGCTTTAATCAGCAGTGTACTCATGCTGATGGTAACAACGTTGGTCAGAGCAGAGGAAGAAGCTGCAACGATCACGGTTACCAAGTCTGTTACGGGTGACGCGAATCCAGGTGGAACGTTAAGCTATGAGATCGTTGTAAGCGCATCAGGTGCTGGTTTTTCAGCCATTCAGCTGACTGACACTTTACCAATCAGCGTTTCATACGTTGCTAGCTCATTAACCAGCTCAAACCCAGCATTTATTGTGGCTGAAAACAGCAATGTCATTACCTCATCTGAGTTTGCTTTGAATGCAAACTCGCAGGTAACGATCAATTTTGATGCTGAGATTACTGATACAGCCCCTATTGGATCGGTTATTACCAATACGGTTGAAGTTGAAGATAGTTCAAATGCTGTCTCGATGAGCGATTCTGCAGCGGTAACAGTTGAAAAACGCTCTGATCCAATCGACTTATTTGTTGATAAAAAGGTTACCGGTGGCGATTACTTGCCAGGCGGAACGCTTGAGTATTCGATTGTTGTTAGCTACACGGGATCAGGATTCACAACATTCGCAATTACGGATACGTTGCCTGCAAACACGACTTATGTTCCTGGTTCATTAAGCGGAACTGGTTTTGTCTCATTGGCTGAAAATGGTGGAATCATCTCATCAGATGTTTCACCTATTAATGCAAATGAGAGTTTAGAAGCATCGTTCATGGTTACGATTAATGCCTCTACCCCTGTCAGTACGGTCATTACAAACACAGTCATGATGAACGATATTCAAAATGACTTGTTGCTAGAAGATAGCATTGGCGCCATGGTCATTACGATGACGGTCCCAACGACCTATTACATGCATTTGCCGTTGGTTTTCAAGGCTTATTCATCTCCGATCATGGAGAGCATCACTGAGCCAACCAATAACGAGAATAAATGGACGCTGACTTGGACAGATGCACATTCGGCCGATGCCAACGTAACTGGCTATCAGATCGAAGAAGCGACAGACGCTGGCTTTACCCAGAACGTGGTTGTGACTGATGTCGGCCGTCAAAACACACTTGAAATCTCAAAAGATTTAGGTAATCCGGTAACGTATTACTATCGGGTTCGCACCATTGCCGCCAATATTTTGAATGGCACCGGCTCATGGTCTGGGACACGCTCTGTGGCTTCTGTCTTCTTCTATGAAGAGAACTTCTCAGACTCAAGTAATCCTAATAACTGGCGCGTTGTTCGTGAAGACTCTGATACGGTCGTCAACGAGCTATCTGTCAAATCGGCCGACCCAGGCTACCTAGATTTGCGGATGGAAAGCCGTTTTGACTACATGATCGCTTCTAACCTGACAGAACTGCCGGCCGCTCCATTCAAGATTACGGCTCGTATGCGTCTTGAAGATGCTGATCCGCGCCATGCTGGTGGGATCATTTTAGGCGGTGACTATGATGGCACATCGGCATGTCCAGTAGATCGTGATGGTCACGATTTCTCGAGCTGCTTTAATGATTACTATCGGTTTATGTTTATTGCTGGGAATACACCAAGCCAAATGTTGGTGACAGCGAAGAAGATTGATGAGCATTCATCTGAAAACAACTCTGGTAGTGGTGATGATCTCGGCTCAGTTTCTCTCGATATGCAAAGTGCAACACGTGAGAGCTGGATCGAATGGACAATTGAAGTGAGTGCTGATGGCGAGATGCTTATCCGCCGTGATGGTTCAGAAGTACTAAAGGTAAATGATACTGATTATCAGGCTAATCGTTACTTTGGTTTCTGGTCATCAACCAGTGACACATCGTTCAGTAATACTCAGATCGACTGGGTTAAGGTTGAACAACAGTAGGACTAGAAGCTAGATTCTAGAGATTAGATGTTAGAAGGGCATCGTGGATATCCACGATGCCCTTTTTTATTTGGCTTTAGTTTATTGAGGTGCGGCCGGATCTTGGTAAACCACTTCACCTTCTAAGATAGTGAGAAGAACTTTTGCCCGGCTGATATTGTTGATTGGAACGGCCGTGATGTCTCGATCAATCACAACCAAGTCTGCAAATTTCCCAACTTCAATCGAGCCTGTCACATCTTCCTGATGTAGCAAGTACGCAACGTTGAGCGTCATTAAACGCACAACATCTTCAACTGTTAATTCGGCATCTTCATCATATTGCAAAACCGTTTCTATTTTTGCGAGTGGAGAGACCTCGTCGGCATCATAATCACTGCTGAGGGTGACTGTTGCATCGCTGGCAACCATTTCAAATAATGGCAACAGTTGATCTGCTCGATTGCCAATAAAAGGGGTCATGTAGTCGAAATATTCATCTTCGACAGATGCAATTGAAAACTGGAAATCGGCCACCACGTTTAATGGAGCAAAGCGGCCGCGGTCAGCCTCATCGATCAAATAGAGATGGGTTAGACGGTGTCTTGATTGGGTTGAGTCGGCCGAACTTTGCTCGATGGTATCCAGCGCGATGCGTGCGCCACGATCTCCGGTGACATGGAAATGCAGCTGAAAACCGACCGATTCAAATGCCTTCGTATAGGCGTTTAGAGTCTCTGTGTCGAAATAGAGGAAGCCATCATTGGGTACACCTGGCAATCCAAACGATTGATCATAGGGCGATAAAAGTGCTCCGGTCCCTTGGCTCAGAGAACCCAAATGTCTAGTGCTTGTAAAACCCCTCCTGCAATAAGTATTACCCCTAAAATTTGATAAAACAAATGAGCAAATCTTTCTTCAAAGACGATGGTCATTCGCTTAACGGATAGCTTGTATAAAAAGAACTCTCTTTTCCATGTCGCGCATATGATGAAATATATGCCTAGCGCAATCATTATCAATTCTATCCATAGATCTTCTGACATTTTGGTAACTCCGTGTCGTAGAATAATTTTATCGTTTCTTCATTATCGAATGATACGGCTACGCGGAATCCATGCAAGAGTGAAGCTTGAAATCGGCCGGACTTGATTATGGCTGATGAATTGAGAGGGAAGCTGTATTTGGGAAAGGCGGTTGATCAAAATGAAAGGTTAGCCAGATTGACTAGACTTACCCTCTTAAAATTTGTTTTCTGAGTATCAGAACTTTATTGCCCTTTACTCGTTTTGACCCGATCCGACTAAACCCAGAAACTGTATTGAGGTGAATCATCCCTTTGTTTTGTTCCCGAACTTCAGTTTCGATCACCCGATAACCTTGTTTTTCTATCCACTTATGCTGCTGTGCCATTAGCGTTTGTGCAATGCCTAACTTTCGAAATTCTGGATTAATGCCACCCAGCCAGCTGTAATATCTGCTTGATGTCACCGCATATCCGAGCTTAAACCCAACCAACTGACCTTCACATCTTGCCAGAAACCCTGATGGATCAGGCATGTTGTCAAGCCTCCAACGGCTGTCTAAAGCATCTGAGGAGTCAAAAACAACTTGTGAGAGAGCTTGCAACTCTTCGAATGCTAATACTGATAGAGGGTAGCTTGCTGTTTCATAAATGATTTTATCCATGCAAAAATTCCTGTTTGCTCATCATACCAGCAAATGCTTTCAGCTAAATTGTGATATCAATGAAACTCTGTTGTCTGTCACATCCATTTTGGTATACCAAAGATTGGGGACGATAAACAGGATCGTTTACTGTATTTTTGCTAAACTTGATAAAAATCTAGGTTAGGCGAAAAGTTGATGCTCACTTTTGATTCATCTGCCCGTTTTCGTCCATCAGCTAAGGAAACTTAAAATGACTGTTCGCACCCACACACTCATTATTGGCGCTGGAATTGTTGGTTGTTCAACCGCTTATTATTTAGCAAAGTTTGGCGTAAAAGATGTGCTCGTCATCGACAAAGGGCCATTGTTCGATAACGATGGTTCTACTTCTCACGCACCCGGTGGTGTGAATCCGCTTAGCAACAACACCAGCATGCAGCAGCTAGCGTCTGGGTCGGTTGACCTGTACGAGACGTTGCCAAAATGGAAAGAGGGGCGTAATCCGCTGTATATGGTGGGCGGGCTAGATGTGGCGCGTACCGATAACCGGATTAATGAGGTCAAACGGCTGGCCACGGCCGCCAGAGGGTTTGGGATCGAGGCACACATCGTTGGGCAAAAAGAGATCGAAGAACTGTTTCCACTCATTGATCCGAGCCAGTTCAAATTGGGGCTATTTACCCCACGTAAGCCGGTTGTGGCAGGACCACACGTTTGTGGGTCGCTATCAGTCGAAGCTGAAAAAATGAGCGATGGAGGTGTTCGGTTTGTCGGTCACACCAAAGCGACCGACTTCACAATCGAAGGCGGCCGGATCAAGAGCGTTACCACAACCAATCCAGCTATGCCTGTGATCGAGTGCGAACGAGTGCTGCTGTGCACCAACATCTGGACCCCAGCCATTACCGACAAAGTGGGGGTCAAAATCCCGCTGATGTCGGCTGAACATCAATACTTACGCACCACGCCACTGCCCGAATTAGCTGCGTACAGCGAACGGATCGCTGAAAATGAAATACGGTATCCATCGGTGCGAGACATGGACGGTGGGCTATATTATCGTCACTGGTGGGACAGCTTAGGGATGGGGAACTATCACCACAAACCGCTGATGGTTGATCCGAGAGCGTTAGGCGAATCGGCCGATCACCCGTTTACTCAAGAAGATTGGACTGATGCGTACGAGATCGCTAAAAGCACGATGCCGGCTCTACGGCGTGACGAAGTGACCTTCCCCTACAAAATCAATGGGATGTTTTCATTCACCGTTGATGGCATGCCGATTATGGGTGAAACGCCGGTCAGCGGTTTCTGGGTTGCGGCCGCGCTGTGGGTGACCAACGCAGGTGGGGCGGGCAAAGCGATTGCTGAGTGGATGACCTACGGCGAGCCAGGGGTAGATATGCGGGGCATCGATGTCAACCGCTTTTTAGACTACCAAACAACCGATAAATTTATCTCAGTCGCCAGTGCCAAAGCGTACAAAGAAGTCCACGATGTGATCCACCCGGCTCAATGGTCGAGCTATCCACGTGACATACGGCATGGGCCGTTCCAGATGCGCCATTTAGAGCAGAATGCACAGATGCTCAATTCGGCCGGGCTTGAAGTGCCCTATTGGATCAATGAAAACGGCCGTTTGCTCGAAAAATACGAAGACCAAGTTCCCGCTCGTGAAGGATGGGGGGCGCAATATTGGGACCGGATTCAGGGGGCAGAACATTTAGCGATGCGTGACTCTGTCGGTATGTTTGACCTCACGAGCTTAGCCATCATTGAAGTTGAAGGGGGCGATGCGGTGAAGTACATGGACTACCTGTTCACCAATCGGATGGACTTTGCCGAGGGTGAGGTGGTTTATTCGCTGTTGTGTACGCCGAAAGGTGGCATCAAACGTGATGTGGCGGTGGCACGAAAGTCGGCTGAGAAATATTGGATCTTCACGGGAAACGGGACGTTGCCTTTGGAAATGGCCTGGTTCAAGAAATACAGTGACGGCTTTGATGTTGTCATCTCTGAAAAATCAAAAACCCATGCGGCGATTGGTCTGTTCGGGCCGAATGCGCGCAAGGTGCTTGAAAAAGTCACCCCGCAAGATGTTTCTAACGATGCGTTTGGCTTCTACACATGGCAGAATATCGAAATAGGGATGGCGAACGTATATGCGATGCGGATTTCATATGTAGGCGAGCTAGGCTGGGAGTTCCATATGCCGATGGATCAGGCACTCGCCATCCGTGATGAGCTGTGGGAAGCGGGGCAAGAGTTTGGCCTCGTGCAATGTGGTGTTGGTGCGATGCGCTCGATGCGGGTTGAGAAAGGGTATCGTGTCTGGGGCGGTGATATTTACACTGAGCACAATCCGTATGAAGCGGGGATGGGCTGGATGGTGAAGCTCAAGAAAGAGGGCGACTTTATCGGCAAAAAAGCACTGACTGCGATTCGGGCAGAAATTAAAGCAAATGGCTTAAAACGAAGATTAGTGACAATCAGTATTGATTCATCTGCGGCCGTGCCGACGGGTAATGAACCGATATTAGGGACCAATGGCAGCAGCGGAAAAGTACTCGGCCGGATTACATCGGGCGGCTACGGTTACAGTGTGGGTAAATATGTCGCGTTTGGCTATTTGCCGTTGGAATACACTAAGCCAGGCACTCAGCTTGAGGTTGAGTATTTGACTGAGCGGTATCCAGCAACGGTTGAGGCCGATTGCATGTTTGATCCGCAAAACGAGCGGATGAAGGCATAAATTGGTTGCGTATCCGGGCGAGCCATTCACAGTTAGTTTAAAGTAGGGGTTAGATTTTTCATGCGAATGGCTAGTGGGGCTTTGTAGGCTCCGCTCAATTAATCTTCGTTCAACTGGAGTACCGCCATAAATGCTTCCTGCGGTACTTCAACATTCCCGATCATCTTCATCCGCTTTTTACCCTTTTTCTGCTTCTCAAGCAGCTTCCGCTTACGACTGACGTCACCACCATAACATTTGGCGAGAACGTCTTTACGCAACGCCTGCACGTTGGCACGGCTGATGACTCGCTTGCCGGTTGATGCCTGAATCGGCACTTCAAACATCTGGCGCGGAATCCGCTTTTTGAGTTCGGTGACAAGCTTCTGCCCACGGTGATAGGCTTTATCGGTATGAACGATCATCGCGAGGGCGTCAACAGGGGCTTTGGCGACTAAAACTTCGAGTTTCACAAGATCAGACGAGCGGTAGCCTGCCAAGTCATAATCCATAGAGGCATACCCCTTGGTGACACTTTTCAGTTTATCGTAAAAGTCGATAATGAGTTCTGCGAGTGGAATGTCGAATTTGAAGACAATCCGGCCGGGGGCGGGATATTCCTGCCCCACATATTCACCACGCCGTTTCATCATCAAATCCATCAGCACCCCATAATACTCTTCAGGGGAAAAGATTTGGACATGCATCCACGGTTCACTGATCGAAGCAATTGTCCCTTCATCAGGCAGATCGGCCGGACTTTGGACGATTTTGACCTCGTTCGTGTTCCGGTCAAGTACCTCATAACGCACGCTGGGAGCAGTCGCGATTAGATCAAGATCATATTCCCGTTCAAGCCGTTCTTGAATAATTTCCATATGGAACATGCCCAAGAAACCACAGCGGAAACCAAAACTCAAAGCGGTTGACGTTTCGGGCTCATAAACGAGCGCTGCATCATTGAGCTGAAGTTTTTGAAGCGCGTCACGTAAGTCTGAATAATCTTCATTGTTAGATGGGTAAAAACCGGCAAAAACCATCGGTTTCGCCGCTTCGAATCCAGCAAGTGCATGTTCGGCCGGGTTGGCCTTGAGAGTGATTGTGTCACCCACACGACAGTCCCGCACATCTTTAAAACCGGTCGCGATATAGCCGACTTCGCCGGTTTCTAGGCGCTTCATTTTTTTCATACCAGGTTCAAACACTCCGATTTCGATCGGGTCGGCTTCAACGCCGTTTGACATGATGTGGAACCAATCTTTTTCACTAATCGATCCGTCAATGACGCGGATATAGGCGATGACGCCTTTGTAGGTGTCATAGTGAGAGTCGAAGACCAAAGCCCGGAACGGTGCATCTGGGTCACCTTCTGGGGGTGGCACATTTTTAGCAATCGCTTCGAGCACTTGGGTAATGTTGGTTCCCATCTTTGCGCTGATTGGAATCACATCTTCGGCCGGGATACCGATTAGATTTTCAACCTCTTCAGCCACAATGTCTGGGCTGGCGGCCGGTAAGTCGATCTTGTTGATAACTGGGATGAGCTCAAGATCATGCTCAAGCGCCATATATAGGTTTGCTAGCGTTTGAGCCTCAATCCCTTGAGTTGCATCAACAACTAGAACTGCCCCTTCACACCCTTGCAAAGCTCGGCTCACTTCATAGCCGAAGTCAACATGGCCAGGTGTGTCGATCAGGTTATATTGATAGGTGATGCCATCTGAGGCGGTGTAGCTCATACGAACAGCCGAGGCCTTGATCGTTACACCTTTTTCCCGCTCAAGGTCCATGCTGTCGAGCAGCTGAGCCTGCATGTCACGGTCTGCTACCGTTTCTGTATTTTGGAGTAGGCGGTCGGCTAAGGTCGATTTGCCGTGGTCAATATGAGCGATTATGCTGAAATTTCTTATAAGGGATTGGTCCATAGGGTAGAATTATATCAGGAATATTGATTTTCGATTTGTGATTTACGATTTTCGATTACAAATTGGTCATTCACTGATTATTGGGCCGCAGGCCACTAGCTAATAAACGATGCCCGAGACAACCAAACTCATCCATCAGCAGTTAAAAAACAAAAGAGAACGGCGTAAAGAGCGCACGAATCGGCTGAAACTCATTTTGATTTTAGCCACGGCCGGAATCGTTTTGCTGATACTGCCCGTTCTTTTATTGGGCGGTTCAGTGGGTGTTTCACTGTTTAGCAGTCTGCAATCTATTCCCGACTATCAAACGGCTCAGAATCAATACGTGCAACAAGCACAGCCAAATCCGTCCCAATTTTATGGCCGAGATGCGGGTGGCGAGCCGGTCGCTTTGTTTCAAGCACCTCAGCTAAATTCAGAAAACGGCCGATGGCTTGCCCCAGACGAATTGAGTACAGCTTCTCTTAATTTGGTTTATGCCCAATGGCCGCAGATTTTTCTGGATTTAGATCAAGCCAACCCAACTATTTTAGCCAGATGGTTCATTCCATTGCAACCGGCTGATTTGAGTTCCCCACTGCATCACGCGGCCGCTTTTGCCCGTGGCGGATCGCTCGATAATTCCGGCTTCGGCCGTTTAGAAGCTGATCTGATCAAAGATCAAATTCAGACAGATTGGCGGCCGGAGGAGCTGGCGGCTTGGCATTTGAATAGCAGTTATTTTGGCAACCAGATATTTGGGATTCAAGCGGCGGCTCGTTTCTACTTCGGCCGTGATGCAGCCCAGCTCACGCTGCCAGAAGCGGCAATGCTCATTGGCATTCCACAAAATCCAGCCATCAATCCGATAGACGACTCTGCCGGAGCGAAACTGCGTCAAGAAGAGATGCTCGAGGCATTGTTGCGCAGTGAGTTTATTACCCAAGAGCAATTTATTGCGGCCCGCTTTACCCCGCTGGACGTTGACCTAACCAGTTTTGCGAGACAAGAAGACGCTGTGCTAAAGCGTTTCTTGAACAGTCGGTTAGAGCAATATTTTTCTGCAAGCGACATTAACAACGCTGGCCTGAATGTTATCACGACGCTGGATCCGAATTTACAAGCGGATGTTCATTGTTTGACCGATTTTTATCTGAACTATTTAAACGGCCAAGGGCTAACGGGTGATGGTGAATGCTCGGCCGCGGTTGATATGGCCCGATCATCACTATTTCCAACCGGGCGATTTAATCAGGCCGATTCAGTGCTTGCCATTGTGCTTGAACCACAGACAGGGAAAATTTTGGCGTTAAGTGGGGCGGGCGAGGTGATCAGACAGCCATCGGGTGAACCTCAGCAGCCTGGGGGTAAACGTGAGGCAGGCGGTTTGTTTTATCCGTTTGTCTACCTGACCGCATTAAGCCAGGGACATTCGATGAGTTCAATGGTATTGGACATTGCGGATAGTGAGTCTGTTGCTCCAACGGGCGCGGGTCCGATTTTTTTGAAAGAGGCGTTGGGTTCTGGCTCACCGGCCGCTGTCGAACATGTGTTGGGCTGGATGGGGTTGGGCAGTGCGTTTAAAACGATTACAGAGATGGGGGCCGCGCCAAATTTAGGGCAGGCTGGCAGCTATGAGCCGGGGGAAGCAGATGTGAGTTTTGGCTTTGCAGACTTAGCTCACGCTTACGGCGTGTTGGCCAATGGAGGGGTGCGGGTTGGCCCTCAGCCTTTTGGTAAAACCCAGCAGTCTGCCATTATCGGCCAAGTTGAAGACGGCCGAGGCGATCTTTTATATGAAGCTGGGGCGCCGCTTGAACGAGCCATCTTGCCTGATGAATTAACATGGTTGATTAATCAAGAACTGAATCAAGAGTCATTGCCGAATGGTCAGACTGTTGCACGTGTTACGGCTGCCGGGCAACGGAATTTTGACGAATGGACGATTGGGTATTCGCCCGATGTCGTGGTGGCGGTTTGGGCAGGTAATTTAAAAGTGGATGGGGAGCGCGCGGCCGGAAGTGAGGCGGTGACCCCCGCATTGTGGCAAACGATTATGGCCCAGGCCAGCCAAGACCGGCCGATTTCAACTTGGTCACCACCTGACAACATCGTTTCGCTTGATGTATGTTGGCCCTCTGGCTTACAGCCCAATGGGTTATGCCCTGTCCGCCAAGGTTTGTTTGTCGCAGGGACAGAGCCAGCTTTGTTTGACAACATGTACCGGTCATTTCTGGTGAATAGCGATAACGGAAACTTAGCCACGAGCAGCACGCCCCCGAATCGGGTTGTGCCGCTGACGCTACAGGTTTTCCCGCCGGAAGCGCAAAACTGGGCGATTTTTAACGGATTTGAGCTGCCACCGACAGAATATGACTCGATTCGAACAGAAACAGAAACGGCCGGATTTAGTGTGTTATCTCCGGCCGCATTTGGCGATGTGTCTCAGCAAACTGCATTGCAGATTGAGTTAACTGAAATTGATCAGTTCGATTATTTTCGAATTGCTGCCTACGCAGGTTTGTCACCTGGAGCGTTACAGATTTTGGCCGAACGGATTGAGCCAAATCGGAATTTGCCTAATCTCGATATTTTATTGGAGCTTCCATTTACAACGGATGGGTTGTACACCCTGCTGGTAACCGGTTTCCGGCCGGATGGCTCTATCGAAGAGCTAGCGGTCCCGGTGAATGCGGATGTGACTGGCCCGACCTTTGAGCTGGTTCGGCCGACGGGGAACAGCACACTGCCAGCCGGTGAACAGATGCTGTTTGCTCAGGTTTCTGTTGAGAATGCAGACGATGTCGAACGTGTTGAATATTTCATTAATGATGAACTGCGGCCGAATGCGGTGGGGACAGTTTCACCGTTTACCGGAGGCGTTCAGCTCAAAGAACTGTTAGATGAGGAAGTAGACTGTTTTACGCTTCGCGCTGTGGCCGTTGACCAACAAGGGAATCGGTCAACGTTGCAGGTGGAAAATATTTGCTTTGGGTAGCTGATATCGTGTTTTTAGTAGAGGGAGTAGGCTGTAGGCTACCCGTTAGGCACAGGGAAGACCAACCAATCTTCCCTGCGGTATTTAATAGACCTCAAGCCATAGACTTGATTGCGGGATGAAGAACGAACATCGCGGTTTCAGTGTGATGCATCACATCCTCAGTGACGCTCCGTTTGAAGAAGCGCTGCATCCCTTTCCGGCCGTGGGTTGCCATGGCAATCAGATCGCAGCCCTGTCGTTCTGCGATAGCGGGTAGCCTAACGCCTGGCTTGCCGTAGTCGACATCATAATCGACCTTGATTTCCACACCTTCATCTAGACTGTCCATAAATCGCTTGCGGATATCATCCAGATAGAATTCAGAGCGACTATTGTGGTGAATGAGCAATGTGTCTGCCAATTTCGGATCAATTTGACGTAGTTCGGAGACATCGCTCAGGTGCAAATCGTCGGCCGGGAGATCAACACGAGCGAGTGTGACATCAGATTGGATAAGGCGAGCCAGCTCGAAAGCCGGTTCTAACATCGTTTCAGAAAATGGCGAGCCATCGAGTGCAATTAGCATGTGCTTTGGCAGATGCCCATCACGAACAGCCAATACCGGACAAGGCGCATCACGGATCACTTTTTCAGTGACGCTGCCTAGCAGTAAACGTTCAAAGGCTGCATATCCG
This sequence comes from Anaerolineae bacterium, assembly GCA_045105475.1. Classification (GTDB taxonomy): domain Bacteria; phylum Chloroflexota; class Anaerolineae; order Promineifilales; family Promineifilaceae; genus WTJY01. The sequence continues at coordinate 20,975 of JBGCDP010000271.1, forward strand.
TGCGTGACCATGATAATTAGATCGATTTCTTCTGTATTGGCGATTTCCACAATCGCATCTTCTGGTTTACCCAGCATGCTATAGCCACGTACGTTTGGAGCCCATGACCTTGTTTTTGAGGTCACTGAAGTGACATATTCGTCAACTCGTGCTTTCTTATATTCAGGAAGACCTTGCATGTAGCCATCGACACCGGCCGCGTAAATCGGGAAAGATAACTCAGCTTCGCCGGTTGCTTCTAGTAAGATGAGCTCAATTTCATCTGTTGAAAACAGCTTGCCGACTAGATCAAGAGCCTGTTCAGAGCGATAAGAACCATCTAAAGGGATTAGGATTTTTTTGAACATTTTATTACCTCTATGTTTAACTTTTAAGCTATTTCTTTGCTGATTCAGCAGGGACAATTAGTACAGGGCATGGGGCACGTTTGAGTGTTTCGGTGGTAACACTGCCCATCATAAATCGACGGAAACCTGAGTAGCCGTGTGATGACATGACGACGAGGTCAATCTTGTTTTCGGCCGCTTGTTCGACGATTACATTTGCAACATTACCGATTGATTCGATAGCGATTTCATGAACCTGAATGCCTGCTAGAGTTGCCTTAACCTTTGCCAGATACTTTTGCGCGCGCTCCCGAACTTCTGAGACTGAAACAACTAGGTGATAGGTGTCTAATGATGAAACTGGTGCTGCTAAAGCCTGCTCAGGTTCATAGACTCTAAGTAAATAAATTTCAGCACTGTCTTCAACTGCTAGATGTTTTGCTTGGGCTAAAGCCCTTTCTGCTAATTCTGAACCATCTAGTGGGACTAAAATTCGTTTAAACATTGCTTTTCCTTCCTCATGCATGATGCATTCAAGTGTGAAACGATCTATGGTTTATCAAAATAGCTGCTAGCCATTGAAATGACTGAGCCTAACTTTTGTATGTCAATTGTCTTGTGTAAATGAGCAAATACACCGCTTTTAAAAAGTACATCTTCGATGTCAGGGTCTAAATAAGGAGCGAGTATCACACTTGCGATATCGGCCGCTGTCCAAATCTTGATATGCTCGATTAAGGTTGGCAGTGTCGTTACCGCTTGTTGTGGATAACCGACCAAAATCACGTTGGGCTTTCGTTCCAGAAACTCCTCCGGCCGACTGGGAAGATAGGGCATGGCATGAACCAATCTGATAGCTGGCTGGTTCATAAAACTTTGTGTTAAAGCTGCGCGCACCTTCTGATGTTCTTCGACCAAAATAACTGAAACTGACTGTGGCGTTGGTGATATTTTGATGGGTAACTGTGGTTCAACTGACATGGCCATAGTGTGCGCTTTTGAGCGAAATGCAGTCAGTAACGAATGTCATCATTCAGATGGTTGAATGTCATATGATGGTTTTGTAGGCGATATTTGGTTGGCTTGATCGTTTTAAGAATTCTTTTTAGTGGGCTTGAATATGTAGGATTCCCTGACTTTTCTACAAAAAGATGATTCGATTTTTAGGTTGGCAATATCAGCTCAATGTGGGTTCCTTTTCCCGGTGCTGAAGTTAAAGAGAATTTGCCTCCTAATTGCTCGGCCCGTACCTGCATATTGTTGATTCCGTGTCCGACCGTTGTTTTCTTCTGGGTTGTATCAAAACCGACCCCGTTATCAGATATTTTTAGAATGATTTGGCCGGTTACCCGTTTTAGTGACACTTGCGTCTGGGTCGCTTTGGCATGGCGAGCGACATTGGCTAACCCGTTCTGCACGGTAAGAAATAGGGTCCGGCCGATTTTGGGAGGCAGATTATTGATGCCACTGGACGGCAGATCAGTGGTGACGTTGACCATGGAGTTCGCCTGAAATTCTTGGGTTAGCCGTTTGATGCCTGCGATCAGATCTCCACCATAGCGGTGCGGCCTCAGGTCAAGAATAAAGTTGCGGATATCCCGAATTGAATCGTTTAACCCTTCAATCGATTGATCGATTAAATCTTCAGCTTCTTTGGGATCATCTTTGAGCGCAAAGCGGGTATTTTCAAGCAATAGCCCTACTGCATAAATCGATTGAATGACCCCATCATGTAGATCCATTCCGATGCGGGTCCTTTCGTCCAGCACGGCTAATCGCTGTATTTTTTCATCGAGCCGTGCATTTTGAATGGCGATTGCGGCATGAGCAGCCAACATTTCCGCCAGCTCTTCATCTTCGGCCGAAAATGAGTCTGCTCCTGCTTTGTTGCACAGATATAAGTTCCCGAATGTTTCTCCACCGCCGACAACCGGGACACCTAAAAAGCTGTCCATAGCAGGATGGTGTGCAGGGAAGCCAAAGGAGCGTTTGTCGTCGCTGATTTTCCCGATGCGAATCGTTTTGCGCTCTTTGATAATCGCACCCAGTAAGCCTAACCCTTTAGGTAGATGGTCCATCAAGGCGGCATCTTCTGTTGAAATGCCGCTGTAAATGAATGCATCGAGCAAATCGTTTTTATTCGGTACACCCAACGCCGCATATTCTGCCCCCAAGAAATCACGAGCGACATCGACGATCACTTGCAAGACTTCGCTCAATTCACCACGATCAGCCATGAGCAAGGTTGCTTGGTGCAACGCTTTTAAGGTGTTGTCCATTGTCTACTCCTCATCTTTTTTGGCGATATATTCCGGTAAGTGATGGCGAATGGCGTAGGCGGTCGCTTCTGAGCGATTGGTGACTTGGAGCTTGCCGAGAACGTTGCTGACGTAGTTTCTAATCGTTCCATGTGACAAAAATAGTTCATCACCGATCTGTTTGTTGGTGCGCCCCTCCATCATGAGGGCTAAAACTTGGACTTCTTGTTTCGTGAGGTCCTCGAATGCGGCCGTTTCTTCTTTTTCCATGCTTTGGCGCATCGCATCAAATAGGGTCGGGGTTAACGCGGGGTCAAGAATTGACTCTCCGGCTGATACCGCCTCGATGGTTCGGATTAGGTCGTTGGTTCCGACTTGTTTAAGCACGTACCCGGCCGCTCCGGCTCGAATCGCATCAAAGAGTAGTTCTTGATCGGCATAAGAGGTGAGCATGATCACTTTTGTTTCATCCAATTGTGTCCGAATCTGCCGGGTTGCTTCAATGCCGCTGCCACCGTTCAGGCGAATGTCCATTAGGATCACATCCGGCCGGTGCTTTAGCGCTTGTTCAACCGCCTCAGCTTCACTACCTGCTTCAGCTACTATATCGATTTGGGGAAAGCGTTGAATCAAGCTTTTTAGCCCTAAGCGGACGACTTCATGGTCATCAACGAGCATTAAACGAACGGTTTTTTTTGATTCTGTGTTGTTTGCAGTCACTCAAAATCTCCTGAAAAACAAATGAAGGGGGAACCGATTCTATAAATTTATAATCTGGTAGCTTTTGTATCCCACAATATCTAATAAAGCTAATAACGAAAAGCCTAGGCTATCAAGTTGAACCAAATAGGGCCACCCGATTTGGATGACCCTGTTTGGTGTTTATCGATACCTTTTCAAAGGCATCACGCTGCTTGCTATTATTCTGTTACGATAACTCGGCCGAACATACCGGCGGCCGCATGTCCTGATGTTGAGCATACAAATTGATACTCTCCGGGCCCTGGGGCGACAAACTCGACTGTAGCAGATTGACCGGCACCAATTGTCTCCGTTTTAATGCCATATAAGGCATCAACTTCCGTGACTGTTAGTGGGTCTTTATCAGCTGATACCAATAGCCAGTTGTGATCCAATGCACCTGTGTTGTTCACATTGACAGTTACATTAGCACCTGACTGAAACGATAATTCACTGACTGAAAAAGTAAGCACATCATTTGCTTCAATATTGAATGAAACAGGCTCGGGCTTTGCTTCTTCCACCGCTTCGCTACCGCAACCAATCAAGAAAAATGCCATCAATAGCATTGAGAGTACATAAAAGTAAGTTTTCATAATGTTTTCCAAGAGATTTTTCTGAGAGTAGATTGGCCCTATTCGTTAACAATGACGGCCGTTACCATGCCGAACATGCCGTGGATCGTATCGACGTGGGAAAGGATGTGGCAGTGGAAGGCCCAATTACCAGGGGTATGGCATTCAACAATCACATCGTAGCGTTCACCTGGAGCTACATTGACGGTGTCGCAATAATAGGGTTGTGGCAGATTCCAGCCGTCTTTTGAGAAAACGAGCTGCTCTAAGCCGTGCAAATGCATCGGGTGAATCATCAATCCTTCGTTCATATATCGAATACGTAGTCGATCCCCAACCTTAGCGATAATCGGTTGCGTATAAGGAAAAGATTTCCCGTTAATTGAATAACCAATCCCAGAATCATTGACGACCAATGTGTAGTCAGCATCATATTCCGGATCTTTGCTTTTATCTTTTGGTTCGATGATAAATGCGCCAAGCATCCCTTTCAGCACCTGCTCAATCGCATTATGGTGCGAATGGTACATGTGTGATCCAGGGTTCCGTGCCTCAAACTCGTATGTAAAAGAGTCACCTGGTTTGATGAGTGGCTGTGTCAACATCGGAACTCCATCCATGTTATTTGGCACCAGTACCCCGTGCCAATGAACCACCGTACTTTGTTCCATTTCGTTGTGAATAATTATCTTAACCATGTCCCCTTCGGTGACCCGAATTTCTGGGCCAGGAACGATGCCGTTATAGGTGAATGCTTTCACAATCTTTTCTGGTTCTACTTCCCAATCAACCTGCATGCAGGTCATTTCGAACACTTTGACACCGTCCTCCATTCGAAATTCGAGCGGCGTTCCCCAAAAAGAGTCGTTTGATCCGATTCCGTCTAGAAATGTTTGAGTTTTCGCTGCATGCTCTCCATCTATATCTACCTCTTGGGCCGGAGCTGACTGGGCTGGAGCATGTTGAGCTGCTACAGGGGCGGTTGTTTCAGACCGGCCGGGAGCTGCCCCACAAGCACTTAGCCCTAATGCAGTCCCTGTTAATCCCGCGGCTTTTAGAAACCCTCTGCGGGTCACTTCATTTTTTTCTTTAAACATTGTGTACCTTCTTTGTAATTAGTTAAGACTG
>JBGCDP010000272.1:0-36792 GCA_045105475.1 Anaerolineae bacterium
AAATTATGGACAACGCAAATACGGCTGATGAATCAATTGACGATTTAGGGCAGGACCGAGAAGAGCTTAAAAAGATAGGGCAACTGCTTGCCAATGTTTCGCAAGAGTTCAAAGGTTGGCAAGTCAAAGTTGCTGAGTCACACGAGCAGGGTGCTGAGGTTGCGGCCGAATTTTCGTCGGTAGAGAAACAGCTATCGTTTTTAGGGGTTCAAACCGCAACTCGCACCTTGCTATCGCGCATAACAGAGGTTGCCTTTCACTACCGCATTCCAAATAGTCAGCCGGGTGACGCTGAAATTCATTTGAGCCACACGGGGACCTTTTCTCGCACGGGAATCAAAACTGTCGTCAAACGAGGTGGGCCAAATGCCCAAGCGATCGCAGACCAACTGACGGCCGACAAAACATTCAATACCGCTTTCTTCCCGCTCGATTCAAAACACTTTCACCTGATCCAAGATGAGCAAGGGTGGCTGGTAAAAACGGGTCAGATGGGGGCCGCATGGCTGGCGATCAAATTTCCACCTACAAGAAAATATATCCCGATGGGGGCCGATCAAACTGAAACGTTGATCAGCTGCTTTATGACTTTAAATAAGGTTCTCAGCTAGAAAAGCAAACGGCCGATTTTTCATAAAAAATCGGCCGTTTGCTTTTCTAGCGTATAATTACCCCTCTTTTCCCACCTAAAAGCCACTTTTTATAGCATATCGTGAATTTATTGTTAAATAGATTTCTTTTCATGTTTCATAAAATCTTATAGAATCCAGCGTTGCTTACTATTTTACCATTTACAGAGGAGGTCGTGGTTCTGGAATAAGCATATTCAAAAATCAGTCTGATCTGTTTCCTATCAATCCACTAAACAATACAGCCAAAAGAAACACCCCACTATTTGCTTGCTCAATAAACCGCCTCCAAGAAAAGGAAAGAAAATATATGGTTGCTGTTAACAATTGGAAACGTCTTGGTTTGCCACTAATTATCGTTTTAGCGATGCTTGCAATTTTTGCATTGTCACTAAACGGTTTTACGGCCGCAAACGCAAGCTCTGCTGATGTCAGTTCGATAGGAACTGCGGCTGGAGTTGATACTATTGAAGGAGCCGACGTAGCATTTACGGCTTCAAATGGTGAGAAAACCACATACATCGTTGTATTAAACGATGCACCACTTGCTCGCTACAACGGTGACGTTGCAGGCTATGCGGCTACATCCCGCCAAGCAACTGGGGCAGCTAGCTTTGATGTTCGTTCAGCTGACAGTGTAAATTATCTGGCTTACCTAGCGGGTCAACGTACAGCTGCAATTAAAAGTGCGAGCAATTCAATCGGCCGTGGCTTAGATGTTCAGTATGAATATGGCGCCACCCTAGTTGGATTCGCAGCTGAAATGACAGCTGAAGAAGCACTAAGCGTTCAAGCTTTAGATCAAGTCGCATTTGTTGAACTTGAGAAAATGTCTTACCCACAAACAGACTCTGGCCCAATTTGGGCTGGTGCGTCAGACGTTTGGGGCGGTGACTGGAATGGGCTGTCTTATGAGGCTAGCTTGAGTGGTGCAAACGAAGTACCACCTGTGTCTTCTACCGTAACAGGTGGGGCAGACTTCTCATATAACTTCTACACCAACGAACTGTCATACACAGTTTCTGTTGAAAATCCTGACAATGTAGAAATTACCGCAATGCACATTCATAGTGGAACTACTGGAACAAACGGTGGCGTAATCTATAACTTCTCTATCGCAACCTCAACCACTAGCTTCACAGAAACTGGCTCAGCAACCCTGAGCGATGCTGAAGAAGCAGCATTGGTTAACGGCAATCTCTATGTCAATGTTCACAGTAGCGTGAATGGATCTGGTGAAGTTCGTGGCCAAATTGGCTTAAGCGGCTCATTAGGTGCAGGCGTAGTTGTTGGTATTATCGACACCGGTATCGATCCATGGAACCCGTCATTTGCGAGCGTGGGTGGAGATGGATACGTCCACACCAACCCATTGGGTGACGGCACCTATCTAGGTGTTTGCGACCCTGCTAACGCGGGTGGAGACGGTGTTGTCGGCTATGACGCGACATTCCCTTGTAACAGTAAATTAATCGGTGTTTGGGGCTATACGGCTTCTGACACTAGCCCACGTGACACGGATGGTCATGGATCACACACAGGTGGTACATCTGCCGGAAACATTGTGTTTGATTCCGTTGTAGAAGCACCAACCGAAGTATTCACTTCTGACATTAGCGGTGTTGCACCACATGCAAACATTATCGCTTATGACGGTTGTTCTGACGGTGGCGGTTGTCCGGGTGCAGCTTTAGCAGCCGCTCGTGACCAAGCTCTGATGGACGGCGTTGATGTCATCAACTACTCGATCGGATCATCGGCTCCAACTGGCGACCTTTGGGGTGACTCTGAAGCAATGCAGTGGTTGGCACTGCGTGAAGCAGGTGTATTCGTTGCAACCTCAAACGGTAATGCTGGAAACGGCGACGCAACAACAGGATCTCCATCTGACTTACCTTGGATCACATCTGTAGGTGCTAGCAGCCACAACCGCTCATTCCTTGTTTCACTCACTTTCACGGACAGCGTAAGCATGTCACTTGAAGTTCGTGGGCAGGCGATGACAAGTGGTTATGGCCCAGCTGAAATCATCTTCTCTGACACCTATACTGACTCAGAAGATACCCGTCTTTGTGCTCCAGGTGCATTTGCTCCAGGAACATTCAGCGGCGAAATCGTTATTTGTGAACGTGGCGAATACGGCCGTGTTGCCAAAGGTCAGTCTGTTCTAGACGGTGGTGCGGGTGGTTTCATCCTTGCACAACCTTCTGAAGAAACAGGTGGACCTGGTTCAGTTGCAGCTGATACGCACGCACTGCCAGCGATTCATATCGACTATTACGAATATCAAATCTTGCGCACGTTTATGCTGACCAACTCAGTGGGAACCGTTAACGGTACCCTATCTGGCGCAACCCTTGATTCAAATGACATGCATGGCGACATCATGGCTACTTTCAGCTCACGCGGACCTAACGGCTCTGACGGTGACCTGATCGTACCGAATGTAACCGCTCCCGGCCGTGCCATTTGGGCAGCGTATCACCAAGGTGATGGCGGCGATGAGGACTACACTTACAACGTCATTCAAGGTACATCAATGTCTAGCCCACACGTGGCTGGTGCTGGCGCATTGCTACGAGCTTTGAACCCTAGTTGGACTCCAGCAGAAATGGAATCCGCTTTGATGATGACTGCTCGTGACACCGTTTTGGATGATGATGGTGCAACTGTTGCATCACCATTCGCACAAGGTGCTGGTCACATTGATATTGCTAAGGCGATTAACAGCCCATTGGTAATGGATGTAACCAACGCTGAGTATCTAGCGGCCGACCCTAGTGAAGACAACGATTTCTACGTTCGTGACTTGAACATCGCCAGCATGGGTGAAGATGCCTGTGTTAGCACATGTAGCTGGTCACGTACGGTCAAGAACGTTTCAAGTGAAACACTAACTTGGACCTTGAGCTTCAACGACGCAATGTCTGTAACCGGCTCAGTTAGCCCAACGATGTTCTCATTGGCTCCAGGTGAATCACAAAAACTTGATGTTACCGTTGATGTCAGCGGTGTTGTGGTTGATGACGAATGGCGCTATGGCTCATTGATGTTAGACGAAATGAGTGACGAGTATCCAGACGCGCATCTACCATATGCGGTACTGCCATCTACTGGAAATCTTCCAGAAACGTTAAGCATCGAAACACAAGAAATCAGTGGAACCGTTGAGATGAAGAATCTTGTCTCACTTGAGATCACTGACTTGCAGGTTGAGATGGTTGGATTGGTCAAAGCTGATCGTACAGAATTCACAATTGTGGAAGACAACGACACCAGCGCTGATTTCCCAGACATCTTCTTTGATGCGATAACGACTACTCAATTTGTATCAATTGAAGTTCCTGCGGGCAGCTTTAGCGTCATCGCAGAAATCGTTGAGACACAGTCGCCTGACTTAGACATGCTGCTGTTCCTTGATGCAGATGATAACGGACCAGATCTAGCTGATGCAGGTGACCCTGCTGAAAATCCATATGCATGTCAAAGTGCATCTGGTGGTTCAGCAGAATCTTGTGAGATTCTAGATCCGATGGCTGGAACGTACTACGTTGCAATCATCAACTTCTCACAGGTTACACCAGGTGGTGACTGGGTTGATTTGGCAACCGCAGTTGTAGAAGACGGTGGTGCAAACGAAGGTAACATGGTAATTAGTGGCCCATCAATGGTCGCAGCTGAAGAACCATACACCTTAACGGTTGACTACAATGATCCATCGATGACAGCCATCGACAAGCTCTATGGTTACTTCACCGTTGGTTCTTCTGCCGGCAACGAAGGAGACATCGCAACCGTTCGCGTTGATCTGACATACTTAGGTATTCCTGACATTGCGATTGATCCAGAAGCTTTGGCAGTTACTCGTTCAGGTTCGCCTGATGCTGTAACCCAAACACTCACGCTATCAACAACAGGTGGTGTGTTGGAATGGAACGTTAATAAGGTATCTGGAGTTGAAGCGGTTCAAGACGGCAGCTTCGAAGAAGGATACGCTGACAATCCATATTGGAATGCAGGCGCAACTGGCGCAGGCAGTGTCTTACCGATTTGTGCTCCAACCACTTGTGGGCCAGCCTTGGCATTCACAGGTGACTGGTATGTTTGGATGGGTGGATTAGCTCCTCAAACAGCATATGTTACCCAGACGATCACAATCGATGCGAATGCTCAGGCACAGCTCAGCTATAACTTGCTGATGGGTGGACCAATGACGGCAACGGCCATGATGACCGTTTCACTCGATGGAAATGTCCTTAAGACCTATTCATCGGCTGACGTTGGCAACTACGGCACCTATCCAAGCGAAGCCATCGATGTGTCTTCATATGCAGATGGCGGTGAACATGTCCTCGCATTTGACTTCCATAACCCTGGCGCAGACAACTTCAACATGTTCATCGACGACGTGTCTGTTGTCTCATCAGTTGCAAGTAGCTGTAGTGTAGAAGGTGATATTAGCTGGTTAGACATCAGCCCATCTTCAGGCACACTTTCACCGGGTGCGATTGACTTGACCGCTTCATTCAGTTCAGTTGGCTTGGCTGCTGGAACATACACAGATACCCTGTGTGTCAACAGCAACGATCCAGATGAACCGATTTTGAATGTTCCTGTTGCAATGACCGTAACTGGTAGTGCAGGTACAGGTGTCGGTGCAGATGGCCCAACAGGGCAAGACATCTTTACCAGTGACACAGCAACCTTCTCAGTCGTCGTTGAAAATACCGGAAACGTACTCGACACCTTCGACATCACGCTAAGTGGCAATGCGTGGAGCACAACCGCTTCACCAACGTCCGTTTCAGTTGATGCTGGCATGACGACCACGGTTGAGATTATGGTTTCAGTTCCGTCGACAGCAACCTTAGGCGCAAGTGACATGGTTACAGTAACCGCCACAGGCCAAGATTCTGGGTCGACAGACAGCATTGTCTTAACGACGCGGGTGAAAGCATACACGCTCTTTAATCCGATTATCATGAAAAATGGTAGCCGGTAGAGAGTAGGTACAAACGGCTGTTTGTCTTTGATTAGGCAAATAGGCGTTTAGAGATTAAGTCAGCGGCCGTGTGTGAGAAATCGCACACGGCCGTTTTTATTTTATACGATCAGAATTATTCGATAGTTTTCCTGTTCAGCGACGAGGTTGTTATAAATAAGCGGGCCCATGTTAAAATTTACCGAGTAATATTAAGGATGCAAAGTAGCGGAAACGGCTTGAGGCCGACCACAGCTCATCCAAAAGCCCCCCTACAGCAGGGAAAATATTAATAATGACGATCGTTTTTAAATTAGTATCAATATTGATGTATGTTTGCTTTGCTATCGGACTAATTTCATATTTCTATGACTCATTATTAGTCTTAGAAAAGACGGAGACACTAACTCAAGCTAGAGACCGCGTGGTTAAAGGGCTAAAAAGGTTTTCAGTATTCACTTTTATTAGTGCTATATTGTTTGTAATCAGAAACTTATTAAGTTGGCAATTAAATATTAGCCCAAATGATAGCATTAATGCCTCTCCTGATTTTCATGAAATGCTAACAATATCTATTATCCAATCCTTTTGTGGTGCAATTTTTATGATTTTGCTTATGTATTTTAGTATATCCAAAATCTTGCGACGCTATAGACTAGAATTGCTTACAAATAAGGTCGAAAATCAGTAATTTACGTTTACTCAAATAAAGTCGACCTCTCACAGGAAATCGGCCGTTTTCAATTCACACCCTGTCTCACACGATCAGCCTGCAATAATTCTCCCAAATCTGTCCCTGCATCTCACCTGCATTATCTTTACGCAACCCAGCCAAGAACTCAACCACACCCGGCACATGCCCCGGCCGGGCTCGTTCCCCCGTCAGCCACTCCAGCCCACCCGGCCCATCAGTCTCAGTTAGCAAACGGTCGACTGGACAGCGTTTGGCACACACCTGAATCAGCTTACTGTGCGGCAGTTCCACCCCAAACGTAAACCAACAGCCATACGCAACCAACCGGTCAAAGACTTCTAAGTCTCTCGAATACCAGTGAATTACGGCTTGCTCCACCTTAAACTTTTTCAGCTTGTCTAAAATAAGCGATTCCGCCCCTTTTGTATGCAGGTTCACCACCTTATTTTGATCGGCCGCTTTTTTTAGAAAATAGTCGAGCACCACTTCCTGCAATGGCCAACGCTCACGCTCTTCAACCCAGTGAAAGTCGAGTCCGATTTCACCAATATGCACAGAGTCGGCCGTCGGTTCATCTAGCTCATCAAGCCGATGGGCATAGAGATGAGCGTTCCACGGATGAATGCCAAAAGTAGGGGTAATCAAAAGCCGGTCTTGTGCCAGCTTCTTGTTCTTTTCCCATGACTCAAGATCCATCGAAACCGCCCACGTGCGACAAGCCATCCGGTCGATTTCTATCAATATGTCGTCAATTTCAGCGGCCGTATAATGGTCAAGATGGGTATGTGCGTCAATAAACATAGCATTGCCTAATTTGTGAGGTGATTTGTTGGTTTGTTTAGATTTTCCGGTATAAATCAAAAGAATACCATGCAAAAAACAAACTTGTCCCGACGTCAATTCATTCACCTATCGGCCGCTGCGGCGGCCGCCCTGATTATGACCAACTGCCAAACTGACCCTACAAATCAAATTGAGAATCCTGAAAAAATTATCGTGATCGGCGCAGGTGTTGCGGGGCTGGCGGCCGCCCGCACCCTGCACGATGCGGGGCACTCAGTCACCGTCCTCGAAGGGCGTGATCGAATCGGCGGCCGAGTGTGGACCAGCCGCATGTGGCCCGATGCCCCAATGGATATGGGTGCTTCATGGATTCATGGCATTGAGGGAAACCCGATTACAGATCTGGCCAACAAAATCGAGGCGGAACGGCTAGAAACTGACTATGACAACGGCTTGCTCTATGATATTGATGGGCAAAAGCTTCCGGCCGTAAAATGGAACCGCTATGAAGCGTTCGAAGCGCTCATCGATGAAGCGCTAGAAAAAGCGGCCGAACTCGATTCAGACATCTCAATCGAAGCAGCGGTTGAACAGCTAATCGATGTCGAAGCCCTTTCTGACCAAGAAAAACTCTATCTGAACGTTGTGCTTAATTCAGCCTATGAGCAAGAGTGGTCCGGCTCGATTTCACAGATGTCGGCCCAACGGGTCAACGAAGATGGAGATAATTTTGATGGTGAAGATGTCATTTTTCCAGATGGATATGATGTGATCACAACCTATTTGGCAAACGGGCTAGCCATCGAATTAGAACAAAAGGTTCTGCAAATTGCACACGATGCTTCTGGCGTAACGGTCACCACTCAGAACGGCGAATTTCAAGCAGATCGAGCGATTGTGACTCTCCCCTTGGGGGTGCTCAAAAGTGGCGATGTCGTTTTCTCGCCTCCACTCCCGGCCGAAAAGCAGACGGTTATCGAACAAATGGGATTCGGCGTGCTCAACAAGGTCTATTTACGCTTTGCTGAGCCGTTTTGGGGGAAACGGCCAGAATGGTATTCCTACCTTTCTGAAAAACGGGGAAACTGGTCAGAGTGGTTTAACATGCATCACTATATCGATCAGCCGATTCTGCTGGCGTTTAATGCGGCCGATTTTGGGACTGAACTTGAAGGGTGGAGCGATGAAAAGATTGTGGCTGAAGCGATGATCATATTGCGCAAGATGTTTGGCAACGAGATTCCTGAAGCGGAATCGTTTCAAATCACCCGTTGGATCGCTGATCCGTTTGCCTATGGCTCGTACTCGTTTCCGGCTTTAGGTTCCCCGGCTAATGCCCGTGAGGTTCTGGCCCGGCCGGTCAACAATCGGCTATTTTTTGCGGGTGAAGCAACCAATTCAGATTATCCGGCTACGGTGCATGGTGCATATCTTTCTGGCATACGTGAGGCCAACAGAATTACGGCCGAAAGCTAGCCATCGAACCAAATATTTCTACCAAGCTACATCTTGCCACAATCCCTTTTTGCTTTAGCACAGTTGTGGTATCACTAGGCCCATTCAAAATTTATTAACCCACCGATTTCAAACTACTTTTTTAAGCGAGGAAAACATGGTTTCAGCAATTGTTTTACTAAAAATTGAGCGTAATCAAATCAACCGGGTCGCAGATCAGCTGGCATCCATAAACGGCATTTCAGAGGTCTTCTCTGTTGCCGGCCAATATGACTTAGTCGCGATTCTACGTGTCTCTACCAACAATGCGTTAGCCGATCTTGTGACGAGCGAGATGTTGCAGGTAGAAGGCGTTACAGAATCTGAAACGCTCATCGCATTCAAAACCTATTCTAAACATGATCTTGAGTCGATGTTTTCTTTAGGGCTTGAGTAAAGTTCGCTTCTAAAAAGCGATAAAAAGTAGAAAAAAGAAGGGGCTTTGATACAATTAGTTCGATGTCTAACTAAATTTGGTTTGACGCAAATCTCTTAAAATATTCGGAGTTCAAATGAACCAACTTGATACCTCACACATGTCCCCCGTTTGGACACATCTGACCGATCTTCAACCAAAAAGGGCTGAAGGCATTTATTTTTACGATGAAAATGACAATCGTTATATCGATTTTACCTCTGGCATTGGCGTGGTAAATACCGGGCATTGCCATCCCAAAGTCGTTAAAGCGATCCAAGATCAGGCGGCGAACATGATCTTTGGACAGGTTAACTGTGTTATTCCTCCGATTACGGTTGAACTCACTCACAAGTTAAATGAAGTGACGCCACCTAGCATTGACCGCTTCTTTTTGTCAAACTCAGGTGCCGAGGCGGTTGAGGCTTCTGTCAAACTAGCCCGGCACGCCACCGGCCGGAAAAATATCATTGTCATGCAGGGGAGCTTTCACGGCCGCACTCATCAAACGATGGCGATGACCACTTCAAAATATATCTATCGCTATAAATACGCGGAATTGCCTGGTGGTATCATCACCGCCCCATTCCCCTACAGCTATTTTTATGGCTGGGATGAAGAAGAAGCGGTTGAGTTTTGCCTAAAACAGATGGATTTGATTCTGCACGGGCAAACAGCACCAGAAGAAGTAGCAGCCATCATCATCGAACCGCTTTTGGGCGAAGGTGGCTATGTCCCTGCCCCGGCCGGTTATCTGCAAGGGCTGCGGGAAATTTGTGACAAACACGGCATTCTGCTTATTTTAGACGAGGTCCAGAGCGGCTTCGGCCGGACGGGCAAATTCTGGGGCTTTGAACATTCAGGCATTACCCCTGACATTATTGTGATGGCCAAAGGGTTGGCCTCTGGAGCACCGATGTCTGGCATTGCCGCCAGCGCGGCCCTCATGGACAAGTGGGCCCCTGGCTCGCACGGTGGCACTTACGGTGGTGGTAGCGCCATCGCAGCGGCGGCCGCGTGCGCAACCATTGACGTCATTCGTGACGAAGATTTAGTCGGCAATGCTAAAGCGATGGGCGACTATCTTGTCGGCCGTCTCATGGACCTTAAGAAAAAATATCCCGTGATCGGTGATGTCCGTGGACAAGGACTGATGGTTGGCGTTGAATTTACCGATGCTGAAGGCGAACCGGATGCGGCCAGCGCCAGCAAAGTACTCAATCATTCACTCGAGAATCGCATGTTATTACTGATTTGTGGCAGTTACAAAAACGTGGTTCGCTGGATTCCGCCACTCATTGTGACGAAAGAGCAGCTGGATGAAGGGTTAGCCATCTTTGAAGCTGGTTTAGCGAAATAGTAAAAGGGAGCCTACAAATCAGATGAAATCGCCAAGTTTTCAACATGAGGGTGAGAATGGAAAAGCAAGAAATTAAGTCGCTCGATAAAATATTCGAATATAACTTATGGGCCAATACAAGCTTAATCAAGATTTGCGACGGCCTGAAAAAAGATCAGCTTGATATTGAAGTTGAAGGGGTTTACGGCCGGATACACCCTACCCTTGTCCACCTTGTAGAGGCAGAAGGAGGCTATGCGGGTCGCCTTTCAGGCACCCCTCTGTGGGGTGAGAACCTTGATTGGGACAATATGCCAATGAGTGAGCTATTAGCAAAGGTGCAAGAGTCAGGTCGGCGGTTAATCGAAATTGTAAGCAACACTGACCCAGAAAAAAAACATACGGTCGAACATTTGGAAATGCCAATCTACTTTTTTAATTGGACCGTCATTCTACAAGCGATATATCACAGCATTGAGCATCGGACGCAGATCAAAATCTTGCTGACCCAATTAGGTGTAGAACATCCAGATTTAGCGGCATGGGACTATGTAGAGTCGCTTCCGGTCAACGCACATCGATTTAATTAAATGTAACAAGGCCAGCTCAATCTAAATGATCCGGCTGGCCAAAGCAGAAATTCCCTACATAAAGTTTATTTGGTTTTCTTGCCCCACATGACAATGGATTTCCAATCGCATGCCCGTGAGCAGTTACAACTTCCACCTCTGATTTTTCAAGCAAACCAGTTGGCTGTTTAGACAGTTATTGCCCAGCTACCCAAGAATCAGATTGGGCCAAAAACGCCTCGGCTACCCGAATTCGTTCGTTTGTGTGTGCAATCAAATCCTCGACCGCCCTCTCAAGGTCGGCCGAGCCATTTGCATCAAGGCTTTGCGAAATAATCGCCTCTCGAGCCGTATAAGTGGCTGTCATCGATTCTGGTTCAAAAACCGTATTGATCGTGTCGTCTACATAATCGACATAGATCTGCCTATATTCACTGTCATCCAATAGGAACGAAATAAGAGGCCACTCAGCACCGATGTTGTTCATGTCCAGTGTCATATTACCTCTACGGCTGCTTGCAAGCGATTCGTTGTGATCCCATGGAATCCAAGTGAGCAGCCCATTGTCTGGATTGTTGTAAAGATAGAAGTTATGGGTCATTGCCCCATATGTATCCCAATTTTCAATCACGCTGTTGATCGCAAGCCAATGTAAAAACAGATCGACATCAAATATCGATTCGAGCTCAGCTTTCCAAGCTTCTGGATCGCTTAAACGGCTGTCTGAGTGCAAAACTGCATACAATGCTTCCAAGTCGCTCCAGTCAGCTTCATCCGCATTGTTTTCTTTCTCAAATGTCTCAGCCAATCCTTCTAAGGTCCCTACTGCCAATGAAGCTGATGGACCATCGGCCTCGTAGATATTACCGCTGTCATCTCCAAAAACTCGCTCGACGACAGTGTCGTCGATCACTTCAATAACAGTATAAATGCCCAAATTGACCGGCCCTTCGCCGTAATCAACGTACAGGGTGTATGAAGCGGTTTCGGCCGCAGCAATCCCGGCCTCCTGCATAAGGTCGGCCGTAATCGTGTCCCGCATCAGGCTAGAATCATTCAAATTATTCGACAAAGAGAGCTGCTTAAAGCCATAAAAGCGCTGATTGTCAATTTCTGGAAACTCATCTTCAAATTCATCAAAATCGAGCTTAAAAGGTAGGCTTTGAGAACCGTTATTCCAAGCATTTCTTAAAGTTGAGTTCCCCTTAAATCGAACGCCAACATTCGTCCAAATCTTTCCTTCAAACTGGATCGTTCCTGACACCCAAATCGGGTTTGTTTCTGTGAAATCCCCTTCTCCGGCACCAGCTCCACCAGCTCCGCGAGGAGGTCTATCGCCGCCCCCGCCCCGAGGCGGCCGGTCACCACCACCGTTCCCGCCTCCAGCGGCCCCCGAACCCTGTTCGCCCAAAATGGCCGTCAGATCAGCCAGCATCAGTTCCCAATCACTAGGATCAATCACAATATCGATTCGGTTCACAGAGTCATATGGGAAAACCACATCATAATTAGGTTCAGCAGATTTGCTATGCGTCTCATCGCTCCAGCCAACCGGCCGGATGAGTTCTTCTTCTACTTCACTCACTTCACTGTCTATCTCTACCGAATCCACTATTTCAAGCTCCTCACCGACTGCCGTCTCTTGTACCGATTCTGAGATTATGACCTCGGGTATCTCTACAGAAGAATCAACAGATGGTGATGAAGCAACACTGTTTTCAGTGTTTTCAGTTTGAATAGTTTCATTTGTCGCAGCGGTTGTACAAGCTGACAATATAAAAATAATGAATAAGCTCAACAATATTTGTCGAGATAAGTTTTTTAGGGTGTTCATAATTATTCCTACTTTAGGGTGTCCAGATGCCTAGCTATTTGCTGCATCTTTAAGGGTCACAAACTCTTCTTGGTGCCAATAGTTAATGGCAGGGTCATCATAGAAAATCTTGATTTCAGCCGTGTCTTTCAAAAAATCAATCCGGCCGACAAGCGCTTTACGAATCGGTAATCCGGTTCGAGTCTTTAAATCATCTAATAACAATGCATAGTTTTCTGGTTTAATTAAATCGATTTGTTCGTAAGTAATTCTTTTCGAACTTTCATAAGCAAATCCCCACCCTTGCTCTAAGACAAAGAGCACTGACACAATGCCAAAGTTGGTGAGAGCCCAAATCGCCCATTGATCGGCCCCAATTAAGACTGAATTCATGACAGGCAATGCGATAATAATAAATAGATACGTCATCTCTCGAATCGGTATCGGATCAGTTCGATAGCGTAGAACAGAGAAGATAGCAAAGAGGCCGAATCCAACCCCAATGCTTATTTCACTGCTTGTTAAAAGACTCATCACAAGAAAAATCATCGTATTAAACGCAACAAACGTAAACACATAATTCTTGTTCTGCTTAGCCGGGTAGTAAATAAATCGAACGATGAAAATAACAATGGCTAAATTAGCTATAAAGCCAGCAATTAAAGGGGTTGTTTCTAACATGAGATCCTCTGGGTATGTTTTGAAGGCGAGTGCTTAGGCGTCACTTTTGTGTGCTACAGTGCTGAGCTTTTTTACAAGCATTTGATGCCGTTTAAAGTTGTTTGATTTGAGATGTGGGTAGAGCAAGCTTGTGCCGATACAGTATTTACTGAAGCCTGTCGGCCGCATCCCATTTTTGCGCATGAGCTGAACAAACGGTGAGTCTTGTGAAAAACGCGCTTGTTTTACTTCAGCAATAACCAATCCGTCCAAACTCATTTGCCGAGCATCATTTTTAAAATTTAGCTCCAGGTCAATCGTTAACCGTTCGAGGCTACTCTTACTAACCAACGTGATGCGCTTATACCGATTTTGAATCTGCGGTTGTAATGCATACACATCAAGTGGGTAATTTTCATATAGAAACTCGTCCGTTGTTGAAGAGATTTCTCGGGTTAATGATTCTGTCATAACACGTGACTTAACCGTCCGGCTTTTGTTGGTTTTATGCTTTACTTCCAAGAAGTTTTTATTCGTATCTACATACTCACGAGATCTAACTTTGTAGCGGTTCAATGCGCCAGCATGATGTCTGTGATAAAGCAAAAAATCGGCTGTGTCGAAGTAAATAGTGCGATATCGATTTAAGCTAATTGCGTTGATGCAAAGCACGTCATAATACAACTCAAGATCAGGCAATAGGCTCAATAACAACGTCGAATTCAGCAAATATTTTGTGTCGATGCGGTTGAGTAAAGCGACCCGATCCAACTGCTTCAAGCCGATTGTGTCAAACCGTCCCAATGCGGCCGTGATATCTGCTTTGCAAACGCCAGAGTGGGGTAGGTTGGCAGAAGCTTGAGGGGTGCTTACATAATTTCTGGAGATCATCTTGTCTTCCTTTCACTTCGTCACATCGTGAGCGATAGTCTGTGTGAATAATGATCCTGATTCTAAGCAAGCAGTGTTCAGAGAAGTTGATTATGTTGTTAAGGTTTAATGAAGGGGAATTGGCAGCAAAAAAGGGGATAGGGGGAAGCAGGTTTTGCATCGACAAGCTCATTGAATTTTGAGGAACAGGCTCGATTAGTTTATAGGCATGTCGAACGTTTTAAGTAGCGATCAAATAAACAGCCACAGCAAAAACGGGATCCATAGAATCTTTCAATTAAGCAATTCCATGAATCCCGTTCTGTTTATTTTCTACTCAGAGAGCTTTCCCATCGGCCGATAAATCCTCATGATGCCGATTGTCGCATCCCCACTTGCAGCCGCCGTTGATGTTGACCCTACTTAATTTCGGGCAGGGAATAGCCCATTAACGCAAATGATATAGTTCAACCCTATTGAAGGTTGATGATTTCCATATTCGTTCCCGCCACTCGCTACATTTGTAGTCGACTCTGAAACATCAGTCGCTTTGGAATGAGAATGAGACTTGGCTTCAACCCCGTCAAGACTCACCGCCTCTGTGCCAAATGCAGCCCCTAATTGAATCTCGCGTAATTCATCCCCTATCCCTGCCCCGACTGGAACACGGCCTCGCAGGTCGGGTAGTCTAAATGTGGTTGCGCTATCACCACCATAAACTGTACCCAAGATCGAATAAAGTCCTGAAAATTGCGCAACACTCAGCACCTGCCCATGGCAAAACATCCAGCCCCTTGGTGCAAAATTGGCAGCCCATATTTTAATCTCGCTTAATGTGCCATCCATAATTAATTCTCCTTTTGATTGGTTTCAAACCTAACGTTGATTTGAAACCAATTTTAGAGAATCGGCGTTTCCATTTCGCTTCCAGCTTTAAGATTCGAGCGACACGTCGAACGTCTTGAGTAGCGATCCCAAAGCCAAATAAACAGCCACGGTGAAAACTGCATCGAGCATCCCCTCTTTGCCGACCGTTTCCAGCAGTCCGGCCGCCGTTTCGACCGTCATCTGCTGCTCACTGATCATCTGATCGACACAATCGATGATGTGCCGTTCATCGGCCGACCACCCCTCGTCCTGACTACCTATCCGCACCCGCTCAATCTCATCAAGCGAAAGACCAGCCGCCTGGCCACGCACCACGTGATGGCTCCATTCATAGTCAGACTTAATTTGATGCGCCACACGCAAAATCAAAATCTCACGCTGACGGTCGCTCAGCACGCTATCACGCACCACATGGTAGCGCAGTGGCGTGTACGCCTCCATCAAGACCGGGTTGTGCGCAATCATCTTGTGGATATTTAGCGGATCACCCAAACGTTGTGCAATATGCTGGATCGATTCATCCCAATCTGCGGCCGGGAGCGGGGAAAGGAGTTCATTTCGCTTCATCTTTGAATTCCAGACCAGACGGGTCTAGTCGTTTTACTCCGGCGCAATAATCGGCGCTTTGTCCGCAAACAATTGTGAATCAGTCGGTTCTAAACCATCAAACATCGACCCTAGCTCAAACCATGATTTTGGAGCCGCTTGCCCCCACAACGTTTGCCGCTGCGGATCACGCAGATCCCATAAGCGAGGTGGCAAATCAGGATCCATCGTCAAAAAGTCGCAGGCAAACGGTTCAAAACGATGGCCATCACGGTCACGGATATACAAGAAAAAGGCGTTGCTGATTCCATGTCGGCCGGGGCCGCGTTCCAGCGCATAACTGTGTCCCGTCGTCGCCAGCGTATCACACAAATGGATAATATCCATCATCGACGGATTCCAGATACCGATGTGGTGCAAACGAGGCCCACGGCCGTTCGTGAATGCAATATCGTGCACCCCACCTTTGCGGTGCATCCAACTAGCCCAGATATCCGAACTATGATCATTGATATCTCCAATCGTCGCTTCCGTCATCTGGAAACCTAGATTGGCATAGTATTTCGTCGCTGCATTCACATCGTTATGAAACAGATTCACATGATCAATGCGCTGCACACGGCTACCATGATATTTGCCATACTGCTGCAAAATATCATCGACGAAATCCATCTGTGCATAAAATTCAAACGGAATCCCAAACGGATCACGCACTTTCAGCGTACGCCCTTGCCCGGCCCGTTCTACCCATTCGGCCGGGAGTCCTTGACCTGAATAAAACGCATGCGCTTTGTCTAAATCTTCTTCGGTCCGCACCCGGAAACCGAGCGCGTTAACGATAGGTTTATCAGCTTTCCGTAGCACCAGCGAATGGTGATTGCGCTCTTCCATGCCGCGTAAATACATGACGTCGGCCGATTCATATTCCATGTGGTAGCCGACAATATCATGATAATACTCACGGCTATAGCCCATATCAGTAATGGCGAGATCGGCGTAAGCGACGCGCACGATGTGGAAGGGGGGAGTTAGGTTTGGTATTGGGAGTGTCATAGTTTTCCTGAGGGGATGTTAGATACTGGATATTAGATGTTAGTGGGTTGGTTCGTTTTAGAGACTGCTTGGCAAATTGCGAATTAAGGCATGAGTCATTCGTTGAATTTGGCCAATTTCATTCTCCAACTTACTCAATTCTGCCTGATTTAAGTAGTTCAATCGGGTTGCAATAATTAATTGAGTATGCGCCTCAGCTAATGAGCCTAATGCAATATGCAAAAACCGTTTAAAATCCTTCGGTGCTCGTCTCTCCTGCCCTTCGGCAATGTTTGATGGAACCGAAACGGCCGAACGCCGAAGCTGACTCGTAAGACCATAAATTTCCTCTTTGGGAAAGCTCTTCGTCAACTTATAAATCTCTTCAACCAAATCAATTGACTTTTGCCACACAATCAAATCTCGATAACTTCTAATACTACTCATCTGCGAACTCCACTAATATCTAACATCCATTATCTAATATCTAATATCTAGTCGGCCCCTAGCCGCATAATTGAATGATCGCCCATCGCAATACAGATGTTTTTCGTTTCCATATAGAACTCAAAGCTGTAATCACCCCCATCCCGGCCGATGCCAGAATATTTCACCCCACCAAATGGAGCAGGCAAGTGGCGAACATTTTGAGAGTTGACCCAAACCATTCCAGCTTCAACCTTATGAGCCATATTCATCGCCCGAGTCACATCTTTCGTCCAGATGTAAGCGGTCAACCCATACTGAGTGCTATTGGCGATTTTCAACGCTTCAGCATCCGTGTCAAACTTGAACGCAGTTAAATACGGTCCGAAAATCTCTTCCTGTGCAAAGCGCATCGATGGGTCAGCATCGCGCACAAAGGTTGGATTAATAAAGTTTCCAGACTCAAGCCCCGCCGGTTTGCCACCGCCAGTCATTTTGTTAGCCCCTTCTTCAACCGCCAAATCAACATAGCTCTGAACTTTGGCACAATGCCCTTTATCGATAAGCGGCCCCACTTCCGTTGCTGGATCTAGTGGGCTGCCAACTCGAATCTTTTTAACCCGTTCAGCCAAACGCTCAGTAAATTCATCATAGATGGGTGCTTCCACCAGCAATCGGCTCGATGAAGTACAACGTTCCCCGTTGAGCGAGTATTTCATAAAGATGGCTGCATCTAGCGCTCGGTCTAAATCAGCATCAGCAAAAACAAGAACCGGATTTTTACCACCGAGTTCAAAGTGCACCCGTTTCAGCGTATCAGCTCCCTGACGCATGATGTGGCTGCCTGTTGTCGTTTCACCGACGAAAGCAACCGCCTTGATGTGCTCATGCTCGGTCAAACTCTTTCCGGCCGTTTCGCCGAAGCCATTGACCATGTTCATCACGCCTGCTGGAATGCCGGCCTCAAGCGCAAGCTCGTGCAAAATTTGAGCAGTAACCGGCGACAGTTCGGCCGGTTTGTGGACAACGGTGCAACCGGCCGCCAAAGCTGGAGCAATCTTCCAAGTGCTGAGCATAAACGGCGTATTCCACGGAGTAATAATCCCAACCGGCCCAATCGGATACCGGATCGAGTAGTTCATATGGTCATTGGTCGGCATCGCTTGGCCGTCGCGTGCCGTTTCACATTTATCTGCAAAATAGCGGAAATTGGCCGCACCACGCAGAGCAGCTTTCCCCATAAACCGGATCGGTTGCCCCGTATCGAGCGATTCGAGCAGGGAAATCTTCTCAGCATTCTTTTCGATAAGCTCTGCGAAGTTGTACAACACATCGCGGCGAGCTTTTGCTCCCCAACCGGCCCAGCCGTCAAATGCTTCCCAAGCCGCATTACATGCGAGATCAATGTCAGCGCTGTCACCTTCGGCTACGTGACAGATGTGACTATTGTCGATGGGGGTGGTTGTTTCAAACGATTTCCCCGCCAAACCATCAACCCGCTGCCCATTGATAATATGTTTCACACCGCGTTCCGCGACTTCAGCCCGAAATGCGGCCGTTCTTTCTACGTTTTGTTCAAATGTTGCTTTAGAAGCCATATTTCACTCCGTGAAAAGTTGTTAGTATTCAGTGAACAGTGGTCAGTCAAAACAACCTGACTACTGTTCGCTTTTTACCGGTCACTGATTAATCCATGTAAATAACGATCTATCTCGCTAATTTCTCCAATGCCTGTATAGCTTCCCCAAATCTAACAGCTGATTTCCTTTGTAATCTTCGATAAGCATTAAAAGGTCGTATTACACCTTATACCAATCAGCCACAGACGCTTCAATCATCGCAGACGTCATCGTCCGTTCCATCTGCTCAATAATGCGCTTCACTTCGGCCGGGGTCGCCCTTAGTTCGCTGGCGATATTTTCTAAGTCATACACCGATCCGCTTGGTTTTAAATCAAGATCAATATGCAACGTTTCGCTCAGTCGATGTTGGAGCAAATGCTCAAACACACCAGCGTATGCGGCCGGTTCGTAATCGATCTCATCATCTTCTGATGGGATGTTTTCCACCAAACCTAACTTATGCGCAAGCTTAAACGTCTCAATCCAATTGTCTTTAAGGACCTGCGGCTCCGCATCTTTAACCTCTTTAGCATTTCTTGGGCTGGCAATCGAAGCGACACGCGCCGCTTCAATCTTGGATCGAATCCGTTTTGAGGGG
This sequence comes from Anaerolineae bacterium, assembly GCA_045105475.1. Taxonomy (GTDB): domain Bacteria; phylum Chloroflexota; class Anaerolineae; order Promineifilales; family Promineifilaceae; genus WTJY01. The sequence goes on from JBGCDP010000272.1 coordinate 19,360, forward strand.
ACCGGAATCAAATATTGGGCTAATTCACCTGCCAAAATCGGTTCAACTGCATCTTCCTCTCGCTGTACCACCTCAATTAGTCGATTGCCCACCAACGGTACCTCACCGATCAAAATATGTGGCGCGCCAGCATACTGATGGTGCCACTCTAAAATCCCTTCGCGTGCCCACATGCCGACCGCTTTGCGCATGGCGGGCTGCGTAAATCCATTGATTTCAGGATATTTTTCCCGGCCGATGTCGCTATCTTCAAACGCCATGCGGGTCACATCGTATTGAAAGAGGTGGACCACACGGCCAGCAGCCTGCGCCAACAACACCAGCTGCTGCACATACAAACTTTTACCCACGCCAGGGATACCGGCCACAAAGATAAAGCGTTTGTTTTTGACAAACATTTCAAACATTCTGCGAATGTCGCTGTTTTTTGGAAGAATCAAAGACATAGTGTTAGGTTGGCCGGTAATCGGTAGTTCAGTGCTACATCGCTTACCAGACACTGATTTATCGGATTTTTCCCATGTTCCTAAAGCGATCAATGCTTGGCACATCACCTACCGGCACCTCGATAATCGTTGGCAAATCTGACTCAAACCCTTTGCGCATCGCATCGCGACACTCATCCAGCGTTTCGGCTCGATAACCGTTTGCGCCAAACGACTTCGCCATCGCCACAAAGTCAGGATTGACCAGGTCAGATGCAATTACCCGGTTGTCATACAGCCCTTTTTGCATTTGCTGCACATTGCCATAAGCGTTGTTATTAAAGATGAGGGTGACCAATCCGATTTTGTGCTGCACGGCCGTGGCTAGCTCTTGCATCGTAAACATAAAGCCACCATCACCAGCGACAGAAACCACGGGTAGATCGGGCCGAGCAACCTTAGCCCCCAACGCCGTGGCAAAACCGTATCCCAATGTTCCTTGATAGCCGGTTGAAATAAACGTATGTGGTTTATATACCGGATAGATGATGCGTGAAGCAAAGCCGACTTGGGTCAACTCATCGACAAAAATCCCATCTTCTCCCAGTTCAGATCGTATCAAGCGCAAATAGCTGTTTTGCATTTCCAGGAAGGCGGTATCGGCCGCCCATTTCTGTTTGATCCCCTGCATCTCTTCTTTTATAGAAGAACGTGCAGAGTTGTAAACGGCCGTTCGTTCAAGCAACAATGGCAATACATCTTCAGACTTTGCCGTAATCGTCAGATCAGGTTTGACATGCTTGCCATGCGCTTTTGGATCAACATCAATCTGAATAATCTTAAGATTTTCGTCTTTCCCCCATTTGGCAGGCACACGCAGGTTTGATCCGATGGCGAGCACCATGTCGGTCTTTTTCCAATATTCATGACTAGGTGGCAAATGTAAGCTCAAATGATGTCGGCCGTCCATGATGCCCATACCGGTTCGATAGCCAACTACAGGAGCTTGCAAGGCTTCAGCCAATTCCCGCACACTTTCACTGGCTCCTGCCGCTCCACCTCCTACATAAATCATTGGGTATTTTGAGTTACCCAACCAGTCGGCCGCTTTTTCGATACGGTCGGTGTCAACGGCTGGTGCAAACGGTTCTGCAATAGGCTGATCAAGATCAACAGCGCCGCGTACGCTCAAAACGTTCATCGGCACTTCTAGCCCTACAGGGCGGGATCGGCCGCTGTTCATTTGATGAAAGGCTTCGTCAATTAAATTTACCGCCTCGGCCGGTGAGTTGGCCCGCTCTGACCACTTGGTCAGCTTGCGCATAATCCCAAGCTGATCGTTGATCTCATGTAAAACGCCCAGTTCTTTGCCAATCACGCTGGTTGGAATTTGGCCAGACAGGCAGAAAACTTTTGCATTTAAACCGTAAGCAGTTGCCAATGCGGCCGAAGAGTTTAAAAAGCCAGGGCCAGGGACAATGCTATAGACAGCCGGGCCACCTGTTGCCATCGCATATCCTAGAGCCATATAAGCCGCCCCCTGCTCATGCCGCGTGTGAATCACACGTATCTGATCCTGATGATCATACAAGGCGTTGTAAAGCCAGTCATTCTGCACGCCGGGCAATCCGAACAGCGTGTGTACACCATGTTTAATCAGAGATTTTACGACTGCTTCACCACCTGTCATTTTTTGCATGTTATTTTTCCTCTTCGGTTTGGGCTATTTAGTTAATGGCACTTAGGAGCATCGAAAGTATATCATGTGGTGGAACAAGCCCTAACGTAAAAAAGTGTCGGTTTATAGTAATTATTTACAATTTATTTTTAGGCGTTTTAATGTAATCCTGCTAACATAAAATGTGTTATCTAGATTACGTGAATCGGAGTTTGCATAATCCGTAGTATTATCCTTTTATACTCAGTCACAGTTCGGTTCGTACACAGAAAATCATTAATTTTTATAAGCTGCTTGATTAAAATTCAGCTAAAAGAATCATGAACGTTATGCCGGAAATCATCATACTTTCGATTGCTGCCGTCATTATTATCGGGACATTAATTTGGGCGGTCCGTGCCTCCTCCCCCCAGCCAGAAGCTGGGCTAGTACGCCCTGCCAACCCAGTGCTCCAACCAGGCCAATCACCCTATGTTGCTAATCCGAAGGCCTCAGCTCCAACACCACGCCCACTCACAGCCGGGGCTTTTGGACAAGGGCTGGCTGGGATCGGTGTAGACGAGCATAATCTTGCGGCCCAATTCGACCAGCCACCTCCGTATGACATCGTCTGCCTGCAAGGCAATTCGTCAGGATCTCCTACAGCAGGCAGTCGCATTACGTTTCCAACCACTTATCTCATCATCGGCCGAGATCAAAGTAGCGATATTGAAATTGAAAATGCGGATTCCGTCTCACGCCATCATGCCAGCATCACCTACCGGAATGGCAGCTTGTATCTTAATGATATGAACAGCACCAATGGTACGTGGATTGGCCACCAGCGCATTCAGTCGGCCGAACTGCTATTGGGACAAACGTTTCAAGTCGGACCGTGCATATTTTCTGTAGTACATCAAGGGCAGCAGGTACCGTCGCTTGAAGAAGAAGACACACTAGACACCGTGCCAGACGGTCTAGCTGGGTTTGAAGATCGGGTCCGGCCGATTGCGAGTCATCTTGGACTGCGGGTTGTCAATCGTTTAGGCCAAGGTGGTGCAGCCTCCGTTTTCCGCTGCATGCAAAAAGACAAAATCGTCGCATTAAAAGTGCTGCACAACAACGAACCTTATTTTCGCGAAAAATTCTTTGATGAAGTAGTAGCGATGCAACGGCTGGCAGACCATCCGCACATTGTCAACATCTATGACTCAGGAGAAGTATCTGGTTATCCATATATCTTGATGGAGTGTATGGACAAGGGGTCGGTTAAAGATTTACTGGCAAACATGGGATCCCTACCTGAAAAACAATGTATCGAAATTACAGGCAATGTGTGTGAGGCGCTTGATTTCGCTCACCAAAATGGCATTATCCATCGAGATATTAAGCCGGAAAATATTTTGCTCAATTCAAATGGAGAGGCGAAGCTGGCCGACTTTGGCATTGCCAAACTAACTGAATCGGGTACAAAAACTCAGGTAGGTACGATTATTGGCACGCCAAAATACTTATCGTATGAACAGGCTAAATCCTTGCCAGTAACCCACAGAAGTGACCAGTATTCATTGGCGGTTGTGATGTATGAGATGCTGACGGGTCGGCCGCCATTTGATGGTGACCCATTCGAAATCATCACCAATCACATCAATGAAAACCCCCCATCGCCAAAGCAGTTCAATTCGGCCGTCAGCGATCAGCATGAATTTGCCTTGCTCACCGCCTTGCTCAAAGAGCCAGAACGCCGGTTTGAGAGCATCAAAGCATTTGCCTTCGAGATCGGATATGAAAGTGCATTTGAAGGGGTGCAAGACACCCTCCCGTTTTGGGGTCTGGAAGGTTCAGAACCGATTGCAGGCCCATATATTGCTGGTGTGCCAGGATTCAGCGCTATCACTAAAATTCCACTGATCAATCCCACCCTTGTTATCGGCCGCGAAACATTGCCCGATCAACCTGCCCATGTTTCAGGTCAGCATGCTGAAATTAGGCAGCAGGGTAGCGACTTTTTTATTCGCGATCTAGGATCAACCAATGGCACTTATGTGAATCGACAGCCGGTTGAACCGGGCCAAAGCATCAAGCTAGAGCATGGTTGTTACATCAACTTAGGATCGACAATTGTGCAATTTAATCTGTACTAGCTATCAGCTAGTAACTAATAACTGACAGTTCAAGTATGAAAGTTTTGAAGTATTTATTCGGTATTCCAGGAGGCATCCTCGTTTTGGTTGCCTTCTTTTTGCCGTGGGCTCACGCAACGTTCGCACCCAGAGGCATTTCCGGCCGTGATTTCACATTGGGATATGGCGGAACATCGACTCAAATTTCAGAATTCGTTGGTGAATCAGCTGCTGTCGCTTTAGCTCGCGGAGATGCGTGGCTATGGGTCATTTTCGGGGTTGGCGTCTTGGCTATCATCGCTACCTTATTCTCGTTTCTACGCTTGCAGAAAGCTCCTATTGTGACAGGAGTTACTCTAATTATTTCCAGCTTGGTCGGGTTTGCATTTCTCTATTTACGCGCGGCCGATTTTCTGGCTGAAATCGATTCAACGATCAACATTATGCTCGCGGCTCGTTCGCTGTTTCAGGGATTTAGCCCGTCAGACGGAATCGTGATATCGGTTGGTATCGGTCTATATCTTTCGCTAACGGGTCTGTTTTTAATGATCATCGGCGGTATCTTCGCCTTCGCCCCCACACCTAGCCCGCGCACTGTGGCCATTCCAGAAATAGCCCCACCGGCAGATCAAGTTACACCTAAATCCCTAACACCTTCGCCGTTTCCAGTGCAGCAGGGGCCAGCACCTGTATTGCTTAGCAAAGATACGGTCCCAGATATTCAAGTCACTATCGCTGATGAACCAGCGGGACAATTTCAAGCACCTTCGGCCGATAGTGCGAGAGCTTCACATCCCCACACTATCATCGATGACAGGCCAGCAGGTGTCGGCAGAACCGGCCCATTAGACCCCACTTCGGCCGGACTTCATGAGCCGCCAGATCAAGCCAAAACATTTGCATGGTTAATTGCTCGCAACGCACGCGGATTAACGGCCGGAGGAAGCTTCACTATTTCGGCCGACAAATTCACGATTGGGCGCGGAACTGACAACATGCTTCCCCTACCTGATACCTCTGTATCAACTAGGCACGCAGAAATCAGACAAGAAGAGAGCGCATTTTTTGTGTACGATTTAGGCAGTAGCAATGGAACATATTTGTTCGATCGCGCTATAAATGATTGGAGAAGGGTTGAACATATTGCACTTCGAGATGGAGATCAGATCAAATTTGGTCGTTCAACTTTTTCGTTTGTTGATGTTAAAAACCAATCGAAATAAAGTTAACCATTATCGTTAACCTCTACTTATGAAAAAAGTGAAAAAAGCTTTAATCGCCATCGTTTTACTTGCTACCTTATTTTCAGGCGGCCAACGACTCATGGCTCAAGAAACAATTAATCTCGTCATCAAAAACTTTGTCAATGACGATTATCCCAACCTGAGTTTTGAGATCACACCTAGCAATGAGTTCGGTGTACCGATCGAGCAATTAACCGCAGCAGAGTTCAACCTATCAGATGATGCAGGACGACTAGAAGCGATAGTTAGTGAACGGGTAGATGATGATGAACCGATTGCCATTATGCTCTTGATTGATGCCAGTGGCTCTATGCAGCAAAGTGGCCGACTGAGTGAAATACAAAATCAGGCGATTCAATTTCGTGAAAGTCTCAATCAGTTTGACCAAATGGGAGTCTTATTCTTCAACATAGAAGAGGATAACAACGGCCGACGTGTTGAGCTATTTCCGGCCGGGGATGCCCGTGAGTTTGCACCAAGCCTAGACGGTGGCGGTGCAATCAACTTTATCAATCAATTTGCGGCCGGAGACGACCTTGCCGGCACGCCACTATACGATGCAATGTTCCGCAGTGTCCAGGTGCTTGCACGTGACACACTTTCTGAACGTAGAGCCGTCATCGTCATCACAGACAGCGTCGATCATGCACAAGGCGCCCTTGTTGAAGATCAAGCAGATGGTGACATTTCAGCCGGAAGCATTCACGCCGATATGGACATCGTCATAACAGCGGCTCAGCAAGAAAATATAGCGATTTTCACGATTGGTCTAAACGGTGACGATGGTCCAACAGATGAGGCCCCGTTTAGCGGTGTTGATGCGGTAGAGCTCACAAAAATTGCGCGCAGCACCGGTGGATCAGAAGCAATTGACCAATCGGCTACCGAAGTCTTCCCACTGCTAGCAACCATCTCAGACCAATTAAAAACAAAATATTCTGTAACAACGCAGGCTTTGACAAAGCCTGACAATCTTGAACATACGCTAACGGTTCAGGTCAATTCTAAGTTAGGCACATCAGAGGCTGAACAATCTTTTCGAGCCTTGTATCCGTTTCAACCTATCATCGAGCTAAGTTATGCTGACAATGAAGATGAACTATATGACGCTAGCCGATTGGCTGCTGGCGTTCAAGGGACAATCGAATTTCGGCCGTCAGTTTTTGCCAGAAACAGCATCATCCAAGTTGAGTATTTCATTGAAGATGACAAGGTTCATGTTTCTACAGAACCACCGTTCATCTTTAGGATCGACACCTCCCGTTATTTTAACCGCATCGGCATACTAACCGATCTCAAAGTTGTTGCCATTGATAGCAGTGCAACTCCCAATGTGGGTGAATATGAGCAAGACATGCTCATTTTAGATTGTGGCTTAACCTGCCTAGCGGCCGAGAACAATTTCACAACGCTTGATACCAACACGTTTATCGCCATTTGGGTCGCGCTCTTGCTTCTCATTTTGCTTCTTATTTTCTTTATTGTCTTTTCGATTATCCGTCGTCGAAGAAGAAAAGCGGTTGAAGCCGCTATGGCGGCTCAGGCTTATGGCGTTGGAGCATATCAATACCCGATGCCGGTAATCCCGAAAACGGACGAACAGATCAATGTTGGGCCACTCGCTGGTGGATTAACTCCGGTTCAGCCTCCCCAAACCCCGGCCGGTGACACAATTGTTGATTCATCTTTCACACCCAACGGACCTAATCCAAGTCATAATAGTGTGTCAGATCCAGATGGCTCAACAGCATCACCAGCTACAGAGGTGCTAGACCGGCCGCCCAGCCGCTTGGCATTTTTGTTTAACCCAAATAATGGTCAACAACATCAGCTAAACGAAACAGAGATAACTGTTGGACGCCTACCAGAAAATCAAATTTGTATGCCAGATGCATCCGTTTCAGGCAAGCATGCAGTGATTAAAATTGAAAATGATAGCTATGTGATCTACGACCTCGGTGCATCAAATCCGGTTATGATTAATGGACAGGCATTATTTGGCAGCCATCCGCTTTCAAATGGCGATCAAGTCACACTTGGCCGGGAAGATTGGATCTTTAAAGAATTAGATCAGTAACACAAGTTGTTAGTAGCAAGCAAATAGGGATCAAGAAATGACAAGCTCTCGAATCCTCAATCAAACTACCACGTACTAACGCTTAAATATTTATGTCTTATACCCTAACAGCAGGCGCACATACTGATGTCGGAATGAAGCGAGATCATAACGAGGACTACTACTACCGGTCTGATCTCGACAAAGCGGTCGAAAAAAACGATGGCTACCTTTTTATTGCGGCCGATGGCGTTGGCGGCAATCGGGGAGGTGGGGATGCAAGCCGTGTTGCCTGTGAACAGCTACCTAAGCACTTTTTTAATCCTGAAAGAAAAAATCTACCTTTGACACAGCGTCTCACTGATGCGATTAACCTAACCCATCATGATATTCGAACTGTAGCAGCGACCAATCCGCTTATCGGCGAAATGAGCTGCACTATTGTCATTTTGGCAGCCGCAAGTGATGAAGTCATAACGGCCCATTTAGGCGATGCACGAATTTATCAACTTAGTGATGGGGAGCTGACCCAAATCACAAAGGATCACAGCTGGGTTCAAGAACAAGTAGATGCCGGATATCTAACACCGGAACAGGCGGCCGTGCATCGCAATCGCAATGTTGTCACACGCACATTGGGTGGATCACACATGCACCAACCCGAGGTATCTACCGTAAGCGTTAAGCCTGACGATCGTTTTTTACTCTGTAGTGATGGACTGCACGGCCCCGTCTCACACGCCATCCTAACAACTTTAAGCCAACAAGATGAAAAGCTAGATGACATCGCTAAAGTCATGGTGGACCACGCCAACAAGAATGGTGGACCGGACAACATTGTGGCAATTTTGGTTCAGGTCGGGGAGCAAGTAGATCAAGTCATTGGCTCAGATGAAATAACTCGGCCCGCCAAAACAATAAAGCTCTCGCCTACCCCCACCCAGCCAATACTTGCCGTCCCCCCACAAATCCCTTCCGATATTGAAGAAACCAAGAAACAGCCTGCCATTATTGTTGAGCCTCCTCAACAAGCCCAAGCTGCGCCAACTGCCCAAGAAGAGGAAACAGGACCACCTGTTAATTTACCAGCTCCGGCAGTGCGAATGGGAAATAATGGAGCATTTTATGGTGTGATCACCGTTTTGTTTTTGGCAGTAAGTGGCTTATTAGCTTGGTTGATACTTTCTGGAGATCGTTTGGCCAGCAACGACCCGGACCCGATAGCAAGTGTCCCCACTGAAATCGCTGTCATCGTCACGATTCCTACTTCGGTCAATAACCCGAATGACACTGTTGTGGCTCCGACATCCACGTTAGCCCCAGAACGAACACTCACAGCGACTTTGCTGCCAACCAATACACCAGCAGGCACGCCAACTGCCAATAGCAGCACGGCCGAAGCGATTGCACTTTCACTAACTGAGGTTGTTTCAGCGACGCAAATCAGCAACGTCACCACAAGCCCAACAATAATTTTTGAAACGCCAACACCAAAACCACCAAAATTAGAGCTGCTGGATATTCGCTGTGACAGCCAACATATCTTCGAGCCAAACGCCTTTATCAACTTCAAATGGTATGGGAAAGAATCATCAACCCTAGTCGATGGAGAATGGATGCAGATTGCGATCCAGTCGGCCACGCAACCTGAAGGGGTAGCGAGGCAAATTACTGACAGAGGGGCTAACATATTGCCAGAGCCTGCCAATGGCGAATGGCTGGTGCCGCGCAAGTTGAGTTCCTTTGGCATTGTAGGAGAAGGGGATCTAAATTGGTGGGTAGAGTATGTCGTAAACGATACTATCGTCGACAGTTCAGATACAGGCTGTTTTAGCATTGTACCTAAAAGTGAACAGCCACCTGCAAACAATAGTGACTCTGCAACACCAGCCCCGGATGTAAATCTAGGTGGTGAGCCAAATAGTGAGGGATCAAACAGGTCTGATGAGTAGCCCGTTCAAATCATTGCAAGGAGAAACGCTAAAAGGGCGTTTCTTAATTCAAGATTTTCTCGAAAAAGGGGGAATGTCTTCAATTTACCTTGCGTGGGACCAGATCGACAAACGACATGTTGTGGTAAAAACGTTGCCACGTGAATTGGCCGATCATCCAAAACTTATTGAGCGTACAGAGCGAGAAGGCAAAGCGATTGCGAGCTTAAATCATCCCAACATCATTCGGATTTATGACCACTTTAAGATCGATGACGGCCGACCGGCAATCGTTTTGGACTTTATGCAGGGCGGCTCGATCCGAACATTATTGAGCGAGTATCAGGAAAAAAATCGAGCGATGCCGATTGATTATGCCCTGTCGCTCATGATCCCGATTATCGATGCGATGTCGTTTGCCCACGCGATTCAAATCATCCATCGAGATTTAAAGCCTACGAACATCTTGCTACACCACGACCGGCGTAGTGCGGTGGTAGCTGACTTAGGCGTGGCGAGAAATCTGCTAGAGTCGCGCATTACTAAAACCAATGCTGTTTTGGGTACCCCTTACTACATGTCGTATGAACAAGCGGCCGGGCGCGAGATTGATGCACGTACCGACATTTATGCGATTGGGGTGATTTTGTACGAAATGATCACCACCCGTCGGCCGTACCATGTCAACAATATCGCAGACCTGCTTAGCGCCATGCAGACTCAAACACCCTACCCAGTGACAAAACTTCGCCAAAGTGCCTCACCAAAGCTCGAGGCGGTGATTCATAAATGCTTACAGATCAAAGCAGATGACCGGTATCAAACGATGACTTTGTTACTCAACGATCTTAAAGAGGCCCGTGAACATCAGTCGACCTATTCATACCAGCCCGACCCATCAAACCCAACACCGCCACCCCATAACCCTAATGACATAAGCCCAAACACCGGAGCTACACAGCCTCAGCAAATGGGGCACGTACCCGACCCACATGCAACCGGTAGTCGGTCTGGAATAATTTTGGGTGTCATTGCTGCCCTTGTCTTCCTCGCCTTTGTGGCGCTGATATTATTTTTGATGGGGGTATTCGGCTAAACCAGTTGCAGTTTAAAGAGGGTTTTGAAAGCGATCAACCATGTCTGACTACAGAAAGCTAATCGGTACACAGATAGACAACTACCAAGTTGAGGCACATATCGCTTCAGGTGGAATGGCCGATGTTTACCGTGCGACAGACCGACACACCGGGCAAACCGTTGCGCTTAAAATCCTCTTTTCACACTATAGCCGTAGCCATGCGGTCATTACCCGTTTTCAGCGTGAAGCTGAGGCGTTGGTCCGACTGAATCATCCAAATATTATCCAAATGTTTGGCACCGGCAGAGTAAATGGAAGTGATCCCTACATCGCGATGGAATATATTCCGCACGGGTCGCTAGCGCATCAGTTAATTACGCTCAAGCGACAAGGTGGCGACATGGAGTCAAGCACCGTGCTTAATCTCATCCGCCAAATCGCAGATGCACTGACGATTGCCCATCGAAACGGCATCGTTCATCGAGATTTAAAACCGGCCAATATTTTGATTCGGCCGGATGGCACGCCTGTTCTCACAGACCTTGGCATCGCCATGATTCGGGATGCGGGGCCACGGGTCACGCGTGAAAACCAGATGATCGGCACCCCTGACTACATGAGCCCGGAACAGGTGCGAGCAGAAGAGCTTGACGGCCGGAGCGACATCTATTCGTTAGGCGTGGTGATGTACGAGCTGTTTGCAGGGCAGCTCCCTTTTAGCAGCAACAGTGCGGTCATGACGCTGCATCAACATCTGAATGAACCACCTCCACCTCTGCAAAATTTCGCACCCGGAATACCACCACAGGCGGCTCAAATCGTTAATCGCTGTCTCGAGAAAGACCCAGCAAATCGGTATCAATCAACGGCCGAAATTAGCAATGCGATCAGCGCAATTCTGCGAGGAGATGGGTTTGAACAGCAAACAACAGGGCGCAGTTACACGACCCTTTATGCGATCTTAGGCGCATTCGTTGCTGGGCTTGCGGCCTTCGCCATCTATTTGGTAGTGAGTCAAGACGTCACGGCCACATTAGAACCCCCGGCCGTCGGTGGAACGGGCCAAACGGCCGACTTAATAGCTGCACCGGAAGAAACTGACACACCTGAAATCGATCAATCTGAAACAAAAGCAGCGAGTGAAATTGTACCGGCCCCCACGACCAGACCGACTTCGACAAACGTACCCCTACCCACAATAACACCAGAAATTGTATTTGTAACAGCTACCCCAGAGCCAGCAGTTGAGACAGTTTCGGTTGTCCCGACAGAAACACCCATACCGCCAACTGAAACTGTAACACCCACAGCCACCCTTTCAGAGTTTGCAGGTAAAGGAAATGGATTACCCATTCAGTTTGAAAATGACGACAGCTGGATTGTACAAACAGAAGGGAGTGCCAGCGGAAGCCTGACAGTAACGGCCGAAGAGCAATCTTCTGGTGACAATTCAGGCCGTTTGGCTTACGAGTTTCAATCGGCCGGCGATGACCGTTTGATCGTCATTCAAGAGAATGCCATCCCATCCAATATACCAATCGCTTTAACCGTCCAGGTTTTTGGGGACGGATCGGGACATGACCTCTCAGCCCTTATCATCGATGCGGATGGGGAGCAATGGGAAACGTCTTTTGGCAGCATGACACACAGCGGCTGGGCATTTCAGTCTGCTCCGCTCCTAGCAGGCAACATGACCCATCTCAGTGGCCCTGATAACGGCCAGCTTGACCAACCACTAACGTTCTACGCTTTTGTCTTAAGTGATGGGTCAGACAATATTAACGGCTCAGGAGTCATTTACATTGACAGTGTGTTTTTCCAAAGTGCAGCGACCAGCACGCCACGTGCCACAGCGACACCGATCGCGACCAATACGCCGATCGCAACACCAACCTCGGCCGCCCCGGCCGTTACGCTGCGCGTCGTCGATGGCTTCCGCTGTGATGAGCAAGAACATCAAACGACTTTGAAAGGAAATATAGGGTTTAAGTGGCAATCCTCGATAGATGATAGTAATCTGCCAGCCGGAGATCGTTTTGTGGTGACACTTAACGGTGCAGGTGGCACACGTAGTATTTCGTTTGAATCTTCGTTTAGTAGTACAGATGGCGAATGGTTTGTGTTCGTTGAGCCAGCTACCTTTGGGCTAGAAGTCAACCAAGCATATACGTGGTTTGCGACCTATTTAGATAAAGATAACATCACTTTAGGGCAGTCGGATAATGGCTGTTTTTCAACGATTCCGTCAGCTCCCTAATATTCAAGCATCTCAGCAAAAATCATGTCAGACACAAACTCAATGATCGGCCGCAAGATAGGCCAATATAAAATAACGAAGTTCATCGCCAACGGTGGGATGGCGGATGTCTATCAAGCACATGATGAAGGTCTAGATCGGGATGTCGCTCTAAAGATTCTATTCCCTCAATACAGCCGTGATGAGGAGTTTACAAAACGCTTTCGGCGAGAAGCACGTGCGGCCGCCAGCATGCGTCATCCGAATATCGTACAGGTATATGCTACCGGCGTGACTGAGCCTGGCGACCACTACATTGCGATGGAGTTTGTGCCCGACGGAACGCTTGAAGACATCAACAGCCGCTTGGGAAAAGAAGGTGAGCTAATCGAAGTTGGATTAGTGCTTAGAATGATGGAGCAAATCGCTGATGCATTGCGTGAAGCCCACATGAGTGGCATTGTGCACCGAGACCTTAAACCCAGCAATATCTTATTACGCAGCGACAATAGCCCGGTTTTGACCGATTTGGGGATTGCGCTGTCGGGCAATACGCCCCGCCTCACCCAAACCAACAAAATGATGGGGACCCCCGATTACATGTCACCTGAGCAAGCACAGGGGGGTGACCTTGACGGCCGGAGTGATATTTATTCGTTCGGCATTATGCTGTATGAATTGCTGTGCGGCCGTCGACCGTTTGGGAATGAAAGCCCGTGGATGATCATCCATAAGCAGATCAATGAGGAACCTAAACCGCTTGTTGACGTCCGTGGTGGGCTCAACCCATTGGTTTATCAAATTGTGCACCGCTGCATGGCCAAGAATCCTGACATGCGCTTTCAGTCGGCCGCTGAGCTTTCGCTGGCGTTAAAGGATGCCATTACAGCAAGTGGGGCAGATGGGGATCAATCGAACTCATGGAAAACGGTTACTCTCGATTCGGCCGGTGTACGGCCGCCAACAGGCGGTACAGTGCTCCAACAGGCGGCCGGATCATCTGTGTTCCCCTTAAGCTCACCTTTAACTCCCAACCCGATTTCTGGTCCACAGTCTGGCCCCCACTCAAACCCAAACTTACGCAAAAGCGGCTCCTCTTTTCCTTGGGGGATTGGAATCGCAATCTTGGCCGTTGTGTTAGCTATTGGTGGTTTGGTCGGTTGGCTTATTACATCAATTGATCGCGGTCCCTTGCCAACCGTTGTCTCTCAAGTCACCAACACTCCTATCGCTGTAGTCATTGCAGAAGAGTCAGAAGCAACAGAAGAAGCCGCAGAATTAGAAATTGAGGAAGAGGAAGAAATCTCAAACCTCAGTGAGCCGGTTATAGAACCAACTCAAACAGAAGCACCAGAGCCCACACTCAGCAGTACGCAAGTGGTCACTCAGATTATCCAAGTCATCACGAGCGTTCCGACTGAAACGCCGTTGCCGACCAACACGCCTACAGCAACACCGACAGAGACACCGAGCCCAACACCAACTGTTCCGGCCGAACCAACCCAAGGTGATGGGCTACCTATTCGCTTTGAAAATGATGATGGTTGGACGGTAGATAATCCAGAGAATGGCAGCATCATAAAATCAGATGAACTGGTATTTGCGGGGGATTTTGCGGGCCGTATCGATTATGCCTTTAATACGGCCGAATCTGACACCCTAACCGCTTTGCAAATCAATCCAATCAGCGGCCGTCCCGACACAATCGGCCTGCGACTCTATGGTGATGGCTCAGGACTTCTAGCGTACGCACTACTCGTTGATGCCAATCAGCAAAGCTGGTTGATTCCAATGGGGCCAATTAATCATACAGATCGCTGGGCATTTATGTCAGGAGGTTTGGGACCCAACAACCGCGTCCGCTTAAATGGCAGTGACAGCTCGCTGGATTTCCCTGTTGTATTCCACGGGTTCCAAATAACAGACCCTGAAGATACGTTCGAAGGCTCAGGCACAATCTATATCGATGAGCTATCTGCATTTTCAACCAATGTTGCAGCAACAGCGACTCCTACACCTGCCAGTTCAGGTGAAGCGGAAACCGCCACCCCAGATGCTGCAACGGGGCGCAATGTGACGATCACACTCTCGCCTGGTTTACGCTGTGATGATGGGCCGCATGATTTAGCACATGACCGCACGATGACGTTTAAATGGGAGTCAAACCTAAATCCGTCAGATTTACAGCCAGGGGATCGGTTCATTTTAACGATTTCAGGTGGCGGGGGAAGCAGCGGCCGTGCGTTTGACTTCTCATTAAGCAATACACCAGGTGAATGGCTGGTGAATATTCAGCCGGGTGAATTTGGGATTGCTAATGGTGAAGATTACGAATGGTCGGTCCAGTTTACAGATATTAACGGTCAAATCATCGCCAGGTCTGGTCGGGGATGCTTTAATACTTAGACAGACAGAGGGGAGAGCAACAATCAGTCTTGTGCAACGCCTGTGACTCACTTAACTGCTAAATGAGGTGAGTCATTAAACTAAAGGGCGTTAGGTAACTTCAAAGAAATAATTACTACTAGAAAAAGTTCTTATAAAGCATGTGTGCTAATTAACTGGATGCGCATGACGGGTAATCTATTCCCTTGAACGCCTTAGCCAAATATTGATTATAGAGTTGATGCTCACCCACTCCATTTTTAGACCAGACAAGATATGTCAGACACCAATTTATTCATCGACCGAAAAATAGGCCAATATACAATCACCTCGTTTATTGCGAATGGAGGCATGGCGGATGTATATCAAGCGATTGACAAAGGGTTAGACCGCGCGGTTGCCCTCAAACTATTATTCCCGCAATACAGTCGCAACAAAGAGTTCACGGAGCGCTTTCAACGTGAGGCTCGTTCGGCCGCAAAGTTAAGGCATCCCAATATCGTACAGGTGTATGCTACCGGTGAAACAGATCAGGGTGACCAGTACATTGCCATGGAGTTTGTCGATGGGGGCACGTTAGAGAATAAACTGTCTGAACTTGCAAAAGATGGCAAGCTAATCGAATCAAGTCTGGTCTTATTATTGATGTTGCAAATTGCAGATGCACTCCGTGTGGCGCATGAGGGTGGCATTGTTCATCGTGACTTAAAGCCGAGCAATATCTTGCTCCGAAAAGATATTAACAGCCCGGTTTTAACTGATTTAGGGATCGCTATTTCAACGAGCGAAGCTCGCTTAACTCAAACCAATAAAATGATGGGAACCCCCGACTACATGTCTCCAGAGCAGGCGGTGGGGGGCGAGATGGACGGCCGGAGTGATATTTACTCATTCGGGGTCATGTTGTATGAGCTTCTGTGCGGCCGGCGGCCGTTTGCAGGGGATAGTCCGTGGGTCATCGTTCACAAACAGATCAATGAAGATCCCACTCCTCTAGAAAAAATTCGGCCAGGGCTTACCCCGCTTGTATATGAAGTAATTGATCGTTGCATGCAAAAAAATCCGGATGACCGCTATCAGTCAACAAGTGAGCTGGTGCAAGCTTTAACACTTGCGGCACAAGTTGAAGGGGTCAATGCAAAATCAACCGTTTCTCTTAGCACGATTTCACTGACAGCGGCCGGAGTTAACCCGCCCTCTAGTGCACTAACAATTGCACCCGGCTCAGCCGCACATCCATTGATGAAGAGTACTGCGACCGGAGCACATGCCAATCAGCCAGGCCCACGTTGGGGCCTCGTCGGTATTTTAGGTGGATTAATTGCGGTTATCATCGGTGTGATCGCATTTTTAGTTTTAGCTGTGCCCCCCAACGTTATTCGCATCACGGCCGAACCGCCCCAGTCAATTGCATCTGTGATTACAGAAACAACTCCATCAGCAGGCGCAATCAATCAATCGGCCACAATTATGCCGACATCTACCCGCGCGCCAGCAACCGCGACGGCCGTTGTCCTAATTGTGACAGCTACGACTCAGCCAACGGCAACACCGACATCGACTGCAACCCCGACCGAGACACCCACGCCGACCCCCAACTCTCAAGGCTCAAACTCTGCGATTTTGGCAACCGGCAATGGGCTGCCGATTCGATTTGAAGGCAGCACGCGTTGGGGAATTGGTGAAGAAAAAAATGGGACTTTTCAAAATACAACCGAGCGTAGCCATTCAGGTGGTAGCGCCGGCCGGTTAGACTACACGTTTACCACTGCAGAAAATGATTACGTTGTGTTTTTACAGGTGAACCCGATATCAAACACGCCAAATACGCTATCGGCCTGGGTCTATGGCGATGGCTCTGGTCATTTTGTAAATGCGTGGGTTTTAGATGCCAAACAACAAGTTTGGCAGGTTCCCTTAGGGCAAGTTTTTCATACAGGCTGGCAGGAAATGACCGGGGCAATTCAAGTAGATCAAGATTGGCCGTGGAGCCATATTTCAGGGCCAGACAATAACAAAGTCGATTATCCCATTCAATTTTATGCGATAGTGGTCGACGATTTCAATGCTGCGTATGTGGGCGATGGGACGATTTTTATTGATGATATTCATGCAGATACGCAAGATATTGCGAGCTTGCCAACGGTTCAGCCGGTAGAGCCAACTCCCACGCCAGAGGGAGGTGCTACAAGCTCAACAGCTACACCAGAGGCTGAAGTAGAAGCGACCGCTGAAGCGGCCGCAACTGAAGACTCAACGGAATCACAAGGTTCGACTATCGGCCGAATTATGTATATG
>JBGCDP010000273.1:0-9455 GCA_045105475.1 Anaerolineae bacterium
TCTTTTACTTCATATCTTCCAGCCATTTCTGCAACCGACTGCTTAACAATTTTTCGCAAAACATCCGTGTCCACATCGGCCAGTTTATTGATATAGATACAAACTTTACCCAGCTTATGTTTGCCAAGGTCTGCCAAAAGACCTTGATAATTCGCGAATCCCGGCATGATGTAAACGGTTAAATTCGCTTTGCGCGGTGAAAAGCCAACAACGATTGCATCCCCTTCCCGGCCGCTTTCATATTTGTAGTGATAAGTTCCAAATCCGATAATATTCCCGGTCATGTAAGCTTTAAAACCGGATTCCTCTTCCATCAACTTGATCAGAGCCTTCGTATCCTCTCTTTTTCGCTCTTTCTCAATCGCCGCTACAAATTCTTCAACTTCAAGGTTCATCTTTATTTTCTCCAAAGTGGCTAAGTCGAGTTGTCAATAAACGCCGCCCCTTTTAGATTGTTTCCACCCCGCCGTTTATTTTTAGGATCATCCAACGCTTTAAGATGCTGGGCCAACAACTCTAAACTGTTGAGATTATGCACCGGCAGGAAATCGTCGATATAGGGCATGGCGGCCACCATTCCACGAGTAAGAGGTTCATATTCATCAGAGCCTAACAGCGGATTGAGCCACACCATCCGATGACAAAAGCGGTGCAAACGAGCCATTTCTCGGCCGAGCAGATCAGGATCACCACGGTCCCACCCATCGCTAATCAGCAGCACAATCGCGCCGCCACGTAGTACGCGTCGGCTCCAATCGAAGTTAAACGTTTGCATCGCTTCCCCAATACGGGTTCCGCCCGACCAATCATCAATTTCGGCCGTCACATCGGTAATCGCCTGATCGACATCTTTGTTGCGCAACTGACGCGTAATGTGAGTGAGCCGTGTGCCAAAGGTAAATGCCTCAACCGGCTGATCCATTCCAATAGATAAGCTGTACAGAAAGTGAAGCAACAGACGACTGTACCGCTCCATCGAACCGCTGATGTCAGCGATGATCACAAGCGGCCGGGGCTTGATCTTCTGATCTTTGTATTTCCATTCGATCAGTTCACCGCCATAACGGAAATTACGCCTTAAGCTGCTGCGAATATCGAGTACACCTTTTTTACCCGGCTTCATGCGCCGAGTTTTACGTTCACCCAAGCGCCAAATAAGCTGGGTCATCAACCGCTGAATCGAAGCAAGTTCGGCCGGAGTCATGTCACCAAAATCTTTGTTTGCCAAAATCTCTTGCTGGCTCCAAGTCTGGGTTAGCTCAAAGATTTCCTGCTCAATTTCTTCGTCACCCTCATCGATTTCTTCCTCATCTTCGTCAGGTGGGTCGATGGGAGGTGGCGTGATAATCGTTTCTGGCTCTTCCCCCATTTGTGGCTTTGAGAGCAACGTTTGCAGATCGAAATCGATGCTGCCGTCACTGGGCTTTTTCCAAAACAGCTCAAACGCTTCATCAAACTGTTCGATGTCTTCGCGTTGAGTGATCATCATGCTGCGGAGTGTGTGGTAGAAATCGCCCGGCCGCCAGATTTCGATATGGGCCAACGCTTGGGTCACTTCCATCACTCGGCCAGGGTTTACATCGACACCCAGTTCGCGCAAAATGCGGCCGAATAGCACTAGGTTATGGAGCAGATTCCCTTCCATCGCTTCGATAGGGATTTCATTGGGGTCTGGAATTGGATTGGGGTTGAAAGGGTCTTCTGTCATTTACGATTTTTGTTGGTTTTGAATTTCGGTTTTAAGCGCATCGGCAAAGGGTTTACGCTCTTCTTCCGGCATAAATCTTTTTAACAGACCAGCTTTTGCATAAAACTGGTCGCGCTTAAACCGAGGAGTCACGTGCATATGATAGTGCCAAACATCTTGATACCCGGCCGGTTCGTTGTGCTGACGGGTCGATACACCATCACAGTTATAAATCGCTTTCAGAGCCCGTGCCACTGATTGCATCGCTTGCTGAATATCGTTGCCATAGTCGGCCGGCATCGAGTACAGATTTTCATAATGCTCAGTCGGTATCACAAGCACATTGGGATAGTTGCCCCGCCACTGGTGAGACGCCACAAACGCGATGACGCGATCAGTCCGATACACAATGTCCGATTCACGCGACAGGGTATGGTCATTGACAATTCCGTCCCGTAAAAGGCAAAATGGGCATTGATAATGAATAGGTGCGTGCGAAATTTTCATTTTAATTGACCTGCAAAATAAATTTTAGCAATCATGAATAAAAAAAATAATGATTTAGAAGCACTAATTGCCGCGCAAGCGAGGTTAAGCTCATATTTCGAGACACATAGCATCCCACACACCTTAGAAGGCGATGACTTACCTTTTGCTGTAATTTCTCTGGGTGATTCAACTGATAAAAAAACATTCACAGAATTGGGTCAAGCCTTAAGAGGCTGGATTAGTCAAACCCAGGGAGTCAGGAAAATCTTAGGGTTAGATCATCTGCTAAAAGGAGAGCTTCCAAAAGTATCTGGAGAGTTACTGCTGCTTCCAGTTTTTCCTTTTGACCCAGAGAAAAATATTATAAATGTCGCTTTGGTCGTTATTGATCCATCTGCACATCGAAAATCTATAGAGCTTTCACTTAAAGAAGTTGAGAATCAAATCCCTATCCACGTTTATTCACTGGAGCAGTTTAGCTATATGTATAGATAAAATAGCGCTTCAAACATATTTACGTCTCCATACTAATGTGCAAAAGGTCTCTATTTTTATCGAATAGAGGCCTTTTTATTTCACCACACTTGCGACAAACGTTCATAACTATTTCACATTTCAAGACGATACTTTCATCAAGTTAATCAACAACAGCAGGGCGAAAGCAGCAGCAATATGTTAATGGCTTAAGATAAATTTTGGCTAACACAGGCGATCTAATCGTCAATCCAAAAATCGCAAATCTTAAATCAATTGTCTCGCCTCTCCCCTGATCTAATCAAGGAGTATGACCAAATGTTTATGAGGCATCGTTTTTTACGGTTTTTCTTTATCGGATTTTTTGCCCTCATGCTGATCGGCGGACTCAGACAAGCCCGTTTCCAAAATGCATATAGCCGAGGGTTTCAAGCCGGACAATATTCAGCCGAGCAAGTAGCACCGCCACCGGCCGATGGACCAGTCAATCCTGATGGGCCAGCAGCGGCTCCGGCCGAACGTGGCCCAGGATATTACAACGGCTACGATCGTGGCCATGGGTTTGGCCCATTCCGGTTCTTATTTACCCTCCTCATCTTTATGTTCTTTTTCAAAGTCATGCGGCGCATGATGTGGGGTGGCAGTGGTCGTCACTATTCAAGACACCAGTGGAAAAAAGAATGGAAAAACAAATATCGCGGCCGTGGATCTGATGGATATGGACCATTCAACGAATTTAATCAGCGTGACGGCCGAAGCGCCAAAGAACGCAAGTACGATCAATCGGCCGACGGGCAATCTAATGGCGAAGGCCCAATGTACGAAATGTAAAAGCTAAGCAGATCAAGTAAGGGTTACTCTCACGGAACCTTTGATCTCGCCAACAAACGGATCATAAGTCTCCTTTCCTCCTTTTTCCCGGCATCGGCTGACCCAAAATAGCTTGGGCTCAGTCGGTGCCGTTTCAGTTTCTTGGTAAAATGGCTTAGTTAAGACACGCTTGACTCAGTTGACATACACTTAGACGGCTAGCACATCCACAGCACTTTGCATACTCGCTATGAACGAACAAATACTCATCGTTGACGATGAACCGAAAATCATCAAACTGGCTCGTGACTATCTAGAAAAGTCAGGATACAAAGTTTTGACCAGCGGCAACGGCCGGGAGGCATTGACGATCTTTCGTCAAGAAAACCCAGCAATGGTCGTGCTCGATCTCAATCTGCCTGAAATCGACGGGCTCGACGTATGCCGCATCATCCGCAAAGAATCAAATGTGCCGATTATTATGCTGACCGCCCGGGCTGAAGAAACAGATCAGCTGATTGGGCTTGAGTTGGGAGCCGATGACTACATCACCAAACCCTTTTCACCCCGCGCATTAGTCGCTCGTATCCGGGCCGTATTGCGGCGAGCTGGGGGAGATCTCACCCAATCTCACGTATTAAAAATCAGCGATCTTGAAATCGATAAACGAGGCTATAGCGTCTTACGTGACGGTGAATCGATTTCACTTTCACGGACTGAGTTTAATTTGCTTTTACTCTTTGCTGAGTCCCCCGGTCAGGCATTTACTCGAGCACAGATTCTGAACCAACTGCACGGC
Source organism: Anaerolineae bacterium (assembly GCA_045105475.1). Classification (GTDB taxonomy): domain Bacteria; phylum Chloroflexota; class Anaerolineae; order Promineifilales; family Promineifilaceae; genus WTJY01. Next base: position 4,260 of record JBGCDP010000273.1, read on the forward strand.
TTTGCCTATGATGGGTATGATCGGAGTATCGATGCGCACATCAAGAATGTGCGACGCAAGCTTGAGCCAAACCCGGCCGAACCCCGTTATATCCTGACCGTTTACGGGATCGGCTATAAGTTTTCTGAGTAAGCAATATTTCTATGAAGCGACACGGCAATCAAACACATCACGAGCAATGGAATAATAAATGGAACACGCTTTCTGAGGCGGAGCAGCGACGCTGGCGCAGGCGGGGCATGCGCATGTTTATCCGCCTACTCATCGCATTTGGGCTCATCGTCTCGCTCATATTTTTAGGAATGGGTGGGCTGGCCCTACTCTTTACTCGCTGGATGGGTGGTGAGACCAATACGGCCGTCTATGTCTGGATCGCGGGCCTTTTGTCGCTTTTAATTTTGCCAGCAACCGCCATTTACCTTTCAAGACAGGCATATCGCAGCATCGCGGTTCCTTTGTCTGAAGTTATCAACGCAGCCGAAGCTGTATCCCAAGGCGACCTCACTGCACGAGTGAGCGAAGGGCATAAAGGGCGCAAGGGGCAGTTCGATGGATTGGCCAAAGCGTTTAACCACATGGTTTCAGAACTTGAGCTGGCCGACCAACGGCGCCGAAACCTAACGGCCGATGTCGCCCACGAATTGCGTACCCCATTGCACATTATCCAGGGCAATCTCGAAGGAATTTTGGACGAGGTTTATGAACCATCGGTCGAACACATCGAAGCCACACTCGACGAAACACGCATCTTGGCCCGACTGGTTGAAGATTTACGCGTACTTTCGCTGGCAGAGGCGGGACAGCTCCAGCTCACAAAAGAGACGGTAGATGTTGCGGAACTTTTGACCGATATCGTCACGAGCTTTTCTGGTCAAGCGACCGTTGCTGAAATCGAGCTAACGCACGAAGCGCCAGCCGGGCTTTCAGTTTCGGCCGACTACGGCCGACTCACTCAAGTCATCAACAATCTTGTCTCAAACAGCCTGCGCCATACCCCGGCCGGAGGCGAAATTAAGCTAACTGCATCTGCCTCAAACAACCAAATCAATCTGTCAGTAGCAGATACCGGCGAGGGCATCCCGGCCGAACAGCTCCCCTACATTTTTGATCGCTTTTGGCGCGGAGATCAGTCGCGTCAACACAGCGGTTCAACCGGTTTGGGGTTAGCGATTGCTCGCCAACTGATTTTGGCCCACAATGGAGAGATCAGTGTCGAAAGCATCGAAGGCGAAGGCACGACCTTTACTATAAATCTGTAGTTTGTTGGTTAGATGGCAAGCTAACTGCTAAGCCACAAACCGACCAACAAACTATCCAACTACCCCTCTAAACTTATGCTCCAAGGAATCTCCCCTCTCTTTTCTCCAGAACTGCTTGCCACCATTTACAAGATGGGTCATGGCGACGAAATTGTGTTGGCAGACGCCCACTTTCCTGGCGAATCATTAGGTCCCCAAGTGATTCGAGCTGATGGAGTCGAAATCGCCCCACTGCTCGATGGGATATTGCCCCTGTTCAAACTCGACGAATATGAAAAAGCCCCTGTCATGATGATGGACTTTGTGGCTGGAGATACCGGTGATCCGACCGTCGAAAGTGACTATCGGGCGGTCATTGATCGATATCAACCAGAAACCCCAGCCATTTTGCGGATCGAACGTTTCGAGTTTTATGATCGCTGTAAAAATGTGTTCGCGGTTGTCATGACGGGTGAGCTGCGTAAGTATGGCAATATTATTTTGAAGAAGGGCGTCACACCCATCAAATAAAATCTAGGAAGCCTGCTTATTTACTTGTTGCCAGACGAGTCGCCAATCCCAAAAAGATTAAACCTAAAATGCCGTCAATATGCCGGCCGACATTAAATCGATCTCCGATTACGCTCCCCAGCTTAGCAAATGCAAAGGCAAACATCATGTTGAAAGTAAACGCAAAGGTGCTCAAGATCAGACCCAAAACGACAATTTGAGCCGTGATGCTCCCATTTATTGTCGTAAATTGGGACAAAAACAAGCTGAAAAACAACAGTGCTTTGGGATTGAACAAATTGTTGAGCAGCCCCTTACTAACCAAGTTTAGATCAGTTAACGGTTCTGTTTGAGCTAAGTCGGCCGCCTGCTGGCGATCAACGTACCAACTTCTCAGCATTTTTAAGCCGATCCAAGCCAAGTACACGGCCCCCACAATTTTCACCCCATAAGCAAAGGCTGGCATCACCTGCATTAGCTGACCAAAACCAAACGCCACAAGCAATGTTTGAACCACCCCAGCAATAAAAATCCCAACTGACAGCATCAAGCCAGACTGAAACCCTTTGGTCGAAGAATATGTCGAAATAAGGACCAAATCCGGTCCGGGTGAAATGACTAAGAAAAATATAGCGGTAAAGAACAGCGGTAAAATCGAAACGTCTATCATTTAAATCTCCTCGAATTCATAAATCCTTTAATCACAAATATGGTCAAACAAAAATAGACCTCCGCCAGGCGCTTGAAACGCCTGGCGGAGGTCTATTGCACTATAGGGTTTGGCTATTTTATGCCAGACTCAACCTCGAAGCATCCACTTGATCGTATGAAAAGGTGAACCTCGTTTCGTTTAAGCTAAAATACTCTCTTAAACAATCCAGCAGGTAGGATTAGGAAGGATTAGAGATGACACAAGAAAACAAAATGACCGGCCGTGAGCGTATCGCGGCCGCTTTCGCCAATGCGCAAAAAACACAGTCGGCCGCCCTCATGCCGTATTACACGTTAGGCTTTCCCAATCGGGATACCAGCGTTGACGTTGTGGCAGAGATTTCACAACATGCTGATTTACTCGAACTCGGCGTCCCGTTTAGCGATCCGCTGGCAGACGGCCCCACCGTTCAGCACAGCACCCAAGTTTCACTTGAGGCTGGCACAACCGTCTGCGGCTGCTTGGGGATGATCAAAGAGCTTCGTGAACGTGGTGTAGACACCCCAGCGATTACGATGGGGTATTACAATCCGATCTTGGCCTACGGCATGGAAAACTACGTGCGAGACGCAGCCGCCGCTGGGGTAGACGGCTTCATCGTACCTGACCTGCCAATGGAAGAAGCGGACGAGCTCAGCGGGCTGGCTGAACAATACGGCCTTTCTCTGATCTACTTTCTCGCCCCAACCAGCAACCCAAAACGGATCAAAGCAACAGTCAAAAAAGCGACCGGCTTTATCTATCTGGTCGCCATCGTCGGCATCACCGGTACGGCCGAAGCTGACGCTGGTGGCTTGAGCGGACTGATCCAACAAATTCGGGACGAAACAGACATTCCGCTAGCGGTTGGGTTCGGAATCAACACCCCTGAAGCGGCCGGGAAAATGGGGCAACTCACCGACGGCGTCATCGTTGGTTCGGCCCTAATCAAAGCGGTTGACGGTGCGGAAGCGGCCGACCAAGTCTCTGCCGCCGGGGCATTTGTCAAGAGCCTAAAAAGTGGGCTGGTGCATTAAAACCTCGTCATCACCTAAGCGATTATTCAGTAATTCGCCTCAGTCCAGATTAATATTTCAACTGTCCCCAATTCCCCATTTATCGAAGAACTTTTAGGAGTATCATGAAAATCGGAATTATCGGTGCGGGTTTTGTCGGAGCCACCGCCGCTTATGCAATGGTCATGAGCGGCATCGGGCGCGAAATTGTGCTTGTTGACCTAAACAAAGAGCGTGCAAAAGCTGAAGCAGACGACATTTTTCATGCCGTCCCCTTTGCTCACCCGATCAATGTAACTGCAGGCGAATATGCAGATTTAGCAGGTGCCAAAGTTGTTATTATGGCGGCCGGGGTGGGTCAAAAACCGGGGGAGACACGGCTCCAGCTTTTAGAGCGAAACATGGGTGTGTTCGAGCAGGTTATTCCGCAAATATTTACCCATGCGCCAGATGCGATCCTAGTCGTTGCGACTAATCCGGTTGACATCATGACCCACGTCTCTGCCCACATCGCAGCCGGTATGGGCATCCCTAGCCACCGCATTATCGGCAGTGGCACAACGTTAGACACCGCTCGGTTCAGGATTTTATTGAGTCAACACTTAGGCGTCGATTCAACCCATATTCATGGTTATGTCATTGGTGAACACGGCGACTCTGAGGTCCTAACATGGTCATCCACATTTGTAGGCAACATCCCGCTGGATGAGTTTTGCCAGATGAACCAGCTCACGCTGGATGACGCGACAAAGCAATCGATTGATCAGGGAACGCGACGAGCTGCGTACCACATCATCGAAGGGAAAGGGGCGACTTACTACGGAGTAGGTAGTGCGCTGGCCCAAATCGTTGAAAACATATTGAGCAACCGACGCTCAATCATGACTGTCTGCACCCCTGCGGCCGACGTTGCCGGTGTTTCAGATGTGACCCTGTCTCTGCCCCGGCTCATCGGTGGGGATGGCGTTTTGGCTACCTATCCGCTGTCGCTCAATGCTCAAGAAGAAGCTGACCTCAATAAAAGCGGCACGATTATCCGTGATGCAATCACTGGATTAGGGCTCTAGCCCCCCAAAAAAAACAAATGAACCACCTCAAAACTGAAACCTCCCCCTATTTACTCCAGCATGCCGATAATCCCGTTCACTGGTATCCGTGGGGAGATGAAGCGTTTGCGGCCGCCAGAAAGCAGGACAAACCGATCTTGCTCAGCATCGGCTATGCGGCGTGCCACTGGTGCCATGTGATGGCCCACGAAAGTTTTGAGCACGAACCGACGGCCGACATCATGAACGAGCATTTCATCAACATCAAGGTGGATCGGGAAGAACGGCCGGACGTGGATCGCATTTACATGGCAGCTCTGATCGCCCTGACGCAGTCGGGCGGTTGGCCGCTCACCGCCTTTTTAACCCCAGAAGGCAAGCCGTTTTATGCAGGCACTTACTTCCCACCCCAACCGCGCCATCAGATGCCCTCGTTTGCTCAGGTACTGTTGAGCATGGCTCAACATTGGACTGAAAAGAAACAGCAGGTGCTCGACAGCGCCAACGGTATTACCAGAGCTATCGCTCAACGGCCGACGGCAGGGAAAGCGAATGCCGTCCTGCCAAACAATTTAATCGAAAAGGCAACCGCCTCGATGGCCAGTCAGTTTGATTCCACCTGGGGTGGATTCAACGATGCACCAAAATTCCCTCAACCGATGACGCTCGAATTTCTGTTGCGTAGCACTATGAAA
>JBGCDP010000274.1:0-2666 GCA_045105475.1 Anaerolineae bacterium
CGGCCGCGATCGGTTTTGCGGATCGCCCGCACTCGTCCCTGCTGAAACATCTTGTCCCAACCGATCCGTTCCGCTTCTCGGTCAACCGATTTAAAAACGTCACCCGCAATGGGGGTGTACGTTTGGACATACGGTTCGTTAAAGATCTGCCACCCTACGCCAATGGCTTGGCGTAGACGCCCCTTGGCGCACTCCCGGCCGATTTCGCGTACCGCATAGCCGGGCCAGCCCCAAACGTTGTCAGGGCAAGAGTCTGAGTTCGACCGTAACCGTTCATGATTAGGGATTTGCGAATTGGCACACAGTCGTTGATACCGGCCGTAAGGTTTTGCTTCCATGCCAATCGCCGTAATGTCGGCCGGGCTGATGCCGGACACAACCAGTGTGTCGACCCAGACAAAGCTGCCTAAACCGCCGCCTACGGTTAAAAATCGACTTTCGGCCGTGGGGTAGATGGCGTTGAGCTGATGCTCATTGACCACCTCTGTGTCAAACATGGCGGGCAACACTATTTCGCCGACTGGTTTAACCAGCTCCGCTTTGATTTTGAAACTGCCTGCCAAAATTTCATCAGGGGGTTGGATGATTGTTTTTTTATTGATTCGTTCCCCGTTGATCAAGGTGCCATTACGGCTTTTTAAATCTTCTAGCCATAGCTGGTTATCAACAAGGCTGAGTCGTGCATGTTGTGACGACACCAAATTGCTGGGCAAGACAAGCTTGTTTTGGCTCATCGACCGGCCAATGGTGACGGGTAGTTCTGTCACGAGCTGCTCGCTTGTGTCGCTTTGCAGATCGGTCCAGGTGAGTTTGATTGTTTTATTTGTCATGAGATTAAATCCATGCGGATGTGCGATTATGCAAAACGTAGTTCACGCGTAACCGCATCGGTTGTAAATTGACCGCACCAGTGGCACATCGTTTCATCATGATCGATCGCTTTTTGGCAATCGGGATTGCTACAGTGAATTTGCGGGTAGATGGCCAGTTTCCACGCACCGATTTGAACCTGGTCGCCGAGGGTGAGCGGTGCGGCCGAAATTTGGACTCCGTTGAGCCAAGTGCCGTTTTTGCTGGCCAAATCTGTCAGCATGACCCCATCTTCTGTGTGGTCGATACGGGCATGGGTGCGTGAAACGCCACCGTATTCGTCGCCTGGTTGGAGATGCGCGTCTTGTGAACGGCCGATAATGACCGGCATTCTTTGTACCAGTTCGCCGCGGTTGTTTGCGTCGAAAATATTTTGCCAAGTGATTCGAATAACAGACATGTGATTTCTCCGAAATAAATATTAGTTGCTAGTGGTTCGCTAAGGCCGAAGGCCATCGGTTGTAGCCGTAAGATTTACCTTATAAGGAATAGATTGATAGATAAGAGAATAGGCGAGGGGAGTGAAGAGAGTTTTTGGGATTGATTTAGAACCGGTTTAGACCCCTGTTAAGTTGGAAACAGTGGGTTAACGTTTTTGGGGAAGATTGAAAATTGAACCTGGACCTAGGATAATAGGACTACACCACACCTGTTTTTAGAAGTTCTACAGTACTTTTGAAACGGGACTACTTTCTATTTTCTGGAGGCGGAAATTGCGGAACAAAACAACAAACAGATTTATTTTATTGGCTCTATTATTGGGCTTACTCCCGGTCTTGCCATTATTTGCAGGCGCAATTCCGGTTGGCCCCAATGTACAGATTACCGATTCGGGGCTAGCGGGAGAAGATGCTTACAAGCCTGATTTAGCCGTTGTGGATAATACTATTTACGCCGTTTGGGAAGATGATCGAGACGACGCCCCGTATGACGTAACTAGCGCCATCTATTTTGCCAAATCAACAGACGGTGGCGCTACGTGGGGGACGAATAAACGCATCACACGGCCGGATTATGACGCATGGGCCGATGATCCGGTGATTGCGGTCCAGCCAGATGGGACGATTTGGATTGTTTGGTATCAGCTGTATCGTGATGGGAGCAATCAGGTCAATGATATTCGGCTGGCTTACTCAAGAGATGGTGGAGAAACCTTTGTCAATAACAAAATTGTGGTGAATGGATTTGATAGTAACGAAACGTTATGGCGGCCGGATATTGTGGCGGGTGCAGAGCATGTCCATATCGCCTATCGATATTACAACTGCGAAGATCCCTGCAACGCTTCGAGCGATGATGGGTATACGATCGCCTTACGAACGGTTGATCCAGAGACGCTAAGTACCTCAACATCAATCATTAGCGATAATCTATACAGCGGCCGGTTTACTGATGGAGCTCTCGATGAAGGACCCGCTATCGATTTAACTTTGCGTGACGGGCTGCTCTGTGCAGCGTGGGAAGATAAACGTAGCCGTTTTGCGCTGTATGGTGCCTGTTCACAGAATAACGGACAGTCGTTTGGCTCTAGCTTCCCCATTACTGGCTCTGACAGTGTGAACCCACAAATCGCTTTGGGAGCAGGTGGGTCTTTGTATGCGACCTACGCGCTTGAAAATGATGCTCGCAACAATATCTGGGTACGCCATTCAACAGATCAAGGCTCAACGTGGAGCCAGCCGATTCAGGTGACAAATTTAGATTCATTTGAGGTTGAATATTGGGATTTTGAAGTGGACGCCAACGATCAGCTACTTCTGGCTTGGGTACCTGAAAGCGGCTTCTCATCGACCGAT
>JBGCDP010000275.1:0-25969 GCA_045105475.1 Anaerolineae bacterium
GTTGTAATAGACGCTGATAATTGCATCTTTAGGGTACGGCGTTAATTCAGCTTCTGCTTCAGACCGAAGCTCAAGTTTTTCAGATGGGTCTGGCCCAATCCGATCACTTTCAAACGTTCCTGATCCGACCTCATACGCGTATCGAATTCGGCTACGGTATGTCCGGCCGCCAGCGCTGTCGCCGAGGGTTTCAACGCGCGAGACAAGCACCAGCCCTTCAGCGGTTGGCCACGCTTGGCTTGAATACGCTTCGTATGCCCGAAAGCCGCCAACCGATAACATAAATGCTGCAATTAAAAGCATGACAATAAACACGATTTCTATGAAGGCATCTGCCATTGTTGTTGTACGCCGCTTGTATGACATTTTCTTCTCCAAAATTGTGCCGATCAGGAGCGCACAGTTTAACCTTGCGTCGTTTGAAACCTTCCCACACAATTCGAGGAAATTGATAAGTTCAGCCAAACTACTGAGGTAAATTTATATGTTTCCCAAACTATCCCACTCGTTTCAAATTGACCGTTTAACCCCACCTACCGGCCGATCACGCATTGTCATAGACACCGACACTTACAATGAAATCGATGACCAATTTGCGGTGGTCTACGCGCTGCTCTCACCAGAAAAAATGAGCGTTGAAGCGATTTACGCCGCCCCATTTTTTAACCATCGTGCCGAAAGTGCGGGACAGGGGATGGAACTAAGCTATGACGAAATCGGCCGACTGTTAGACCGCTTGGGGCTGTCAGGCGAGAACTTTGCCTATCTCGGTTCCAACGGCTTTTTACAAGATGAGCGCACTCCGATCAAAAGTGAGGCGGTTGATGACCTGATCACCCGTGCGATGGCTTCGGCCGACGACGATCCGTTAACCGTCGTCGCCATTGGTGCACTTACCAACATTGCGTCAGCCATCCTACTGGAACCTGAAATTATTAAAAAGATCACCGTTGTCTGGCTAGGTGGCAATGCGTTGCACTGGCCACACACCATCGAATTTAATCTGGCTGGAGATGTATCGGCCGCACGCGTCGTCTACGATTGCGGCGTGCCATTGGTGATGCTGCCTTGCGCCGGAGTCACAACCCATCTGAGCACCACAGTGCCCGAGATTGAAAAATATGTGCTGGGCAAAGGGGCGATTGGAAACTTCTTGGCCCAACGCTTTATGGAGTACAGCGATGATCATTTTGGCTGGTCCAAAGAGATCTGGGACGTTATCGCGATTGCCTATCTAATCAATCCAGATTGGGCACCGTCTTACATCGTCCCCAGCCCCATCATCGCCCAACGAAACTCGTCAGACGTGGGGCTGTGTGACGACCCAAATTGGTATGGCGGCCACTTGGTTTGGGCCACCGACCCCAGCCGTCACCCGATCCGGTACATGTACCATTTGAAACGTGACCCGATCTTTCGAGATATGTTCACCAAGCTCGACAAGTTTGCCAAAGGTGAAATCAAGCTTTAACATTTGTATTCATTTCCCATATCACATACCCTATGCACCTCAATTTCTAACGAGTGAAATCAAAGAGGTCAAACATGAGTGGAACACAACGTGCAAATATCACTATAGGCTGTCAGGTCAAAATTGTGCAAAAGCAGGATCAGCGCACCGGCCGCATAACCGAAGGCATTGTCAAAAACATCCTCACCAAATCACCCACCCACCCACATGGGATCAAGGTTCGGCTCGAAAACGGGCTCGTCGGCCGAGTAAAAGAAGTTTTGTCTTAAGCCCCCTGAACCGTACCGAGCGCCTACAACATACAAACACTTACCCCTAAAAGTACTAAACACAGAACCTTTCCGCCTACATAGAATCAACAGATCAACCAACTCAGGTCTAATCATACCGAACGCCTGAATTTAATCCGGTTTTAACCAGCATTCTAGAAAGGAAATTTATTATGGCTCGCAAATTTTGGGGTTTGTTCTTTATCGTCGCCGTCTTCATCGCACTCGCTTTTTCATCCACATCAGCTACACCCACCACAACTGCAAACAGCGGTTTAGGCGTATCGGCCGTGGCTGCAGCGCCCAACAGCCCGGTAGCGGGGGTACCACTAGCCCCTGTGGCAGATCAACAAATACTAGATGACCTTATTGTTGATGGCAGTGCCTGCATCGGCCAAGACTGCAACAACGGCGAAAGTTTCGGCTTTGATACGATTCGGCTCAAAGAGAACAACCTGCGCATTAAATTTCAAGATACGAGCAATTCTGCATCCTTTCCCTCTAACGACTGGACCATCGTTGCCAATGACTCATCCAACGGCGGTAACAATTATTTGGCTTTTGAAGACACAACGGCCGGGACCAAACCATTCCTCGTTGAAGCCGGGGCCGGAAACAACGCCCTTTATGTCGATAGCAACGGGCAAGTTGGTTTTGGCACAAATAGCCCTGTTGTTGAACTCCACTCGAAAGATGGAGACACACCCACTTTACGCCTAGAGCAAGACAACAGTGTAGGTTGGGGTACCCAGATTTGGGATGTGGCCGGAAATGAAACGAACTTTTTTATCAGAGATGCTTCAAACAGCTCAAATCTACCTTTTCGGATCATGCCGAATACCAAAGAAAATTCGCTGGTTTTAAACGATGACCGTGTTGGCATCGGTACCAAATCTCCACAAAAGTCAGTTCATATTGCAGAATCAACAGGCATCGTCCCAACAATCCGTTTGGCCCAAGGGAATACCGCCCTGTGGGACATCAATGGTGACCCGGCCGCTTTTTCGCTGACAGATAACGTCAATGCAACAACGCCCTTTAAAGTGACGGCCGCAGCCAAAGATAATTCAATCGTTGTAAACGCCACCGGCCAAGTGGGCCTTGGCACAAGTACACCGGCACACTCATTGCATATCGCTGAACTAAATGGTGTCACACCTGTCATCCGGCTAGCTGAAGAAAATACCGCTTTGTGGGATGTTTCGGGTGGCACAACCGCCTTCACAGTCGCCAGTGTCGTCAGCGGCACAACCCCACTTTATATTGCGACTGAAGCGATAGACAATGCGATTTATGTCGCGGCCGACGGCAATGTCGGGATCGGGACCAACAACCCCACTGCACAGCTTTATATCAATGGCTCAACCCATGTCAACGGCGCCTTTACCCGCTCGTCTGACCGCAATCTCAAAGAAAACATCGAGGCGGTTGATAACAATGACGTCTTAAACCAAATTTTGGAAACCCCCGTTTATTACTGGAACTACACGGCCGATGCTGAGGACAGAACCCACCTCGGGCCCATGGCTCAAGATTTCAATGCCAACTCAAATCTAGGTGACGACACGACGATCGATACCCTTGATGTAACCGGTGCACTCATCGCTAGTGTGCAAGCGTTAAGCGCCAACATTGACGCCAAAGATGCCCAAATCGAAGCATTAACGGCCGAGAATGCTGAATTACTAGCACGCCTTGAAGCTTTAGAAGTGGCCGTGGCTCAGATTTTGGCAGACAAAGCTGAATCAGACTCAGGAGAATAAATCCTGCCATGATCTCTAAAAACATAGTTAAACCCAGTCGCTTAGTGCGCCTCATCCTGATCGGATCTGCCCTAATTATGGCGATCCTGATCGGTTGGGGTTCAGCATCAAGCGTCACTGCGGTGCCAACCTTGAACTTGGCCCGCATGGGGAGCGGACTGGACCTAACCGCCCAGTTTTCTCCAGACACGATCGCTCCTGATGGGGTCACGACGCTGATCTTTACTCTAAACAATATCGACGGCATACCCCACTCAGGTGTTACGCTAACCAACACCTTGCCAGCAGGCGTCACATTAGCAATGCCAGCGAACCCAACAACAAATTGCAATGGCAGTTTAAGTGCCCCTGACGGAGATAGTCAGATTCTGTTCGATTCCGGCCGTTTGGGGATAGATGAGAGCTGTACGATTCAAGTTAACGTCACCAGCAGCACCCTCGGCCCCCATACCAACATCAGTGACAACCTTAGTTCAGTCCATGGCAGCTATGTCTCCGCCACCGATGATTTAGAGGTCATTGCTGACCGGCCGAGCTTTAGCATGGCGTTTTCCCCCAACAGAATCTTCCCAAATTCAGTAAGCCGCCTCACCTACACCATTGACAACAGTGCCGTCAATGAGTTAAGAACAAATGGATCATTTTCACATGCCCTGCCTGCGGGGCTAGTCATTGCAGATCCACCAAATTTTAGTTTGCCTATAACCTGCGGCAGCAGTTCAACAGTTGAAGCCGGGTCATCAAGCTTCTCATTCTATAGTGGCGCGATTCAAGCTAATACAACCTGCACAATCGCTTTTGATGTCTTAGCTGAACTTCCGGGGCTCTATAATACGACGACATCAAATTTAACGAGTGCAAAATTTGGCTTCCCACCTTCAGACAGCAGCGGCGCGGCCGAGGATGTTTTAGACGCCCGGACCCAGCCGTTTGTCAAAGCATTTCTGAACGACCCTGTTGGAGCAGGTGACACAGTTACACTAGCCTATACGATCAGTAATTATGACCGGGAATCCCCGCTATCCAACATCGCGTTTACTGATAATTTAAACAGTGCGCTAGCCGGATTAGCCGCCAGCGGATTGCCCCTAAATAACGTTTGCGGCAACGGCTCAACCCTCAGTGGAGCAACAATGCTTACCCTAAGTGGCGGGAATCTTCCGGCCGAAAGCAGCTGTACGTTTGAGGTCACGCTCACCGTCCCAAATGGTGCCACGATGGGTGATCATCTCAGTACATCGAGCAGTTTATCCGGCCAACAAAATAGTGCTCCATTTACGGCCGATGCCGCCTCAGACACGCTGGTGATCACTCCACTCCCGAAAATCTCAAAACAATTTTTAACCTCATCGGCCCAAAGTGGAGAGACAGTTACAGTCGAATTTACAATTACAAACACTAGTGGAACTGAAAGCGCAAGCAGCATTACTTTTGCTGATAATCTGACTGAGTTCATTCCAAGTACAACACCAGGCCCTTTGCCCAGCGACAGCTGCGGTGTTGGTTCCAGCCTAATATACACATCCCTTGGTACAGATATCTGGGGAATACAATTATCAAATGGGACACTGCCTGCTGCGAACTCTTGCACCTTTACCGTAACGCTTCAGTTACCAGATCAAATTCCTCAAGGCAATTACATCAATACTGCTGGGACACTCTCCGCTGTTATCAGCAGCGAAACTTATGCGGGAAAATCAGCCAGCGACAGCCTGACGATTATTGCACCACCTACTTTCCAGGCTGAATTTGTCAACGATCCGGTGCTTCCCGGGAACACAACAGATCTTGTTTACACCATTAACCATGCCGGTTCCGATGATGCCCTGCCGGTCAATGCAGCCACAAACATCACCTTTACCCATGACTTAGATAGCGTAATTTCAGGATTAGCTGCAACAGGATTGCCGATTTTAGACAGCTGTGGCACAGGCTCCACGCTGAGCGGCACCTCAATGGTCAGCCTAACAGGTGGCAATTTACAGCCAGGTGAAATCTGCACTATCACGCTAACGGTTCAACTCCCGGCCGGTGCACCAGTTGGCACATTTAGCCTGCCAACGTCCAACCTCGCGGCCGTCATCGATGGGCAGCCGATTAGCGGCAGCAGCAGTAATCCGGAGTTAGATATTACGACGCTATCATTTTCTAAAAGATTTTTGCCAGACACCGCATTAGCAGGGCAAGAGATCACGCTTGAATATACGGTAACAAACCAGAGCTCAACTCGATCTACGACCGGCATATTTTTTACCGACTCCTTAAGCAGTGTCATCTCTGGGCTATCTTCAAACAGCGGCGGACAAAGTGATATTTGTGGGGCAGGCTCAAGCCTCAGTAGTACAACTTTAATTATTTTTGCTGATGGAAACTTGGGGCCGAGCGAAAGCTGCACATTTAGCGTCACGGTTGTCATACCGGGCGGAGCAGCAAATGGTGACTATACAAGTGTTACATCAGGTCTTTCAGCGACGGTGGACGGCTCAGCGGCCGTCATCGACCCGGCAGGCACGAGCCTAACCATCGACTCAAGCCGTCTTTCACTTGAAAAAGAATTTAGCGGCGAATCAAATCTGCCGGGTGTCACCAGCTCATTGATCTACACCGTGACCAATCTCGACGATGATAATGCAATTAATGCCATCACTTTTACCGATGATTTAGATGGGGTCGTGTCAGGATTACAGGCAGGTGGGCTACCTGCTTCAGACATTTGTGGCGCAGGCTCTTCGCTTACGGGCAGTTCAATCATTACGCTAGCAAATGCTTCAATTCCGGCCGGTAGCTCCTGCACCTTCACACTATCTGTCAGTGTGCCGCTGGCAGCAGAGTCAGGCAACTATTTGTCAACCAGTAGCGATCTATCAGGGCAGCTTAACAGTCTGCTCGTCGACGGACCAGCTGCGTCTGGCAATCTCGAAATCTCACAGCTCAACTTTAGCCACGAGTTTGATTCGGCCGGTGCGCCCAACACAATCGTGCCGCTCACCTTCATGATTTCAAACCCGATTGAAGTCAGCACCTTTGAAGATATCGCGTTTATCAACAATCTAAACGACATGTTGCCAGGTTTAGCGGCCGTCAACCTCCCCCTCACGGACGTGTGCGGACCTGGTTCGATGCTAACAGGCGATGAAACACTAACCCTCTCTGGCGGCACCCTGCGCGAATTTGGCTTCTGCACCTTTACGGTCGATGTCAAACTCCCCAAAAACGTGCCGCTCGACAGCTACCTAAACACGATCAACGGCCTGTCAAAAAGTGGCATTTTGGTCAGCTTGCCCTACTCAACCACGCTTAACATCATCCGGCCGGAAGTAAGCCAAACCAGCATCGTCAACCCGGTCACCGACGTGTTACCAGGCCAACCGGTCAGCTACAGGCTCAGCGCCACCAACAGCGGTGTCGGCACCGCCACAGAGATAAAATTCACCAATGTGGCTCCGGCCGAAATCGAAATCAACGGCATTGTGACCAGTACCCAAGCGTTTACGCAAACCACGGCCAGCGAACAGGTTAGTTTTGAAACCGATCAAATCGCACCGAATAAATCGGCAACCATTGAATTAAGCGGTGTGATCAGCCCCGCACTCAATAGCGATCAGACAATTTCTCATACGGTGATACTTACAGCTACGGCCGATGTCAGCCCGACAAACAACAGTCAATCGCTCGCATTTAATCTCACCGTCCCACGCGTTCAACTAGATGCAAATAGCCAAGCCGTTACAGTGAGCGAAGAAGATGGGGTCGCCACACTCACCGTCACACTCGATGCGGCTAACCCATATGCTCCGGTTGAATTAATCTACCAGACGACAGCAGGTACAGCCGAAGCAAATAATGACTTTATCCCGACAACCTCAGGGACAGTCATCATTCCGGCCGGAAGCACCAGCGGAACAATCAGTATTCCGCTGATCAATGACGACGTGGCCGAAGACAGTGAAACCTTTGCTATAAATCTAACCAGCTCATGGGGTGGGCAAATCGGCAGTTCAAGTACTGCATCGATCACCATTACAGACAGTGACGCCAACGACCAACCTCCCGTCACTCCCACGCCACCTGCACCGGGAGAAACCAGTGGTCAAATCTATCTGCCTTTGGTTCTAAACATCGAACAAAAGAGTGCGATACAGGCGCCAGATTTAGTCGTTGATTCGATCCAAGTTGAAGGGTCAGCGGTTACAGTAGTGATTCGCAATGCGGGCAATACAGCGGTCGTCAATCCATTCTGGGTAGACCTAATTATCGATCCAACCACACCGCCAACCCAAGTTAACGACACGGCAGAGGTTCTAAATGCAGTTGGATTAGTCTGGGGTATTCAAGGGGGTGCGATCCCGCTCGCGGCCGATGAAACGCTCACACTCACAGTCGATGGCCCTTATTTCTATAGTGCTCTTTCGACCTTAAATGGCTCAATTCCGGCCGGGGCTGATCTGTATGCCCATGTCGATTCAGCTAGCACCACCACCACGCATGGGGCGGTTCAGGAAGGTCACGAAATCAGTGGCTCCGCATACAACAACATTTTGCAGGTGACGAGTAGTGCGGACCTCAAGGTATCTGTAGAAACTGACGTTCAGGGGCGATCTCGGCAAGGCTCCCAATTTATGCCCGGCCGACCCTAAACAAGCATTTTTAGCCATTGTGGAGTCTGTAAAAAGGATTCCGCAATGGCTAAAACTTTGAACATTACCCTCTCAACTTAAAGCGTTGAATCTTCCCTGTTGCCGTTTTTGGTAGCGCATCGACAAACTCAACCCAGCGCGGCCGTTTGTAACCGGCCATCTTTTCCCGGCAATATTCGATTAGCTCTTTTTCTAACTCAGGGCTGGCTTTTTGATCCGCCATCAGCACCACATACGCCTTCGGTTTAATGAGATCAGAAGCATCGGTTTTTGAAACAACCGCACACTCAACCACGGCCGGATGGCTGATAATGGTGCTTTCAATCTCCATCGGGGATGCCCAAATTCCACCAACCTTCATCATATCATCGGACCGGCCTGCATGATGGTAGTAGCCATCTTCATCGACAAAATATTTGTCACCGGTAAAGAGCCATTCCCCCACAAACGTCTGCTTGCTCTTTTCATATTGATGCAGGTAGCTCAGCGAGATTGAATCCCCTTTTAACACCAAGTTGCCGATGTCACCTTGAGCCACATCTTCCCAATTTTCGTCTACGACCCGCACTTCAAAGCCCGGAACCGGTTTGCCACTCGTTCCTGGTTTGATGTCGTCCGGCCGATTTGAGATGAAAATGTGATAGACCTCAGTCGCTCCGATCCCATCGATAATGTCGAGGCCGGTCGTCTCTTTCCACTGGTTCCAAATGGGTGCTGGCAGCGCCTCGCCGGCCGATACGCACAGTCTTAGCGACGATAAATCATAGCTCGTGAGCAGATCAGGCAGCGCCAGACTCATGGCGTAGCCGGTGGGTGAATTGTAGAAAATCGTCGGTTTAAACTTAGTGACCTGAGCCAGCACATCGGTGGCAACCCTGGGAGAGCCAGCAAACAAAACGGTGCTGGCCCCCACAGAGAATGGCATAAGCAGGTTGCCGCCCGTCCCGAAGGTGAAAAACAGTTTCGCTAACGCAAACGTCCGGTCGTTTTCCGTCAGCTTCATGATGTTTTGTCCCCATAAAACCGAGGTGATGATTAGGTCTTTATGGGCGTGCAGAATCCCTTTGGGTTGGCCGGTTGAACCGCTGGAGTAGTTGAGCGTGGCGATGTCTTCTCGATGAGAAGGGAAGGTCCCGCAGTCGGCCGACTGTGCGCTGATCCAATCGGCATAGGTTTGTGCTCCAAACTTCGGCCCACCGATCACAATGATGTGCTCTAACTGTGGGTTAGCCTCACGAATTGCGTCCACTTTGTCCCAAATCGCTTCACTCACAATGAGCACACGTGCCCGGCTATCTTTCAGAATGTAGTCATATTCGTCAGCAGTCAGCAGCGTGTTCATGCCGATATGGATTGCACCGATTTTGAGCGTGCCGAAAAAGCAGGTAACCCATTCCGGGGTGTCGTGAGCCAGCAGACCCACATATTCACCCGCCCGTACACCACACGCTTTAAGTGCGTTAGCGACCTGGTTGGCTTCGGCCGAAATTTGGGCAAACGTCAACGTCCGGCCGTCGCTAAACAAAGCTTCCTTGTCAGCTCGCGTGGGCAAATTATGTTCCAGAATATCAACTGCGTTGTACTGAATCGGTAAATCTGAAGCCTTCATGGGATTATCTCCTACACTTTTTCGGTTTTAAATTGTTCCATCTTTGTTCGAATCTCATCTGGAATCGAGACACTTTTTACTTCTTTGGGATCGAGCTGCGAAAAGACGATCACCTGTTTAATTCGACAGCGCAATTCACTATCGTGATGTGCTTCGATGCTCAGCGTGACTGAGCTGTTGCCTAGTTTTTCAACTTGCAACGTATACTCAAGAATTTCTTCTAAACGGCTGGCAGCCACAAAATCAGCCGCGATGTGTACCGTTGGAATGCCGATTCTTTGCGTCACCACAAGATAAGCATGCGAGAAACCTAAGCCGTCTTTGAACCAATCTTCAACGACTTGGTGAGACAGCTGAAAATAGCGTGGGTAAAAGATGAGCCCGGCCGGATCACAATGTTCAAAGCGAACCATCTTTTTTGTTTTAAACACGTTTTGTTTTCCGAATTACAAACTTCAAAGCGGACCATGTTTCATCAACCGCACACACTTTGACATCAACCAGATAGCCATCTGGCAATATGTCTGCGCGTAGGACATCTTCAGTCACATCGGTTGGCACTTTTGACGCTTTTTTCGGCCACGAGATCCAGATCATCCCATCTTGTTTGATCCGTTGAGCATAATTCTTGATATGTTTGTTTAACTCTTTTCTGCTTTTGGTAAACAGATGGATCATGTCAAGTTCGTTGGTGAGCCGTGAGACGATTTTGACATTAGGCGGCAACGGTGCGACAAGATCGGCATAATTTTCCGGCCGGTTTTTGACATAAACCTTGAACCCTTCTTTGATGCCTAGTTTTTTGAATAACGGTGTGCCTGAATAGCCAGCCATTTAAAATTACCTACTCGTCACTTTTAACTTCATGCGTAGGCGGCCGTAATGCTGCCCGCATCCGGAAATAATCTTCCCGATCTTTTTCCGCCAATTGAAACGCCTGATTCCGCCCCGATTGATATTGCACCGGCCAATCATGGCCTCGATAGTTGTACCAAGCAGCCGCTTCAGCCGTGAACGATGAACTGGTTAAATGCGGCCGTGCGAGTGCAACCAAATCGGCCCTGCCCTGCAACAGAATCGTATTCACATGGTCAGCGTTGTAAATATTGCCAACTGACATCGTCGGGATACCAGCCTCCATACGCACCGTGTCAGCAAATGGAGTCTGGAACATCCGGCCGTAGACAGGCTGTTCAAACTTCACCGTTTGTCCCGACGACACATCGATTAGGTCAACCCCGGCCGACTTAAGCATTTTGGCCATTGTGATCAAGTCGGCTTCGCTCGTGCCACCTTCCCACCAGTCAGATGCGGAAATGCGGACCGACATCGGTTTGTCAGCGGGCCAAACATGGCGACACGCTTCAAACACCTGCAACGGGAACTTCATCCGATTTTCGATAGATCCGCCGTATTCGTCTGTGCGTAAATTGGTGAGTGGGGAAATAAATGTCGCCAGCAAATAGCCGTGGGCCATATGGATTTCGAGCATGTCGAATCCAGCTTGGTTGGCATATTCGGCCGACTGTACAAACTCAGCCAAAACCCGATCCATATCAGCTTGACCCATCGCTTTTGGCGTTTGGCTCGTCCCTTCAATATATGGAATGGACGAGGCCGAAATTAATGGCCAATTGTCTTCGGTGTCATTTTCAAGCGGCATATCGATGCCGTCCCAAGCCCGTTTGGTTGACCCTTTGCGCCCCGCATGACCCAACTGCATACAAATTTTTGCGTCACTGTTTTGATGAACAAAATCGACGATGCGGCCCCACGCAGCCGATTGTTCTTGATTCCAAATGCCAGGACAGCCAGGGGTAATACGGGCATCGGGGCTGGTGCAGGTCATCTCAGTGAAAATGAGGCCAACCCCGCCGGTTGCTCGACTGCCCAAATGGACCATGTGCCAATCGGTAGGCATCCCATTAGCGGCCGAATATTGGGCCATCGGCGACATGACGACTCGATTTTTCAACACCATTTGACGAAGTTGAAATGGGGTAAACATCGGCGGCGTTTTCGGGTGCACGTCTAAATCTTTGTTAAACCACCCCTGCACTCGCTCAATAAAGCTCGCATCACGCATGATCAGGTTTTCGTAAGTCACCTGCTTTGAACGTGACATCACCCCAAACGCAAACTGTTCCGGATCAAGGTGCCAATGGCGCTCCATCGCCTCGAACCATTTCAGCGACACATCGGCCGAATGTTGCAACCGGCCAACATCGTCCCGTCGTAGATCTTCGTATCCGGCCAACGCTCGTGGCATCTGCACATCGCCATCTTTTTGATGTTCAGTTCTCAACGCTTCTAACAACGCTGTCGAATCCTCCATCGCCAATTTTGTGCCAGACCCAATCGAATAGTGGGCGGTCGCTTTGGCATCGCCCAATAGCACGATGTTGTCCTTCACCCACGTCTCGTTCCGCACCATAGGAAAGTGAATCCAAACCGAACGATTGTCGATGAACTTGTGGCCGTTCAGCCGTTTGGCAAACAGCTCTTCTAGCAGCGGCAGATGTTCGGCCCGACTATCGTCGAGCTGATCAAAGCCCAATCCGGCCCATGTCTCTTTTGAGGTTTCGATCACCCACGTACTGCCAGCAGCTTCGTACTGATAGCAGTGGGCCACCATCGGCCCATGTTCTGTCTCTAAAAAATGGTATTCAAATGCGTCAAATGGGCAGGTAGACCCGACCCAACAAAATATATTTTCTCGTTTATCGATATCGGTTTTGAAGTGGTCAACAAACTGGGTACGGATGCGGCTGTTAATGCCGTCGGCCGCCACAATCAAGTCACTGCTCGCAAACGGCTCTTGATCGAGCATAG
The DNA here is from genome assembly GCA_045105475.1 of Anaerolineae bacterium. Classification (GTDB taxonomy): domain Bacteria; phylum Chloroflexota; class Anaerolineae; order Promineifilales; family Promineifilaceae; genus WTJY01. Next base: position 12,582 of record JBGCDP010000275.1, read on the forward strand.
CCGGATCGAATTCTGTCTCGAAGTTGAGATTGACCCCCAATTCACGGCAGCGGGCTTGCAATAACAGCAGCAACGATTTACGCGAACAGCCTGCAAAGCCGTTCCCCCCAATCACAAACGATTCCCCTTTAAAAACGATTTCGACATCGTCCCAATAGGCGAAGTTGCGCCGAATCGCTTCATAAGATGGGGTGTCATACTCTTGAAAAACGCCCAGCGTTTCATCGCTAAACACCACACCAAAACCGAACGTATCGTCGTGCCGATTACGCTCATACACAGAGATGTCGTATGTGGGCCATTCTTTTTTGACTAAAAGGGCAAAGTAGAGGCCACCTGGGCCACCGCCGATGATCGATATTCTCATAGATTAGTCGTCAGGATTATTCGTTGGCTTCAGGTGGCAAGAAATTAACTTCATGTTCGGCCGAAATTCGGACAACCTCATCAACGTCTTCTAGATTGTGAAGCTGTTGAAATAGTGCCTCTAATTTCCGTGTCGGGGAAACCCAGAAAAGCGCTCGCGCAGGTTTGTCAGATTTGTTGAAGTAACCGTGTGGAATCCCTCGGGGTAACCGAACCAAATCACCCGCTTTTGCTTGGACCCATTCTCCATCAAGTTTCAAGTCTAAAACCCCTTCTTGAACAAGAATAAATTCTTCTTGGGTGGGGTGAACATGCACAGGCACAAATTGCCCTGGGTCACTATTTGTCTCAAATGCGAACGATGTTTCGCACAGTGCTTTGATATAGTATTTTTGCCCTAAAATATTTAAGACAGCAGAACCTGCCTCCCCTTCCCCGTTTGCAGTAATGCCTTTCGCCAAGTCAGCCATGCCTTTCTCCTAGTCTAGTTTTTATCTAAATTTTAAATCAAGTCTAAAGTCGGCAAACAAGACGTGACTCATAATTTCGACGACCGTTTGTAATGTGACGTAGAAAATATCAGAAAAAGGGAAACTGTCAAGATGTAAACGCTGGTTCGGCCTGATATACTCCACGCCATGCTTCCTGATCTGCAGACACTCACTAGAACCAAAGGCAGTACCCAATTTTACGTATTCAATCTGTTTGCAGATTATATTTTGCCATATAAGGATGGCTGGGCCTGGACGCATGAACTGCTCTACCTGCTCAGCTTATTAGATGTCTCAGATCGGGCCGCGCGCACAACCTTATCCCGCATGAAACAGCAGGGGTGGTTTGAAACGGTAAAAGACGGCCGACGGAGTCGGTATGTGCTGACTGAAAAAGGGCGTGCCATTATCGCAGAAGGTGACAAGCGTATTTTTGAAACCCCCATACACGATTGGAACGGGGAATGGCAGTTTGTCATCTATTCATTGCCGGAAGAAAAGCGGCCGTTACGCAATGAACTTAGGAAAAAATTAGTCTGGTTTGGCTTTGGCAATCTGGCTCCAGGCACATGGGTTGGGACACAAAACAGACAGACTGAGTTAGAGCATATCGTCAGTGAAATGGACATACGCTCACAAGTTTCTTTGATTAATGGGCATCGGATTGGCCTGATGACTGATGAAGAAATTGTGGCGAAGTGCTGGGATTTAGATAGCTTAGAGGCGGAATACAATCATTTTATTCACCGCTGGAAGGACCAACTGGAAGGGTTAGACATCAACAGCATGTCGGCCGAAGAGCGTTTTCGTATGCGCTTTATGCTGACGTTTGAGTTTCAACCATTTCCACGCAAAGATCCCAACTTACCGGCAGCCCTATTACCCGAAAACTGGTCAGGCTATGCCGCTCGCCGCTTGTTTGTTTTCTATCGTTATAAGCTCAACAAAGGGTTATCCACTTTCTTTCAAGATTTATAAGCCTTCATCGTTTATTCAACAAGATTGCGTAGGGTTCGAGTCAATTTTCGTAGTACGATCCTTTTTACACTGATCGGGTGACTCCATTAAAACAGCTCCAACTTATTTTTATATCCGTTCTTTTTAGCCTACTCAACTTTGGATTGATTGGCTGCACTTCAACACTTGAGCTGAATCTCATACCAACGCAAAAACGAACATCTATCTCTCAAATTGCTCTATCCGCTTCTTCTACACCGATACCTAAGGAAACAACGACAGTTGAATCTATTCTTGTACCGGCCGCAACGTCAACTGCATCACCTGTATTTCAACCTTCCTCCACGCCAAGGCAAAGGAGGACTCAGACTTCTCAAATTGCTCAGATAGAGTTCTCTACCCCAACACCCTTCACATCGGCAACAGCCGCAGCCGTTTTATCCCCATATGAGCCATTAGCATCGTTACCAACCTCCTCTTTACCCTACCCAACGCGTCAGCCTACCAAAACGCCTGAACCGACCGCCACCACTGATTCAGCTTCGTTTGCCCAGCGGTCGGGTCTACCAGAAATCGATTTAATTATTGAGGCTATTGAATCAAGGGATAAAGAAGCATTACGGGCGTTGATCAGTTTCACAACATTCAAATGCACCAATGTTGGAGGGATCGGTGGGGCACCTAAATGCTGGGCCGTTGGGGGCAAGAAATTTAATCCACCTTTGCCGGAAGGAACTGAACTTGAGCTTCTACCAATTGGAGCACCTATATGGTGGCCTCTGCCAGAAACAATTGATTCAAGTCTCGATCAGATTTTAGGGTATCCCAAATTAGAAGCTGTTTATAAAGCCAAAACAAATAGCTACTTAAGTGCTGAAGAAGGTTGGCCGGTTAGTGACACCGCTATTGTTTTGAGCCATGGTGGAAGCCAGATCGCTCTTTTGGTTAAAGACGGCCGGATCGTCATTATAGATTTTCCAGACCCATGGGAAAATTGGTCACACGAGATCGGCGACTATTTAATTCCCCATGAACCCTAAAGGTGTGGCCCTTCGTCCTCTGACCAATAGCCGATCAACACCCCTGATCGATCTTCATCATGCGGTCCTAAATCTCTGGCGAAATCTTCGTCACTAAACAGCCCCATCTGCCGCTGACGCATCCACGTAAACAGCTTTTCATGGTAGTCACGCCGAACATCTTCATGTTCGGCCGATTCACCTAAATCCACCAGCTCATCAGGGTCGTTGAGCATGTCAAACAGCTGCGGCCGGAACCCTTCCCACAAGATGTATTTCCATTCTTCACTGCGCACCATATAGCCACGACATTGAGACGGTTTAAGACCTAATATTTGGCGTGCGCCTCGCCCTGCATAGCCGGTTTCCGCGATTGCATGTTCGCGCCAAGCCACATCTTCCTGACCATGTAACAGCGGCATCAACGACCGCCCTTCTAGCTTATGGGGAACCGCTTTGCCTCCGGCCAGCTCTAAAAAGGTCGGCACCAAATCTATCGCTTCGACAAACTGTTTCGATGCGGAGCCGCGGGTACTGTTGGCCGCTGGTGATGGGTCAACCACAATCATCGGTATGCGCACTGATGGCTCATGCAACGTATCTTTTTCACTCAGCCAATGGTCACCCAAATAATCCCCATGATCGCTCGTGAAAACGATCATCGTGTCGTCGATTAGATCTTTCTCTTCAAGCCAGGCCATTAAACGGCCGATCTGATCATCGATCTGCTTAATCATCCCCATGTAGGGTGGAATAACGGTGTTGCGCACTTCATCTGTTGCAAAGTGTTTGCTTCCCCGAATCTGCATAAACGCATCGATCACCGGATGGGGGCTCTCACGCTCCGCCTCGCTGGCGACACGTGGAATAATATGCTCAGGACCGTACATATCGTGGTACGGCGCGGGAACATGGTAGGGCCAATGAGGCTTGATATAGCTCAGATGAATACACCACGGGGTGTCACCCATCGACTCAATGCACTCCATCGCTCGGGTCGTCATGTAAGGGGTTTCTGAATGCTCTTCTTCGATGTTGGCCGGTTTGTCGTTGTGGCGCATGTACCAGCCGCTCACAAAATTCCCATCTTCGTCTAACGAGCCATTGGCGTTTTCTTGCCAAGGATTTGGCCCATCATATCCTTGCTCTTTTAAGTAGGCGTTGTATTTAATCGGGGGCTGGACGTTAAACGCCAAATAATCGGGATGCAAACCATCATCTCGATCAAAGGGCTCAAAGCCACCATGGCGCAGGTTGCTAGCTACCTCTGAATCTGGGTCGATGCCCAACCTTTTTATATTTTCTACGTCAGGCTTGGTGTGGAGCTTACCAGCCACGGCCGTCCGGTAGCCATGCGGCCGCAGGTAATCCGCAATGGTCCATTCACCCGCTCGCATCGGGAAAAAATTCCAATAATTTCCATTGCTAAACATACTCCGGCCGGTATAGAAACAGGCGCGTGACGGGCCGCAAATCGGTGCATTGGCGTAGGCTCGATCAAAGCGAACGCCACGTTCAGCCAGCTTATCGATATTGGGGGTATGCAAATGGGGGTGACCATAGCAGGAAAGATAATCCCAACGGAGTTGATCGGCCATGATAAAAAGGATGTTTTTCGGTTTTGAAGTCATAGTTTGTGCAAAAGACCCTAAGAGTCTAAAAGAGTCAACGAGTAGAGTGAAAGTATCTCATCTGATCCCGAATGTGAAAAGGTCGATTCAAGATCAAATCCCAAGCGCTCCAACAAACTACTAGAGCGTTTGTTTTCAGGCAAGGTGATCGCTAAGATTTTTGGTTCAGAAAGATTGATTTTGGCATATTTAAGCGAGGCCACGGCCGCTTCAAACGCATACCCTTGCCCCCAAACCGCTTCTAAAAACGCAAAGCCTAAATCGGCATGTTCTAACGAATCTCGCTTGATGAAGCCGCAAATCCCAATCGGCTGCTGGTCCGCCTTTAGCTCAACCACCCAAAAACCAAACCCATTGGCCGAGTACGATGGGATGATTTTAGTTTCAAGGTATTCGACAACGTGCTCGTGGGTTCTCATCTCATGCTGCGAGATGAATTTGAGCCATGCCGGTTCGTTTAAGAGGGTCAGAAAAAACTCAGCATCGGCCGTTGTGGCTTCTCGTAGATTAAGCCGACCAGTCGCTGAAATCATCATTTAAAGTCCTTTATTGAGTGGTGGCATTGATCCATCAACTTCCGTAAATTGATATTCACGCGCAAGCTCTCTCGTTTTCAGAACCTGTCCGCTTTTGGCCATGATATCGGGATCATTTGCAAGAGCAACCACCGCCCGGCCGATAAATCGGGGTGTCTCAGCATAAGGACGTGGCTTGCCATTGAGTCGCTTTAAAAGCATTTCAGTTTTAACCAAGCCGGGCCAAATTGCGACACAGGCAACTGCTTTTTTGCGTAGCTCATGGGCCATATCGTTTGTCATTTTATCAACGGCCGCTTTGCTCACCCCGTAAACGACATTTGATTTGTACGTTTCACTGGCCGAATATGAGATATTGACGATGAGGCCAGAATTCTGAAAGACCATCATCTGTGCCGCATACATGCTGGCCACATAGTTGGAGCGCACACCCACATCAAATGTGGTATCCCAATCTATCGGCTCCGTTTTCCAAAAAGGCTTCATGAAACGTCCCGCCCCGTGCAGCTGCATTTCCTGATAACCGGCCCAAGCATTGTTCACGAGTAAATCAAGCCGACCCTGCTCAGATTGGATTTGTTCAAAAACAGCTTTTACCTCTGCATCGTTTTTATGATCACAGCGAATTGCAATTCCTTCGCCACCTAGATCGGTCACAGATTGGGCTGTTTCATGGATTGTGCCAGGTAGGGGAACCGTCTCGTTGGGTGATTCTGACCGGCCGGTGATATAGACCACATACCCTGCCTCACCAAGTGCTTCTGCCACCCCTTTACCCACACCACGACTTGCACCCGTTACCAGAGCTACTTTTTTCTCAGTCATATTTTTCTCTTAACTGATCAAATGCCGAAGGTGATTTTCTCGTTTGCCAAGCTTCGATCAGCGCCTCAGCATTGCTTTCAAGATCATCTTGCGCATCAAGTTTGAAATCATAGGTCACATATTTGTGCACAACCTCTAGATCCCGCCGTGCATCACCTTTGCCACGGTCACCGCGTGCAATCTCACGTCGTTCAAGCTCTTCAAGCGAGCAGTGCAGCCCAACCATAAAGACATCATATCCAGCTAGCAGTTGAGTCAAATCAGCCACCCACGATTCTTCTTCGATGATGTGGTCGATGAGTAGATTATTCCCGGCACCTGCCAAAGCAGGCCAGCAACGATGGTAACCGCGAAATACACGCGGCCGCATTTCGGCCCAATCAACTCCCCCTGTTTGTATTTGTTCTCGTGGCAGGGCGTCTGAATCGATAAACAGATCAAAAGAGAAACGCAAAAATGGAACAGGCAATCGCTGATGCACGGCCGTGGCCAACGTTGACTTGCCCGCGCTTGAAGCCCCATTAATCACGATAATTTTGCCCTTTTGAATCCCTGTCATCTTTAAAACTTCGCTGTCACTTGAACCTCAATCACAGCTCCCAAAACCGCCAGTTCAACAACCCCAATCGCCGTCCAAGCAGGATAAGGTGCAGGAACAAAGCGGTCCTTCACTTCTATAAACTCTTTTAAATGAGCTTGAAGCCCAACGTGATAGGTCGTCATCTCAACGACATCAGCGAATGTTAGCCCAGCCTCCGTTAACGACTCTCCCACACTTTCAACGGCCGGGGCGAAGTGCCAATTGTCATAGCTCGATCGACGGCCGTCAGGAATGATCAGTTTTTTCTTCTCTTTTTCATTCATAATGCCAAGCATACTTCACTGTTTGAGATTGACAATTTCATATGTTATCAATAACATATGTTTTTTAGATCATATTGTATAGAGGTGCTATGTCTATCAAATTTGTAATTTTAGGCTATTTAAGCTGGCGGCCGATGACCGGCTACGACATCAAAAAGATAATTGCTGATTCTGAAACACTCCCATGGTCGGCAAACAATAATCAAATTTATCGATCTTTGGTTGAGCTGCATAAGGCTGAATGGGTCACAAAAGAGGTTGAAAACCAAGATGGTGCTCCAAACCGGCATGTTTATTCGATAACTGAGCCTGGGCAAGCCGCTTTAAAAGAGTGGGTGCAAAACGAGCCAGACCCGCCTGAAACCAAACGGTCCTTTTTCAATCAACTGATGTGGGCCGACTGCCTTGATCCGGCCAACCTTGATCAACAGTTGGAGGCATATTTAAACGTTGTGGGTGAAAAGCTGTTTTTCTTGCGAGTGCAGGCTGACGAGAAAAAGAATATGCCCGGCCGAACGCGACGCGAGGATTTTTTATGGGGGATGATGCACCAAAATTGGATTGCGCAGTATGAGCTTGAGCTCAAATGGATTCGGCAGATGCGTGAGAAATTAGCTCAACTTTAGCCTTAAAAGACTGGCTAACCTTGTGAATAAGGCTGAAACAAACATACAGCCTTACTCACAAGAGCCTTCAAAAAATCTATGCTGAAGCCTGCAAAAAGCCAAAGAACAGCTTGCCCCATTTATCGGCCGCGTCAAAGATCGGCCCATGCCCAGAGCCTTCAAACATCTCCATTTGCACGCTGCCACCTGCTTCGCCATAACTGGTAAGCACATTGCGAATCTGGGTCACCATTTGCTGCGGTGGGAAGACATCTTCACCCGGCCAGCCAGGCACAAGCTCCATCTGCCCCAATGTGCCCATTTCCCAAGCGGAGCTGTTGGCCACAACAATATCGGCCGTGCCATGGGTCCATAAAACCGGCGGTTTAGGATCGATATTGACGATATCCCCCCACTGGCAATATTTACCAGAAAGTGCGTTCAAGATGCCACGTGTGCCAGGTGCAACGCCGGGCCAATTTTCAGAGGTAGTCATATCACCCGGATACCCATCGTCGCCTGTTTCAGATTTAAGCACCTCATCGACCAAGATATCAAGCCGCTCTGGGTCCATCGTGTATTCTGGCGAGAAGTAGGAGGAGGTTACGATATTACGTGGGGAAAACGGCGAGTCGGCCGACCTGTCATTTTCAGCCAACTTTTGCGTAAAATCAGGATTCCCAGTGCCACCGCCGCTTCCAGCCCAATCTGGAAAGCAGGGAGTACCATCGAGCTTCGTCCCACCAAATCCGAAAGGTGAAACAGGATCGATAAACGTAAGCGAAGCAACTTCAGTCGGCCGATCCATCGCATATGCGGCAATCGCTGCGCCACCGGTTGACCAGCCAGCCAGATGGACGGGCGCATCAATACCCAGAGCCTTAACCAATGAATAGGTATCATCGGCCCAATCACGCAAGCCGCGCGTCGCATCAATCGGCACCCGCTCTGTGTCGCCAAAGCCACGCATGTCCGGCATGATAAAACGATATCCGGCCGGGGCAGCAGGCATCAAATGCTCATAAAAGCGGCCGGTTGAAAGGTTCCCATGGATCAAAACAACCGGAACACCTTCTTCTGGTCCGTAGGCCAAATAGTGCATTGTGAGCCGGTCAGTTTTGATTGTGTGTGAGGTAACGCCATCCAAAAAATTCATTAGAACACTCCTTTTCGAAAGAAATTCAATTCTCAGCAGGTCAATGGGTAAGCTTCGGTTGCGTGGCATCAATGTTGGCTACTATGAAATTTTATCCAGGAAAAGATATAGTCAACCGAGTTTGATTAATCTCAAAAGTTAATCGATTCTATTGGTGTTTTATACATCAACATTTTTCGGCAAGCACCCGTAAACAAGCAAACAAACCGGCTTTTTACCTAAATAAAATATGTCTAAACGATCTTTTGTTCAGTTCGGAACCTTTTGCCTCTTGCTCCTGTTAACGTTGGCCGCCTGTACACAACCGGCCGTCCCTGAAGCACCAGCAGAACCACTAGCTCCAACCTCAACCCAAACAAACGTCCCCACCACCACTACGACTCCCATCCCAGAACCAACCACCCCACCGACCGCCACGCCTGAGCCTGACCTGAATACAAAGCTATCTGCCCATTACACATTTAGCGGCAATGCAAACGATTCGACTGAAAATGGGAATGATGGGGTCGTCAACGGGGCAACCCTCATTGAAGATCGCTTCGGCAATGCTGAAAGCGCCTATGACTTTGACGGCATCGATGACTACATCGAAATTGAACATAGCAAAACCATCGGCCTATTTGCACGCTCTAGTGTAAGCGCATGGGTCTATATCGAACCGCAAGCACAACCAACTTGGTACACCATCATTGAAAAGAGCGATCCTGAACGGGGCGGTCATTCACGCTGGGGGTTATGGCTGATTCGTGATCGGGTTGAGTTCTGCATTCAGCCCGGCTCAACAACGACGCACCATTGCCTCGATAGTGCTGAGCCGGTTGAACCAGACAGTTGGCACCATGTTGTCGGCGTTTGGACCGGAGACACGATTCAGCTTTATATCGATGGGGCATTATCGTTGGAACAAACCCACGGCCGGGATGGGATCTCAAACACCGGCCGACCGCTGTTCTTTGGCACAGACCTATTTAACGACACAGTGATCTACACAAAGATGCAGCTCGATGATGTTCGAATTTATCAGCGAGCACTGTCGGCCGAAGAAGTGACCGAGCTGTTTGAACTCGAATCAACCCCATAACTATGAATGTTCAATTCACCCTAGAAAAGCTGCCTCCGGCCGTCGAGGCTCAAGTTGAAACCGGGCATGCCAAATACGAAAAGGATCAAGATGTTGCCATCAACTATCAGCATTTTGCATTAATTGCTGAAGACGATGGGCAAGTTATTGGTGTTTTAGACGGATACACCGCTTATGCTGAAGTGTATATCGATGATTTATGGGTGGATGACGCATTTCGAAATAAAGGGGTGGCGTCTTGTCTAATCCAGCAGCTTGAAGCTCACTTTTCAGATTCTCTGTTCGACTATATTTGCCTGTGCACAAGTGAATTTCAAGCCCCAGGCTTTTATGAAAAATGTGGGTTTGAACTTGAGTTTAAGAGAATCAACGAACGGAACCCGAAGTTCAACAAATACTTTTTCATCAAGAGCCTCTAGGAACAACCGGTATCATTTGCCATTCTATCGCAACCCTTCTGGCGCCAGTTCACCAATCGATCCTTCTAATTCATCTGGAACATCTTCCCGCACACTCTTCGCCGTTGCAGGCAGCGGCGTATCAAAATAATAGTCAGGGTCAGTCTGCTGTTTTTTCCACGTTTCCCGCATCTCGTGCCAAGCTTCATGCAGCGATCTGGGTGCAGGCATGTCATGTGCCACCGCATCATGCAATTTTTTGAGGTTGTAACAGGGGACGCCCGCAAACATATGATGCTCAATGTGCCAGTTCATACGCCAGTAAAGAAAAGATCCGACCGGATTGAGCTTGACCGACCGGGTGTTTTTACGAAAGTCGGGGAGTTCTTCGCGCAAGCCGCAGTGCTGGGTTAGCCCCACAAAATAGGCGTACCAGTTGGCGATGAACGGAGCGACGGGAATAATCAAAATCCATACCCATTGACCCGTTAAAATAGCAGCGGCCGTAATCGTCCCGTGTACCAGCAATAAAATACGTGACCACCAAATCGATTTACGATGTTCTTCCGGCTGGTCATCATGCAGTGCGATAATCCATTCATTAATCGGCGTATCCGGGTCGCCAACAATGCCAAACGCCCCCAAAGCGGTCACCGCAATCGTTGAAAGCAAGCCACCTTTGCCAAACGTCCGGCCGCGCTGTGTGAGCAGATTGATCGTAAACATCTGCAGCATAAACGTTGAAGCCAACGTCGGCTCAAGCGGCAACAAGTTTTCACGATCCCCTTCTGGATGCAGCGTATAGCGATGGTGATAGGTATGACTGCTGGCATAATCAAACGGATCCCACCAGCTCAGCCCGCTAAACAGATAGAGAAAAAGCTGGTTGAGCCATTTTGTTTTAAACACCGTCCCGTGCCCCAATTCATGCGGAGCCACCCCCACAAAAAAGCTCGCCACGGTCCCATGTGCGAACAGCGCAATCACAAACAAAAGCCAACTTTGCCATGCCCAAAAGGTATATACGAGCGAACCAGTCACCACAAACAGAGCCAAATGGCCACCTGCCTGAAACCATCCCTGCGCATCACTCCGCTTTGATAGCTCCCGCAGAACTTTAAAATCGATAGGGCACCGATACCATTTCACGCGCAGGTTTTTTCGTACTTCAGCAAGGGGTTGATAGTCCATTCTTTTTCTCCTTCTTGATTCTGCTTTTCTCTTTAGGGTAGGCTGAATGATACTATCTTCCGAACCTGCAAAATTTGCAATGAACTGTGCAAACCGTGCAGGAAGGGCACCTTCGATAGGTTCGAAAGCGTTTCAATTATGAACATCGGCTTGCGGATCTCACCTTAAAACGATAAAAAGTTGTCTCATGCTAGGGTGCCAATCTAAATTATCTACTCGGTTAAACAAAATGAGTAAACAATACCTTGGAACAATCAAAGAACTTTTTCGCTATCCGGTTAAATCGATGGGTGGTGAGCGGGTAGGAGCACTCGAGCTTGGAGAGTTTGGCGCGGCCGGAGATCGAGCCTATGCATTGCGCGAAAAGGACGGCCGGATCACCACCGCAAAACGCACCACCAGCCTGCTTGAGTTTAGGGCAAAAACCATCGCCTCCGGTGAGGTTGAAATTTCATTGCCTGACGGGTCTGTCGTACACACAAGTCAAGACGATGCATCTCAAAAATTATCAGCCTTTTTAAAGCGAGAAGTCAATCTTGAGCGGTGGCAAACGGATCAGCAAAATTATGGTGAGCTAGATGCCAAAACAATCTTTGCAGACGTTCCCATCCAGCAAGCCTTAGCAGGAAAAAAGAGACAGCTCCCGAATGATGCGGATCGGTATGATTTGGCAACGGGAACTTTTTTCGATTCAGCCCACCTGCATCTACTCTCAACAGGAACGTTGGCTCATCTCAAATCGTTAATTGGTTCTGACGTCAATGTTGACATTCGCCGTTTCCGGCCGAATATCCTCATCGACACCATTGCAGAGCTGTCCGGCTTTATCGAAGATGACTGGGTAGACAAAAAAATCATCATCGGTGATTCAGTTGAAATTACAGAGATTTGGCCGACGTTGCGCTGTGTGATGACCACGGTACAACAAAATGATTTACCGAAGGATATTCGAATTTTGCATACTGTCGTCAAACAGCATGAGACTCATTTAGGAGCATTTGCCAAAACAGGAATTGCCGGCCAAGTTAAAGTAGGTGATCCGGTTTATTTGGTTTGATCTTGTTCTGAGAGCAGGCACTTTAGATTCTCCCAATAGTAACTAAACTCCAGCACCTCTCCCCCACCTGGTGCCGCCCACAGGTTACTTTCAACATTGACCCCACCTAACGCCTCATAAAACCCAATCGCGGCCGTGTTTGACGCCAAAACTTCCAAATACAACCCATCTTCAGGATGGGTTTTCAATGACCACTCGGCCGCCATTAAAAACAGCCGCTTGCCGATCCCTTTACCCCGGTACAGTTTGCTTGAATGTAGATTCTCAATCAGCGTCCCGAATGCCGCATGCTGGCGGCCGTAAACGCACACAAATCCAGCCAGCTCGTCACCATCCAATGCCATGAGCACATGTTGATTTTCGGCCGGATGGCTGAGCCGCTGCTCCCAATCTTGCCGACGATCATCCCAGATTTCATGATCCAAATAATGGTCAGTTAACGAGCCTCGATAGGTTTCACGCCAGTTTTCAATATGCAGGTCAGCAATTCGCCTGACATCTTGGTGAGTAGCGACATTAAATTTCATCTGGCAAGTTAAAACAAACGCTCTTGAATATCTTCGATATACTCTTTGGCTTCCCTTAAGTCGACCCCATTCTCTTCCCGATAAACTTTAATCGCTAAAATCTTTTGACGACCTTCTAAAGCTTTAATGATTTCTGGAGAAATCTTTTCGATCTCTTTCAAATCAGCCTGAGTCAGTTCTTTCTTCGGCTTCGGCGGCTGATGGGGATCAGAGTGGACGTTTGAGCTTTTTTGCGAATTGACATAGACCACGATTCCGATGCCCACAACGCCAGCTACCGCAAAAAGGCCGATAGCAACTACGATAAGAAAAATACTAGCCATATGTTTCCTTGTTCTAGATGATTATCTTGCCATCATAAATGAAAACGGCCGCTTTTTATAGTAAACGTGCCAACTCTCTAGTCAACTCGGCCGCGGAAACCTCTTTACAACCGGTGGCGTTTTGCCCCGCCCATAGTGGAGAAAAGTCACCACTTCCGGCCGCTTCTGCCGCTGCGCGGATCGGTGCAAGCGCGGCCGAAGCCAACGGGTACGGCGGCGCGTCTGCATGCAGTGGGGCAAGATCACGAATCAGCCGATTAACCATCCCACGGGCCGCTCCGCCTGAAAACAACGTCGTCAACACCGTATGACGGATCATGTCGCTTTTAAGCGCCTCACGATGCACCTCACGCGTTGTCGC
>JBGCDP010000276.1:0-2518 GCA_045105475.1 Anaerolineae bacterium
AAAGCCAAACGGTTTCAGCCTGTGGCATTGCGACCTTTGATGCCACTGTAAATGGTAGTCGGCCGTTTACTTATCAATGGTCGAAAGGTGGCTCGCCCATTAGTGGGGCGACCAACGCCACGTTCACCATTGATCCGGTGAAAGAGTCAGATGAAGGGGCGTACACGCTCATGGTGACGAATAGCTTTGGCACAGTCACAACGAGCCCAGCAACGCTAACAGTTAACGGTGACGATTCAGCCTGTACTGACCCGCCATCAAGCTCTATACCGATCTACCTGCCGTTTATCGGCCGCTGATCTAACACTCAGACCAGACTGGTTTTCGCTAGCGTAACAGTCTGGTCTGAGTGTTTTTGATACCAATAGAGGGGATGTGTACATGATTAAAGCTGGGATAAAATCCAGTAATGATATCAACCCGTAATTCCGCTTTGGCATCTGGCTGCTTAGCCGCTTTAGGCTGGGGGCTTACAGGCACCTTTGTAAAGTTGCTCCCTAGCTTCTCGACTTTTGAAGTTTTAGCCTATCGGCTTATTGTTTCTCTGCTTACTATCCTACCGATTCTCATCTTCAACCGGCCGCTCAGGAGCCAATTTACAGCGCTTATTCAATCACGAAGTGGACTGACTCTATCCAGCTTGATGGTGCTCTACTATCTATTTGCGGTACGCGCCTTTCAACTTGCACCTGTTAGTGATGTTGTTTTGGTGGTCGGCCTCTCCCCAATTATCGGACTCGTAGTCAATGCTTTTAGAAAAAAACCGGTAACCCTATGGGAATCCCTTGGTGCACTCACAGCATTTTTCGGGTTAATCCTTTTTGTTCTACCCAAGTTGCAAGGAGCTTCTGATCAATCGGCTTATTTTACCGGCTTGTTTTTCGCCCTTCTTTCAGCATGTGTTTCGTTAGGTTATGCAACCTTATTCAAACAATTTGCCAGCGAAAACAACGCCCTTAATCCGATTTCGGTGGCTTTCGCTACTTTTTTGATCGGCTCAATTTTAATTTTGCCCATTGCAATTCTGACCTCATCAAACTGGACAGCGAACCTTCAACAAACAAACGTCGGGTGGATCATTTTAGGCCTAGGGACGCTCTCAACCGTAGTTCCTACCCTTTGCTACAGTTATGCTGCGAAATATCTTTCACCGATATTGACAACCGCCTTAAATTTGCTAACCCCGATTTTCGCGGCCATCATCGCGGCCGTGCTCCTCAACGAACGACTCACATTTTTAAGCGCCATCGGTGCAGGTTTAATCATTGTCGGCATATTGGCGCTTTCGCTGGCTCAAACAAGGTCGGCCGAGCAAAGTCATCAAGAGATCAAAACTACCTGACGATGTGCAAAACCATCTGTTAAAGCAAGGCCCTGATCGCCTCAACTGACGCGCGCAGATGCTCAAACTTCGTTTCCGGCTTCACCACCGCAAAGCGCAACACCGTCTCTCCGTCTAGTGACGTCGTTGAAATCGAACGTTCACCGCTACTCATAATCGCATCGTACAGGGTGCGTTGATACCGGCTAAGCTCATCGGCCGTTGCCTCCGCTTTCAGCTTGCGAAAACACAAGATCCCCGTATCAGGGGTATGGCACACCTCAAAGTCAGGCTGTTCTTTCAGCCACTCGGCCGTTTGGCCCATCGCCCGAACCGGGGAAGCCAGCTCTTTAACGATGGCGTTTAACCCTTTCCCCTTGATCACCGTTACAAGAGGTAAAACCGACATCGGCCGGGTCGTGGGTGGCGACTTGAGTCCCGGATTCGGTTCCGTGTCTTCTTCCCGATTAAAGTAGCCAGAATAGAGCGACATCCGTTCAAAATCAGCCCCATCCCGCATAAATAAAATCGAATTAGGAATCGGCGCCCCCATCTGCTTATGTGGGTCCCATGAAATCGAGTCAGCCAGCTCATCACCTTCAAAAAGATGGGCAACTTCCGGCACCAGCTTGTACGCATACCCGTAGGCTCCGTCGATGTGGAACCAAATATCTGTGCCTGCGACCAGATCGACAATCGGCCGGATTGGGTCAATCGCCCCGGTCGAGGTTGTGCCGCTCGTCGCCACGATGCAGAAGACATCTTTTTCTCCCTCCAGATTCTCTACCGTTTGTTTGAGTGCACCAAAGTCCATGCGCCGTTCCCCATCTACCGGAATTTTGATCAGATTGTTTTCGCCCAGCCCCATCATGCGTATCGCATGCCGTAGCGAAAAATGGGCATCGGCCGTCACCAGCACAACCAACCGGCTCGGGTCAGGAAACGCCGCCAGCCCCCCATTCACAAAATCAACGTTTTTGCGTTCTGCATACCGATGCAGCGCCATGTAAAGCGCCTGCTGATTGGCGTAAGTGCCGGAGTACATAAATGTGGCATCGGCCGTTTTCGCTAAGCCAAACAGATCGCAAAGCGCCCGTCCGGCCATCTCTTCGAGCATCGCCCCACCGGGTGACACCTGCCAGTTGGTGACACCCTGGTTAAACGCCAGAGCGATATCAGCCCCCAAACGAGATTCGG
>JBGCDP010000277.1:0-13580 GCA_045105475.1 Anaerolineae bacterium
CATCGTTTAAGAATAGTTTATGCTCGATATGGCAAGCATTGCAGCGACCGAGGGATCACAAGATCGATTGCTTCAACATCTAAACTCAGATGATTTCTTTAGCACCGCCACATTCCCAACCGCCAGCTTGGTCATTAACTCGGCCGAAAGTTTAGGCGATGGCACGTATGCAGTACTTGGCGACCTAACCATCAAAGAGATCACCAATCCGATTGAATTTACAGCAACGGCGGCTGAAGAAGATGGAGTTGTGACCGCTTCGGCCGACATCGTGTTTGACCGTGCTTTGTACGATGTTCAGTTCGGCTCCGGCAGCTTCTTTTCAGACTTAGGCGACGATCTGATTAGCGATGAAATTGAGATCACCGTTGAACTGGTTGCAATGAGTGGAGAGATGGCAATGGCGGAAGAAGTCGTTGCCGACGAAGCTATGGCAGAAGGTTCGGCTGGAACATACACCGTTTCTACGGCCGACAGCACCGTCACTTGGACAGGTAGCAAACCGGTTGGCAACTCTCACACCGGCGTCGTTGACATGACCGAAGGTGAGCTAACCTTGGCAGATGGGGCATTGGTTTCAGGATCATTTATGCTCGATATGACAAGCATTGCAGCCACCGACGGTTCACCCGATCGCTTGATTCAGCATCTAAACTCAGATGATTTCTTTGGCACCGTCACATTCCCAACCGCCAGCTTGGTCATTAACTCGGCCGAAAGTTTGGGTGATGGCACTTATGCAGTACTTGGTGACCTAACTATCAAAGAGATCACCAACCCGATTGAATTTACCGCAACGGCCACTGAAGCGGATGGGGTTGTAACAGCCTCAGCCGACATCGTGTTTGATCGTGCTTTATACGATGTTCAGTTCGGCTCCGGCAGCTTCTTTTCAGACCTGGGCGATGATCTGATTAGTGATGAAATTGAGATCACTGTTGAGCTGGTTGCTCAGAAATAAGCGTTACTGTTTAACTGGCTCAAAACTTAAAAAGTTTCCTTTGAGCAATCAAATAGTTAAATCCTGAAGATGGTCTTGGTTCTCAAGGCCATCTTTTTTGTTTTAAGTGCATTGAGTTGCTTGGCTCACGCATAAAGTGGATGTTCAGGAAGCAGTCCACCCCCATCAACAACAATCGTTTGCCCAGTCACATAGCTCGCTTGATCTGAAGCGAGATAAAGCATCGCGTAAGCGACATCATCGGGATCACCCATACGACGCATGGGAATAAATGCCTCAACCGCTTCGATCCCATGCCCATCCGCTTCGGGGTCCATTGTACTCGTATAAATCAACCCAGGTTCTACCCCGTTGACGGTGATGTTTTCTTGAGCATATTCAAGTGCTGCCCCACGGATAAACCCATTAACTCCAGCTTTACCAGCCCCATAATGACTATTGCCCGCCATCGCTACCCGCGGCCCTGTAACCGATGAAGTCACCAAAATCCGGCCGCCACCCTGCTGGCGAATGTGCGGGATCGCATATTTAGTCAGCCAAAAACAGGCTTTTAAGTTGACGTCTAGCGAATGGGAGAGAGCTTCATCCGGCATCTCTTCGATTTTATGTCGGCCGAAAACGGCCGCATTATGGACCATGATATCGAGCTTGCCATGCTGTTTGATTGTGTGAGCAACAAGCTCTGCACAAGCGACCGATGTGCCTACATCGACTTGATAAAATGAGGCTTGCCCTCCAGCGGCGAGAATGTCATCGACCGTCGCCTGACCATTGGCGGCCGTGCGCGTGGCGACCACAACGGTGGCTCCAGCGTTCGCAAACACTTTGGCGATGCTCTCACCAATACCTTGGCCAGAGCCTGTGACAATGGCAACTTTGCCGCTTAATTGAAAAGGTGTGCTCATATACTTGATATCCTCCAATTTAATGTTCTTGAGATGAGTATGATCATAACGTGTTGCATAGCAACCTAGGCCAAAGCTATCATCAGGTTGTCTTGGCAGAAAAACTAACTTTACCTTTAATGGCAAAACTATCCAGACCACCTAAAAATTTATGCGATACCCTCAAACTTTCTTTTTAATTTTGATCGGGCTACTCATGGCGTGTAGCTCACCTGCTGAAGTGCCTGTTCCCAATGCAGAAGCTGAACAAGCCGAACAGTCCTCCCCCACACCACAACCGGCCGTTGCTGAAGTTGAAGCAGAGGCCGAAGTGGAAGAGGATATTGAGCCGGAAGCGGTCATGGATCAGTTGGCTAAAGAATATGCTTATTTCAAATTCAGCACTGTTGAAGTACCAGACCCTATCGACTTTAATGATTGGCCTCAAAGCGAGCCTGAAGATCAGGGGATCGATAGTGCGCAGCTTGACAAACTAGGACCTCACATTGAAGAGCAATATGGGCATATTCACAGCTTTGTGGTGATGCGCAACGGGGTTTTGGTCTATGAATATTACAAAGATGGGCGCAGTAAATATTCGGCCGACATTCTTTGGTCTGTGACCAAAAGCATCACATCACTCCTAATCGGCATTGCGGCCGATGATGGATTGCTAGAGTTAGATCAATCTTTAGGCGAGCTGCTGCCACCCGAGCAACTGGCCGAAAGTGATCCCGATCTGGCAGACATTACGATCCATGATCTACTCACCATGACCTCTGGGGTCGCCTGCCCTGGCGACCGCTGCCACGATGCCTCAGTGCCTACCATGCTTGGCAAAGATTTAAATTACGAAACGGGTGAAAGATTCTTATACGATACAGGGGCATCCCATTTGCTGTCAGCCGTGATTGACCAAGTCACTGACATGCAGATTCACGAATATGCGGCCGAAGAACTCTTCGTTCCATTAGGCATTGAGCCGCCACCATGGCAGATTGACACAAACGGCGTTCCGTTCGGTGGCAAAGGCTTGGCCATGCGGCCGCGTGACATGGCACGAATTGGGCAGCTAATTTTGAACGATGGGGTTTGGGAAGGAGAGCAACTTGTCCCGGCCGACTACCTCAACACCGCCACTCAGAATCAAGTAGCAGACATTCATGATGAAGCCTATGGCTATCTGTTCTGGATCGACGAAGAAAGTGCCCAACGCCGCGTCAGTGCAGTGGGCTATGGCGGTCAGTACATAACCGTTATCCCAGAATATGATCTAGTCGTCGTCACAACTTCAGACTTTTCTCTCGCCAAATATGGTCAGATTGAGCTGGTTGAGCCGTTTGTAATCCAAGCAATTACTGAATAATAACCGGATCGAAGCCAAGTAAACAAAGGAAGTTAATGATAGGGTCCTGAAACCAAATACAGCCTGATATAGTCACCTACGGCCCTATCGTTCTTCCGGCTTTTATTCGCCTCGCACCAGCTTAAGCATAAGCCGCCCTTCTAAATGTGCATATAAATCGGCCGCCTGTCCCTCTTGCGGCTCAATCAACCGCGACTCAACCCACTCAATCCAGTTTTCTGCCAATGCCTTAGCGTTTGAAGCGTACGGCTCTTTTTTGCGTGCGGCCAGCCCGACAAGCTCAAACCAAAGCCGCGCCGATGAGTCAAAGTCATCATGGGAAACAATTGCCGTTAACTCAGCCAGCAGCTGAGAGGCCGGGCGTAGACGATCCCCCAGCAAAGCATCTAACTGAAGCGTAAAGCCTGCTGCAATGGTGTTCAACGCCTGATTGATTAGCTCATCCTTCGTCCCAAAATAGTAGATCAGCATCCGGTCGCTGGTCCCGGCCGCCTTTGCCAAGCTCCGAATCCCCATCTCATTCAAGAGTCCCTTTTCAACTATATATTCAACAACACACTGAATTATCAGCTCTTTTTTGATTTCAACTTTGCCCATTTTTAGATTGTATCAGATGCGACTTGCAAAAGAATGTAGCAGTTGCTACAATTTATAGATTCAAACATGTAGCACTCGCTACATTCTGCTTAACCGATATCTCTTTATGAAATTAAAAAGGAGTTCATATGTCTCTGATGACACATAGTTTTCACAAGTTTTGGTTAAAGGTTGCCGCTATAGTTATCGGCTCTTTTGGACCCATCTTTTTTTTAGGCACAATGGAGCCCACTTCAGAACTGGCTCGCTTAACCCTTGATATTTTGAGCTGGCCGTTAGATGGCGTGCAAAGTTATGCAGATCCAACCACTCGGTTTTTATCTGCATTAACGGGTGGCTTTTTATTTGGTTGGGGCGTTATGGTTTGGTGCTTGCAGGCTTGGGTCTATGATGCTGCGCCTGAAGGCGTGCGCCGCTCTTTGTTGGTCGGGGTGCTGTCTTGGTTCGTCTTGGACAGTGCTGGTTCAATAGCGTCAGGAAACACCTGGAACGCTTTTTTCAACATCATTGTCCTGATCATCATTATTGGTCCCTTGTGGCGGCCGGCAAAAGATTAGAGTCAGTATCAGCTTTTTTAAGAGTGCAAAAAAATTCTTAAAAGGCTACAGACTAAAGAGGTTTAACCAATGAATCGCATTATTCTTATTGTCACACTAGCATTGTTTGGTGCCTTAACCGCTGTTGCCCTTTGGGTTGATGGGGTGTTTGGTATATTCGCCTCGATTTTTCATAGCTATGGATCGATGCAAATCTATGTTGACTTAGTGATCGCACTAACCCTTGTCGTAATTTGGATCTATCGGGACGCCAATAAGGCGGGCCGCAATCCGTGGCCGTGGATTATCGCTACTTTCGTTGTAGGTGCATTTTCGCCACTCGTTTATCTGCTAGTCAGAGAATCTTCAGACGAGTAACATCCTTTGAGCCTACATCTTTACTAAGGTACAGTCTGAACCGGTAGCATGATTTCATTCACGCACGCCAGATCGCATTCAGCAGCAACTAGAGAATCAGGCAAACAATTATGTCAACACATACGATTTTTTTTGTAGTATTCGATTTTCGTGGATTATGGTAATCTACGAAAATTAAATCACATTTAGTCCTCAACCCCTTCGCCAAAATTCGTGACACATAAGAATCGCCTACATTGCGAATAGATGCTTCGGTTATAGGCCGCTTCTCGGGATTAAAGGTGTCATGAAATGTTTTTAGATGCATGATTTTTCATCTGCGCTTAGCTCAATATGGCGAAAGTGTTGAGCAATAGCTTCAGGAAAAAATCATGTTATCAATGGCAACAGATTACAGTCCAAACATTCATCGTTTTGAAAGCATGGCCGATATGGAAGCTGGAATCGGCAACCCACAGCCCTTTTTAAAAGCGATAGCCGATGCAGGGTTCTCACATGTGCATTGGTGCCACCACTGGAGTGGAGACTTTATCTATGGGGAGTCAGAAATGACCTACATCGGCAATCTTTTGCGTAAATACAATTTAATCGTAGCCGATCTCCATGGCTCAGAAGGGCGTGAAAAGTTTTGGTATTCGCCACAAGAATATGCCCGCCAAGCAGGTGTCGAGCTGGTAAAGAACCGGATCGATTTCTGTGCACGGTTTGGTGGCGACTCAGTCGTTATGCATGCGTATCCGTTAAAAAATGAAAACGAATGGGATCAACTGCGAAGAACTTTAGATGATCTTATGCCATATGCGCTTAAAAGAGGCATCAAAATTGCAATTGAAAATTTAATCGATTTTCGTGGTGTACACTTTGACAAGGTCCCTGTTGAGGATAGCGATGATAATTGGGGGCTCATTCAACGTATCTTTGATGAATATCCAGCCGACTTTGTAGGGTTATGTTACGACTCAGGCCATGCCCATTTGGGCCGCGACCGTTCGGCCGGGCTTAAACCATTTCTAGATCGCTTACTTGTACTGCATTTGCATGGCAATGATGGAAATAACGATCAACACAGGAACATGTTTGTCAATGATCTTGACTGGGACAATCTCGCAAAAATGATTGCTTCATCCCCTTATCGAAAACCGATGTCATTGGAAGTGATGGCAAGTGAGTTGGATGAAAATGAAGATGCCTTCTTGGCAACCGCCTTTGCAACCGGAAACCGTTTTTCAGAGATGGTTGATCGGCATCGAAATAGCTAGAAGGACGTGATTTGCGATCATAATCGTCTTCGCCAAGTAGGAGCTTACTTTGAAGCCAAAGTTGAAACATACAAGTTTTCGACTTTGGCTCTTGCCCACGGGGTGCGGCGCAAAAACTTGAGACTCGATTTAACAGATGGATCAAATTTAAAGCAGCGAATATCGATACGTCGACCTAACTCTTCCCACCCGAAGTGCTCGGCTAACTCTGTCACAATCTGCTCTAGCTTAATCCCGTGCAACGGATTTTTAGGCTGTTCTTGACTCATAAATATTTTCTCACGAACGTCTCGACCTGATCAAAGATCGGCTCTGTCCAAAATGGTGGGCCGCCATGATCGGCCCCTTTTAGCTGAATGCATTCTGCTATTTTGTTGGCCTTTTTTAAAGCATCAAAAAGCATAACACTTTGCCCAAACGGTACCAATCGATCCTTACTGCCATGCACGATCAAGATCGGGGGAATTGGATCACCCTCTGGAATATAGTTCAACGGGTTGGTTGCCTGCGCCTTATCGAGGTTTTCTAGGACATTTAGCCCTCCGATCAACATCCCTTCAGGGGAATCTGGGCCGATATGATCCATAATCGATGGCTCTTCATTCATTTTGCTAATGTCGGTCGGCCCATAATAATCAACAATCGCTTTGATGACGATCGGGTCATCGATGGCTGATCTATCGTCGAGTGCCTGATTACCGAGGGTCAATCCGGTCATCACGGCCGTATGTCCACCTGAAGACGTCCCCCACACAATAATGTTCTCAGGGTCAGCATGATAGGTTTCAGCATGTTTTTTCAAAAACCGTATAGCGGTTTTCGCATCTTTAATTTGAGCTGGAAAAGGAGCGACTGGAGACGGCCGATATTCAACGATTGCAATCACAAAGCCACGCTGCGCAAAACGAGAAAGCTGAGCAACACTCGTTCCATTGTCTTGTTGAAACCAAGCTGATCCTTGAATGAACATAATCAAAGGGAATGCTAGATTTTCGGCTTCATGCTGCTCAGGCTCGATAATATGCAGATGTAGGGGCATGCCGGACTTATGAGCATACTCAATTCCGATATGAGTTTTACACGAACGGCCGCTATGGTCGGCCGGAATTATCGTCACCCCTTCGGTAAAAGCGGTGCTTTCTGGAAAATTTTCAAAGGTCCAATCTTGTGGTTCAATCATGCCAACAATCTCACTTCTAATCGTTTGAGCTTCCTGAGTATTACATTTACAATAAGTTCTACCACATTAAAATGACAAAGTCAGGAGTATGTCAATGCACTATCGCACCATAAAAAAGTCCGGCATCAAACTATCAGAAGTCGGCATGGGATGTAATCGATTGGGTGGCGCAGAACAGCCAGACTCACATTGGATTGGTCTGATTCAGCGTGCGGCCGACCTTGGGGTCAACGTTTTTGACACGGCCGAAAAGTACGAACACGGTCGGAGCGAAAAGATGCTTGGGGCCGCCTTAGGAAATCGAGACGATGTTTACATCGCGACAAAAGTTAGCCGTGGCAAAGACGGAGGGGAATTTACTGAGGAACGCATCACACGTCATGTTGAGGCGAGCATTAAGCGGCTCAAACGGCCGCATATCGACTTTTTGCAATTGCACAGCCCTACACGGCAAATGCTAGAACGGTACGATTGGGCCGAAACGATGACCAAGCTCCAAGCACAAGGAAAAGTGCGTTTTTGTGCGATGGCACTAAACACCGCGGCCGATGCGATTTGGCTGATCAAGCAGGATTTGGTTGATCTTATTCAGATCACGTACAACATCTTTGAAACAGAAGCTGAAGATGAGTTATTCGCCGTTGCAGAGCAGCATGGGGTGGGTTTGATGGGTCGGCTCACGCTGGCTCAAGGGGTGTTGACCGGCAAATTCCGAGCTGGAGAACCGGTTGGGTCTGATCATCGGGTCAATCTGTCTGGGGAAGAGCGTACACAAAAGCGGATCGAGATGACAGAAGATTTACGGCCGGTTGGGGCTGACTACGAAGGAGGGCTAACCCGCATGGCTCATCAATTCACCCTATCAGCGCCAGCGATCACCACCATTATTCCCGGAGCACGGACGATTCAGCAGCTCGAAGAAAACGTTGCCGCTTCGAACGGCTTAGGTTTGGTTGGCGACGTTAGAGAGAAAATCGAAGAAATCCGGCCGAGTTGGGGCGAATGGCAAGGTGGCTATTGGGTTCCACCTAAAAAATAAAATCCACTTTAGTTAACTGAAATAACCACTTTCCCCATGGCGTGACCCGCTTCGATATAGCCGATCGCTTCTGCCGTTTCTGGGAACGAGTAGCGCTTATCAATAACCGGCATAATCTTGCCAGTTTCGATTAGCTCCGTCACGAAATCTAAATCTTCCCGTTTCGGTTTTGCCAAAAGCGAACTGAGCTGCACCCCACCCTTTTTTGACATAATCGGCCCTAGAAGCATCGCCTGAAAGATCTGTTTCATCTCCCCGCCGATGCACACATATGTCCCAGCTGGTGCTAAGATCCGTTTATAAGCAGCAAGTGGATGGTAGCCATTAATCGCTACGATCAGATCATATTTTTCTGAGCTTTCAGTAAAGTTTTCTTGAGTGTAGTCGATGACGTGGTCAGCTCCAATTGAACGTACGAGGTCAATCTTTTTCGTGCTACACACCGCCGTAACTTCGCCACCCAGCGCTTTTGCAATCTGCACCGCATAAGTCCCTACCCCACCAGATGCACCATTGATTAAGACTTTCATCCCCGGCCGAATTTGCCCTTTGTCACGCAGCCCCTGCAAGGCGGTGACGGCCGCCATCGGTACGGCCGCAGCTTCTTCAAACGAGAGGTTTTTAGGCTTCAACGCCAAAAACGCTTCGTGTGTACATACATATTCGGCAAAGCCACCCAATCGGTCTTCAGAAAGATCGCCAAAGACTTCATCACCAACTTTGAAATGAGTCACCTTACTGCCAACAGCTTCAACGACACCAGCGATGTCTGATCCTAGAATTTTGTTTTTAGGTTTTAGTAGGCCGCTCTCGAACCGCACAAAGAAAGGATCGCCTCGCATCAAACGCCAATCGGCCGCATTAGCCCCGGCCGCACAGATCCGAACCAATACCTCATTGTCTTGTGGTGTTGGTTTTTCTGTCTCTACCATTTGCAGAACGTCTGTCGGGCCATAGGTTGTGTATTCGATCGCTTTCATGCGTGTTCCTCCAAGATTATTTAAACAAGTAGCCACAGTCTACACAGAGCCAGCATTTAAATAATCGGCCAGGAGATTATGATTTGTATCAACCAGATGGTTGATACAAACCGACACGCAGCCTTAAACGGTAAGATTCATGAGATGCGTTATTTAGGTTTATAAGACACTGAATCAGTCAACCGAACCATTCCACCTTCAATCACACGAGCCGTAATCCCACCATGACCACGCATCGCGTTGTACCCACCAGCGCCCAATGCCCGTTCCATTTTGTTACACGGATGGCACAGGCCGGTATATTCAAGCACCGCATCCCCAATTTGAAACGTTTTCCCTTTTAACGCCAGTAGATTGATGCCTGACACAACGATGTTGCGCCGCACCAAGGCGGGATCAATCGAACCACGATTGAGACATGCGCCGATAACGTCTAAATGCTCTTTTTGAATAATGGTCACCTGACGTGGGCTGCCCGCTTTACCGCCAAAGCGATCTCCGACCAGCCCTTTTTCGAGGCTAATCTCCACTTCATCTAGAATAAGTGCCGCTTCATTTCGAGCCGGCCGAATGCTGATCCATTCAACCCGGCCGACCTGCGGCAGGGTGTCCAACAACACTTTGAGGGGGCTTAATTCATTCAATTTAATTTCTCCTACTGAAGACCTACGCTCCCCAAGCCTGTCGGAGGGTGATCGGTCTAAAAAATACTATTTTTAATCTACCAATCTACAATGCAGTCAGCACCGGTGAACTGGGCGCTCTCGTCCGTATATTCAAATAGCTCAATCCGAACACCGCTGGGGTCGTTCATCCACGCTTGCCACGTATTATCCCCCCCTTTCTTTTTATCTGTAATCTCGTGACCATTTGCTCGTACGTGAGCGATTACTGTGTCTAAACTTTCCACTTCAAGGCAGATGTGATTGATGAGTGGGTTGTCTCCGGCCGTAGCTGTCAGGTTATGGAAAACTTCAATAAACGTCCGGCCGCCCAGCCCCAGATAGTAGCCATACAGCTCCCCATCTTTCAAAAAATCAAAACTACGCTGTAAGCCCAACAGATCGCCGTAAAAACGTTCGGTCGCCTCTAAATCATGGGACATAATACAAATGTGTGCAATTTGTTTAAGCATTTAAATTCTCCTAAAAGCCGATTACTATGTTCAGCTACTAAATCAAGTCTACCCATCGATCGAACATCAGCCCAAACTGATTTAAGAAAATGGCTTTAAACTGATATTGCTCTAATTTGAGGTCAACAGTAAGCTTTTAAAATATGGATATTTTGACACTAAATGGCAACTGGGAGTTTTCCCAAGCGAACGCTGAAACGTGGCTTTCGGCTACTGTACCGGGCTGTGTACATACCGACTTATTAGCGGCCGGAGAGATCCCTGACCCATACTTTCGTGACAACGAACTCAAACTCCAATGGATTGGTGAAAAGGATTGGGTCTACCGCAAAACGTTTGAGATCCCCGCAAAATTTCTGCAACAGCAAAAGCTCACCCTGCGCTGTAACAGCCTCGACACGTTGGCAACCATCGAGCTAAACGGTCAGCAGCTAGGGACGGCCGACAATCAGTTTCGCGCTTGGGAGTTTGATGTGAAAGATGCCATTCAAGCTGGAGAAAACGAATTAGTCATCACTTTTGCCTCAGCCCTCAACTATACGCTGTCCAAAAATTCTGAAAGATATTTACATGCATGGAACAGCAGCGTCGGGGTCCCCTACATTCGCAAAAGCCAGTGCAACTTCGGCTGGGATTGGGGACCTTCGTTTATCACCTGCGGCATCTTGCAAGATATCGAACTCATCGGCCTAGATTTGGCTCACATCAGCGACGTGCATGTTACCCAAACACATGGTGAGCAGGTCCAATTAGATATTGCCATCGAAGCTGAAACAGTTGGTGACACGCTGGTTGCGGCAGAAATTGAAGTGTGGCTTGGAGAGGAGTCAATCGATAATTTTGGATCAACCTTAATAGACGGCAAAACCGATCTAACCGTGACCATTGACGACCCTCAATTATGGTGGCCCAACGGATTGGGGGACCAAACGTTGTACCGTGTCGATGTCACCCTGCACACGGCCGACAAGACGCTTGACAGCTGGTCCCGCAACATCGGTCTGCGAGAACTCAAGCTAATTCGTCAGCCGGATGAATGGGGTGAAAGTTTCCATTTTGAGTGCAACGGCGTCCCGTTTTTCAGCAAAGGGGCCAACTGGATTCCGGCCGATACCTTTGTGACTCGGGTCGATAAAGCATGGTACAAAGACCTGCTACAGTCGGCCGCCGACGCCAACATGAACATGCTCCGTATTTGGGGCGGCGGCATCTACGAGCCAGACATCTTTTATGATCTATGTGACCAATTGGGTATCTGCATTTGGCAAGATTTCATGTTCGCCTGCGCCGCATACCCGGCCGATGACGACGCGTTCATGGCCAACTTTGAAGCCGAAGCTGAGCAACAAATCAAACGGCTGCGTCATCATGCCTCGATGGCGCTGTGGTGTGGCAACAATGAAATGGAGCAGGGGCTCGTCGCTGACGAATGGAGCGACCGCGCCATGAGCTGGCAAGATTACAGCCGCCTCTTTGATGTTCGGTTACGCGCCATCGTCAACCAACTCGACCCACAAACTGACTATTGGCCTGGCAGTCCACATAGCCCGCACGGGAATCGGTTGACCCACAACCACCCAGATTGGGGAGACGCCCACATTTGGGACGTGTGGCACGGGATGGAGCCGTTCGAGTTTTATCGCACCTGCATGCACCGCTTTAACAGTGAGTTCGGCTTCCAGTCGTTCCCAGAACCGGCTACGCTTGATACGGTTTTATTGCCAAAAGACAAAAATGTCACCAGTTTTGTGATGGAGCAGCACCAGAAAAACGATGCGGGCAACAGCAAAATCATGAGCTACATGCTCGATTGGTTCCGCTTGCCAAGTTCGTTTGAAAGCACCATTTGGTTAAGCCAGATCCAGCAGGGGATGGCGATTAAATATGCGGTTGAGCATTGGCGGCGCACGATGCCGCGCGGCATGGGGACGCTCTACTGGCAGTTGAATGACTGCTGGCCGGTCGCTAGTTGGTCGTCGTTAGACAGCTTGGGGAAATGGAAAGCGCTGCACTACATGGCAAAGGACTTTTTCGCCCCCACGCTACTGTCGGCCGTCGAAGATTTAGACGCAGGTACGCTTAAAATCCATCTGACTCATGATCTGCCCCGGCCATTAAATGGCACAGTTAGATGGGAAGTTCTCACGGCCGAAGAGGGTCAGGTTGTGCGCCAAGGTTCGCTCGACTGCCAAGTAGGTAGCGTTGAAAGCCGGTTGGTCACCACGCTCGACATCCAGCCAGACATCGCGAAATATGGGGTTCGGAATCTGTTTGTTCGAATACGCTTGAGCGTTGGCGGCGAGGTTGTTTCTGAAAATGTGACCTATCTCAGTCGGCCGAAACACATCAAGCTCAAACGGCCGACAATCACAGCGCAAGTCGAGAAATCAGGCAACATGGCGACAATTCAGCTCCAAACAGATCGCCCAGCGATGTGGGTTTGGCTTGAGATTGATGGAAGTGCCCATCGCTTCTCGAGCAACTTCACCCACCTATTTCCAAGAGATAGTGTGGAGATCTCACTTGAAACGGAACTATCGGCCGAAGCGTTGCAGGCGAAACTTGTTGTCGCATCATTGTGGGATACGTTCGAATAAAAAAAGGGCGACTGTGAGAAATCACAGCCGCCCTTTTTTATATTTTCGGTTGATGTAGGTCACCTGTTTAAGCAGCGTTGACAATCAAAGATGAAACTCGACTAGATACCGTTTCGAGCCAACTACTATCTTGCGTGAGCGCCGCAACCCCCATCGCCCCTTCAAGTGCCGAATAGACAAGCTGTGCCTGCTTTTTAGCCTCTGCTTCTGATGATCCCTGACTATCGGCAATTGCTTGCTGTAACCACATCACGTTTTCTTGAACAAACACAACCAAAACCTCTTTCACTGAATCTGGCAACAGAGCGATTTCGTTCGACAACATGCCACACAGACAGGCGCTGTGAGACGTTGCGAAAGAGTCTTGGAACACTTGGCCATAATGGTTCAGCCGTTGCTCAAGGCTGGTTCCGGCCGGGGTCGGGTCACCCAATGCGGCAAAGAACCGCTGTTTGTAGCGCTCGGCAACCGCCAAAGCTAAGGCTTCCTTTGTTGGAAAGTGATAATGGACAGATGCACTTTTGATGCCGATTTCGGCCGCGATGTCCCGAAAGCTAAACCCGTTATATCCACCAGACCGCACAAGTCGTTCAGCCACATCGGTAATTTGTGTTTTTGTATCACTCATTACGCAATCTTATAGATTCTCACGATCACTGTCGAATGAT